>DATAKE010000021.1:0-5252 GCA_036261745.1 Opitutaceae bacterium
GCACCCTGGCTCCTTCTGAGCGGGCATGTGCATCGCTGCCGATATGGAATGATGTGATTGGACAATCTTGGAGCCTGAATGCGGCGACTGATGAAGCGACCTGTTCTCCAGTTCCCAATCACATCGTCATCGATCTCAAGCGCCGCGTTGCTGTCTGGCACGGCCGCTCGAAAACCGGCTCGGTTTGCCTGAAATAGCGCGGCGTGGATCACGGCGGACTCGGAAATGGTCCATTCAGGTGCACGGGTTGGTGGCGAAATCCCGAAAAAACAGGCAACCAAACAGCAACCCACGAAAACTTCCCTATGAAGGGCAAACTCCCTACGGGTGCACCAATTTCGTATGCGGACGCTGCAGGCCGGTTCTTACCGGTGCACGTGCGGTGAAGGAGCTCTTCCGGATGTTTCCAGGAACGAACTTTCAAGAAGCCGGCGGCCTTCGAAAGACTCGCCGGGTGACTTTGTACACGGAGCGTCGCGTCCATAAAAAAGCGGGCACCCGCACACCGAATCGTTCTAAACGGTTGCCGAGGTCGTCGTTCCCCTGATCTACCAGCAATGATGTTAATTAGGCTCGGATCGGAAATGAAAGATGTCACGAGTCCCTCCCGCTTTAACCCCTGTTCCGCTGCTCTGGCATTTTTGAGTTCGTTTCCGCTCTCAAAAATCCATTTCGGTTTCCTCCTTCAACTCCACTTTCATGGGCTATGCTTTGACCCGGCGGGTCGCAAAGAACTGCGTCCAAATGGCCAGCTTGTTTGCGGCCCTTTTGTTGGCCGGAGCGGCCTGGGCTCAACCGGCCTTCGTGGAGTCCGCCGGGCAAGTGGTGATGGAGGCGGAGAATTTTACGGTGACCACCGCGGGAACGGGCACCGCTGCCAGCAAGACTTGGCAGACGGTGACGGTCTCCGGAAGCAGCGGTGGCTGCTCCAAGCGCTCACGAATTGGGGAGTCAGTACCGGCAGCACCGCCAATGGGCCAAGGCTGGACTACCGGGTGAAATTTGCCTCGACCGGAACCTACTTTGTGTGGGTGCGAATCCGAGGGGGGAGTGCCAACGACAACGCCATCCATGCCGGACTTAACGGCACTGCCGCCACGATTGCCACGGGGAGCGGCATGTCGACGGGGTCATCGTTCAATAGCTTTATCTGGACAAAAGCAGTCGAGGGCGGAAGCACGGTTTCGTTTCGGTGGCCGCGGCCGGCTATGCCAATGTCAACGTTTGGATGCGGGAAGACGGAGTGGTCATCGACAAGGTTCTCCTGACCACAAGCTCTTCCTTCACTCCGACCAGCACGGGCCCGGCGGAAAGTCCCAAGGAAGATCTGACGGCTCCGGCGGCACCGACCGCCCTGGTCAGCTCCAACCTCTCGGCGACGTCATTCACTCGGATGGACCGCCGCAACGGACAACGTCGCGGTGACTGGCTACGATATTTTTAAGAACGGCATGCTCCACGGATCCAACACCACCGCGACGACCCTGAACGTCACCGGCCTGACGGCTTCCACGCTCTATAGCATGACGGTGAAAGCGAAGGATGCCGCCGGAAATATTTCTCCCGCGAGTACACCGCTGTCCGTGACCACCACGCCGGCACCGCCGAGCGTGCCAACAGGTTTGGCCCAGTCAGCCGTGACCGGGACATCGTTCACGCTGTCGTGGACGGCATCGACGCCGGAGACGGGCGGCGCCGTCGCGGGGTACGATATTTTCAAGAACGGGACGCTGGCCGGTTCGTCGGCGACATCACCGAAGTGATCGTCTACGACCATGCGCTCAACATAGCGGAACGCGAAGCGGTCGGAACGTACCTCGGTGGCAAGTATGCCTTGTTCGCGGCGCCGTCAGCGGTGTCCGGCCTCAGCGCGACTGCGCTTAACCAATCTCAGGTGAACCTCGTCTGGACTCCGAGCAACCGCCCGGACCAGGTGGTGTACGAAGTCCAACGCAAAACCGGCGCAGGCAGTTTTGCGAAGATCGGCGAAACGACGGGCAGCGGATTTACCGACTCGGGTTTGAACGCGGGTACAGCGTACACCTGTCGCGTCCGGATGCGGGCGATGAGCGGGACCGGCGCGTACAGCGCGGAAGCGACAGTGAGTACCCTCAGCGGACCACGCAGGCGATACCCACCTCGGGCATGCGCTTGTGGCTGACCGCGGAAGCGGTCAGTGCGGCGGATGGAGCGAGGGTGGGGATCTGGCCGGATCAAAGCGGCCGAAACAACGAAGCGGTGCAGACCAACATGTCACAGAAACCGCTGTATGTGGCGGGGCAGTTGAACGACCGGCCCGTGTTGCGTTTTAGCCATGTGGAAACCCGGTTCCTGAAACTTCCCGATGTGATGCCGCGGCTGCAGCCGAGACCTTCGTCGTCTTGAAAGCCGGTCCGACGGCCGGGTTTTCAAGTTTGTGGAAGTGGCACCCAAGCGGCGGTTCGTCCTACCGGGCAACCAACAATTCGATTTCGGAGGGTTTTGGCAGGACGCTGATCCGCGATCTGGGAATGGTGGCGGCGAACTTGGGGCAATATCACTCGCACAATGTCTCGGTCCAACCGGACGACTGGCAGGATGGTCTGAACGCTAAGACGTTGGAGTGAGGGAAGGGCAGGAATCGTTCGAGGGTTTTCGCCGCCAGGACCTCGGGAAGCTCCGCCTCCGCCACCGCCGTGATTGCGAGGGTCAGGTCGGTCAGCTTGAGGTCGGCATCGCTTTGATCGGGAAGGTTGCTCATTTCGCGCAACAGCCAGGCAAGGGCCCGGGTGGAACCTTCGGAATTGGCGATCATCGTCTGGACAGCCCACGCCACCTGATGCCGGTGGCACTGCCACCCCTCCGTGGCGAGCATCGCGCGGGCTGCGCGGTCCCGTTCCGCCCGGAGTTCCGTGATTGGCCGACCCATCAACGGCAATAGACCCGATCAGGCCTGTCTGGTGCGGAGGGGGCCCGTGAAGACTTTCAGCGGCAACGAGCGGGCAAAGATCGTCGATGCCACCCGGGGGGCGGAATGGGCTTCGGCATTAGCTGCCGAATTTGCCGGCTATTTCGTTCTCATCCCGGCGATTGCCCGCCGGTTCAGGCCGGGGAACCCACCTGTTTCCCCTCCCGAAAACCCGCGGCAAAATTCTTCCAACATTTTCTTTTCCCTCCGGGAACCTTATTGCAAAAAGGCACACTGTGACTCGGTCCTATCCCCCGACCTTCGTGCTTTCCAGGCTTCAACAACGAAACGGGTGCCGGCGCATCCTTTGGTCTTGGCACTTGGCACCGCTTCCATTCGCTCCGCAGGCAGCGAGCGAATTTTTTCGTCGTCTTATCGACGAGCGTGACGGTGTTTTTGACGGCCGGCCGCGCGAGTTGAGCACGCGTTATTTTCACTCCTGTTGAAGACGGCAGCACCCCGAGCAACCCCCTGGTGAGCTGACAAAATTTATGACAACCAAGACACCGAAAATGTCCATGAGTGGTCCGCGCCCGAAAACGGCCAAGGCAAAAGCGGCGACGAATGGATCCGGTAGGTCAAACGGCGCGGGCCACGAGTTTGACCGCGACGAGTTCATGAAGGAGCTCGTGCGCGTCCTCAACGAAATCCGCGACGGCGATTTTAGCGCGCGCCTGCCCGCTGACTGGACCGGCTTGGAAGGCAAGGTCGCCGACAGTCTCAACGATATTTCCGCTCGCATGCAGCGCTTCAACAGCAGTCTTGTCCGCCTCCGCCGCCAGGTGGGTGAAGAGGGCAAGATCGGCGAACGGCTCGCCGTCGGCGATGCGGTCGGCAGCTGGGCCGAACGCGTTGAGGCCATCAATTCCCTCGTCGACGACCTTTCCCAGCCCACCGTGCAGGTCGGACGCGTGATCGGCGCCGTCGCCAAAGGCGATCTCACCCAGTCGATGCCGCTCGAACTCGAGGGCCGCCCGCTCAAGGGCGAATACATGCGCACCGCGAAACTGGTGAACGGCATGGTCGGCCAGCTCGGCGCGTTTTCCGTCGAAGTGATCCGCGTGGCCCGCGAGGTCGGCACCGAGGGCAAGCTCGGCGGCCAGGCGCAGGTCAAAGGAGTGTCGGGGGTGTGGAAGGAGTTGACCGAGTCCGTCAACCAGATGGCCGGCAACCTCACCGCCCAGGTGCGCAACATCGCCGACGTGACCATCGCGGTCGCGAACGGCGACTTGTCCAAGAAGATCACCGTCGACGTGCGTGGCGAGATCCTGCAGCTGAAGGAAGCCATCAACGTCATGGTCGACCAGCTGCGGTCGTTCGCCGCCGAAGTGACGCGCGTGGCGCGCGACGTCGGTACCGAAGGCAAACTCGGCGGCCAGGCCGTCGTCCCCGGTGTGTCCGGCACGTGGAAGGATTTGACCGACTCGGTGAACGCCATGGCGTCCAACCTCACCGCGCAGGTGCGCAACATCGCCGGTGTGACCACGGCCGTGGCGCGCGGCGACTTGTCGCGCAAGATCACGGTCGACGTGAAGGGCGAAATTCTCGAGCTGAAGGAAACCATCAACACGATGGTCGACCAGCTGAACGGCTTCGCGTCCGAGGTGTCGCGCGTGGCCCGTGAAGTCGGATCGGAAGGCAAACTCGGTGGCCAGGCGCAGGTGCCCGGTGTGGCCGGCACTTGGAAGGATCTCACGGACAACGTGAATTCGATGGCGAACAACCTGACGAATCAGGTGCGCAACATCGCCGACGTGACGACCGCGGTCGCGAAGGGCGACTTGTCCCGCAAGATCACCGTCGATGTGCGCGGCGAAATTCTGCAGCTGAAGAACACGATCAACACGATGGTCGACCAGCTGAACGGTTTCGCGTCCGAAGTCTCGCGCGTTGCCCGCGAAGTTGGTTCCGAAGGCAAGCTCGGCGGCCAGGCGCAGGTGCCCGGTGTGGCCGGCACGTGGAAGGATCTCACCGACAATGTGAATTCGATGGCGAACAACCTGACGAATCAGGTGCGCAACATCGCCGACGTGACGACCGCGGTCGCGAAGGGCGACTTGTCCCGCAAGATCACCGTCGACGTGCGCGGCGAAATTCTCGAGCTGAAGAACACGATCAACACGATGGTCGATCAGCTGAACGGCTTCGCGTCCGAAGTGTCGCGCGTGGCGCGCGAAGTCGGATCGGAAGGCAAGCTCGGCGGCCAGGCGCAGGTGCCCGGTGTGGCCGGCACGTGGAAGGATCTCACGGACAACGTGAATTCGATGGCCGCCAATCTCACCGGCCAGGTGCGCAACATCGCCGA
>DATAKE010000038.1:0-23002 GCA_036261745.1 Opitutaceae bacterium
GCGCGAGCTGTGACGCCAGCCGTCCGCTCCCACAGCCGATATCGATGACGTGATGAGCCGGTTCGAGGCCGAGCTGAACCAGCAGCGAATATTGCAGCTTGCCGGAGGCGAGGAAATTGCCGCCCACGGCCTGGCTGAACAGGGTTTTGCCCTGAAACTTCGCCTGCAGCCGGGCAAAATGTTCGGGATAGGTGTTGAGGAAAGCGGGCGACATCGAATGAGAGAGGGAGCGAAAAAAAATTGCTGACGCCAGCCTCCGCATCGGTGGACCAGCCTCAGGATATTCGTTCGCAGTTGAGCGCGGAGACAGGACCGACGGCAACGAGAAACCCAGCACGCTCAACTCTTCAGCACGCCTGGCGAAATTCAGTCCCGGCCGCTGGCGTTTTTTTCTGCGAGTGGGCCGATCAGGGCGTGCGAAGCCGGGACCCACGGCGCCACGGGCAGTCCCCGCCTGCCTCGTTCTACCCTTTCCTCCGCGCTTACAGGATAGTAATTATCCCGCCCATGCCCCATCCCCTGCTTCGACCTTCCTGCTTCGCGTATCGCATGGTGACGCTTCTGACGCTCGGGATTCTTCCGTGGTTTTCCCTGTCAGCTCAGACAGCCGGAAAATCTCCCAATCATCCGACCCCACCGGTTCAATCGGCGGCGGCTGACGACACCGAGCTGGTCGCCCTGTTGGGGCACCCCTTGCCGAAGAACATGGTTTTGGCGGAATGGAATAAATCCACGGCAACGAGAATTGTGCTGCGGGGCTATCTGACCCGCGCGGTTTCGGCGTCGGAGACGTCGGGTGACGTGGTGAGGCTGCTCGACGACCTGAAACGCAATCCAAAGGTCGCCCGGGGCGACCTGACTTCCGTCGTTCATGCCGGCCCCAGCGGAAAGCCGGAATTCGAAATCGTTTTGACCCTGTACCATCCCGCCTATTCCGCGCTTCTCCTGCTGGTCGCGCCTTCTCCTGACGTGGAGGTCGCGTCGAAAGACGCTGCCAGAGGCATCGTTCAGCTCCGCAACAAAAAGATCGGTGGCCTCGTCACCGTTGACACCAAGAACTACACGGCAGGCAGCATCGGTGAATTGGTGAAGAAATTAGTCGCCGACAAAGCCGCCTGGAAGCGACCGGCCAGCTCAGGCGCCGGCGCGGGCACCGCCCTCGAAAGCAACGGAATAAAGTTTCCCGCCTTCATGCCGGGCTACCCCGGCGCCACCACGAACAAAATCACCACCTCCAAATCCAAAAACGTCCGCTTCTACGATTATTACGCGCAGTGCCACGCCAGGCCGGAAGCCATCGTGGAATTCTATCTCCACAAACTTACCGCCGCCGGTTTTGAGGTGACGGTCTACCGCGAGCCGGACGCCCTCGGCGCCGCTCGCACCGCCCATCCTTCCAGCGACGTGGCGCTCACGGTGAAAACCAACAACGGGCTGGTTTATATCAGCCTCACTTGTGCGCTGGGGGAGTAGCCTCTACCGCGCCCTGTCGCGTTAGGGAAAGGCGAAGGGGCCGGCATGCGCGGGCGTCCCTCCCGGTTCTCTTCTCCCAATCGACTCCGCTGGAGTGGGCGCGACGCGGGCCGGAAAACAGTCCCGGAATTAAAGGGAAAGGGAAACGCCGGGGGTCGTGATGCGCATGAGGCCTCAAGGTGGGAGACGATGCGAACGCGACGCGACCGGCATTCCCTGCGCGCAGCTGAAACGAGTGGTGTCGCGACGACCGGTTAAAGCGGATCAGTGTAACAGCCCCGGCCGCACGGGCTCAATCGAGGGAGCGGGAGCGTGGCGTTTCCGCGGCTAGTTCCGTTTGCGCAGCACGACGTGCGTGGCGCCGGGCGTCGTGACGTGTTCCGCGCACTGATAGCCGAGTTTCAGGGCGTCGATGCCGCCGAACAAACTCTCCCCGGAGCCGAGCAGGACTGGCGCGATGGCGAAGTGCATCTCGTCGATCAGACCTTCCCGCAGGTATTGCCGGATCGTCGCAACGCCGCCTCCCGCGCGCACGTCCTTGCCGCCGGCGGCTTCGCGCGCCCGGCGCAGGGCGGAATGGATCCCATCCGTGACGAAATGAAATGTCGTGCCGCCTTTCATCGCGATCGACGGCCGGGCGTGATGCGTCAGCACGAAGACCGGACCGTGGTACGGCGGGTTGTCGCCCCACCACCCCTTCCACGAATCGTCCGGCCACGCGCCCCGGACAGGTCCGAACATGTTGCGACCAAGAATCCACGCACCGATGTTCTGCAGTCCGCGGGCGGCGAACTCCTCGTCGGTCCCGGTCGTGCCGCCGTCTTGACCCAGCATCTGCTTGAAGGTTCGGGTGGCGACAAACCAGCCATGCAGCGACTCACCGCCGATACCAAGCGGGGTTTCCAAAGTCTGGTTCGGGCCGGCGCCGAATCCATCGAGCGAAACACCGAAGCAGTGAACGCGGAGTCGGCCGGCGGGAACCTGGGTTGCGGTAGTCATGGGGCGTGAGAGGTCGTGGTTTTAAAGTGGGATGTCTGCTTTCAATCTGCGACGAACGGTCGGCCGCATTTCGGACAGGCTGTCGGCGTTGGCGCTGGCGCAGCGGGCAGACGGATCAAGCCATGGCAGGTTGCCGAATAGAAATCGCATCGACTCCTCCGTCCAGCTCTTCGCTGGATGCATACCTCACGTTGTGCGGCCTGATCCGGTTGGGTCGCGCGCGCAAATCCGGTTGACAGCAGCGCTTTGCGCCAAGCCTCTGATGGCACATGAAAAATCTCCGCCGTGTGGTTTTCGCGTTTATTCTTTTGTGGACCCTTGGAGTAAACACCGCCTGCAAAAAAAATCTGGCGAAGCTTGGAGCGAAAACCGCCGCGGAGAGTCCTGCGGCCAAGCCCGCCGCGAAGAGTCTTGGGGCCAAACCCAAAACGGTGGAGCAGGAGTTGGCCGGCGCCGGGGCGCAGCTGAAGGAAATCCCCGGGTTGCTGGAGGCGCATGACTACCGGGCGGCAGGGGAAATCAACGAGCAGGTTTTCGAACGGCTGGAAGAGCTCCGCGGGGCCGGTGGCGGTCCGAAGCTGGGAGCCGAAATAGCGCGGCTGCAGAATCAGATCACGGACCAAGTCACCGCCGTCCTGCAAAAGGAAGTCGACGCGCTGCGAAAGGGCGCGCCCGACAACGTCAACATTCCCCGGCTCCTCAGGTGCTTCCCCCGCGCAGGAGAGGGCAAGCTCGCGGAGATTTACGCCGCCGCCCTGCCCGAGCTCGACCGGATCCGGCGGGTGCACGCGCCGCAGTGGATTCGGGTGGAAGCGGTCGAAGAGATTGTGCAATTCGGGGCGGCCCTCGAAGCGATCGGCAACCGCATCACGGTTCCGCCGGGTTACCGGGTCGTCTACGGCCGGGCGGCCGGCCCGCAGGAGGAATCCGCCACCTATTGCACGTTCACCCTGAGTGTCCGGCCGCAAATCGAAAAATACGTCGAGAGCAAGTCTCCCCAAAGTCGCGTCTCGGCCGAGGGATTGCTGGTGGGACTGACGCTGGAGTTGAAGCTGCGGAGCCGCTCGCCCGAACGGATTCTATCGAGGGTTTCGCGGGAGTCCCTCGATCGCGAGGGAACACTGCACCTGGCTTTCGGCCAGAAAGGAGGCACGCCCGATACCATCGCCATCCCCGACGGAACGACCATGGCGGATTTTTTCCGGACGCGTAATCGCGAGCGTTCCGCCGAATTTGACGCCGCGATCAAGCACCGGTTCGGGCTCATGTCTCCATTCCAGTTCGCCGAATCGGGCGGAACGCCCCAGCCGCTGAGCTCCGATCAGGCCCTGTTTGACCGTCCCGCCTTCATCGCGGCGCTTCGGGCCGCACCTCCCGGCGCCAAATCGGACGAGGCTTGGTGCAGGGTCGCCGAGCTTGGGATCGAGGAACTTGCTCCGGATCTGGCGAAGCGTCTGCCGGCTTTTAACCTCCATCTGCGCCCCACGATCATGCGGGCCCTCAAGGCGCAGCCTTGGTTCGGCGACTACGAACCGTTGCTCCAATGTATCCGGGCGGGCGATGCCGTGGCCTTTTCCGAGGCGCTGAAGGTCCTCGGCACCGAATTGGGCGAACCCCGGGTCCTGGCGGAAATCCAAGCCCGTTTCGTCCGGCAACCCGAGTTTGCCTCCTGGATGCTTCCGCTGGCCGAATCCATCTCCCCGCAGAATCTGCCGGCGCTGCTCGCCTCCTATCCGCGGCTGCCCGCGGCCGCGCGCGCCCCGCTGGTCACCGGACTGATGAGCAAGCACCGTGGGGCCGCCGGCCCACTTCTGTCGGACCGCCTCGCCGCGGCCGATGCCGCGGAGCTGGTTGAACTCAGCAAGGGTATGGGAGCCGCCTTTCGCGGAACGCCCAGCCGGGCGGCGCTCCCGGCCACACTCACGGCGAGCGAGCAGACGTTCCTGCTGGCAGCGATTTCCAAACTGCAGGGCGAACAGCGCGTGACCGCGCTCTACGCCACCGCGTGGCTGCCCGGGCTGTGGGTAGCGCTTTTCGACCAGCCGCGCGAGAAGTGGAGCCCCAAGGAAAACCTCGTGCTTTCCTGGTACGCAGACACGGGTGGCAAGGATGATTCGAGCGGAGGGCGGCGGCCCTGCTGGAACTTTGCGTGATGATCGCGGGCGGCTCGTTCCCGGCCGCCCCTGAGAACACCACGGCAGAAGGAGCCGTGACGAAGATTTCCGAATCGCTGCGCAATCTGGATCCTGCTCCCACGCATCACCCCGAGTTCATGCCCGTTTTGCTGTGGCTGCTCGCACGCCCGGCCGACTCGCCTCACGCCAAGGTCTTCGCCACCACGGCGGCCTACCTCACACCAAATACAATGACGCCCGAGCTGCTGAGAGACCCGCAAGGCCGCGTCCTGTTGGAGATCGCGCTCCGGCATTGGGACGCGAGAATCCGCGAGAAAACCCTTCCGCTCGTCCGCGTCGCCGCCGGGTGGAATCCCACCTACAAAGATCTTCTTCCCAAGTGATCGAAACCGATCGCGGCAGGCCGCCGGCCCGCCCCGCGGTCTGGTCTGCTCCGGTCACTTCACCGGAAGCGCCGCTTTGGGATAAAACTGTCCATTCCAGCGTCGGAAAAGCTCGGGGAGACGGACCTCCTCGGTCGACACTTTGTTTTGGCGATAAAACCAAGTCACCAAAGTGAACCGGTCGCCCGACCTGACGCCGGCCTCGGAATCGAACAGGGTTTCGACAAACAGCGTGATCGCGCTGCCCTCCGACCGGTGCTGGCTGCTAAAATAACTTTCCTCGGGCCAGAGCGACGGACGGGTGTTCCCGACGTGAAACTCCTGGGAACCATCGATTGAAACGAGCCGAAGTTTCAGCGGCTCTTTGGCGAAGAGAAACAAACGGCCTTCGATGGAAAAGGGCTGGCTGAGCGGGCTGCTGACCACCACCGGCGCCTTCTCGTCGCGGGAATAGACGACCACATCGGCCCCCTTCTGCCGGGCCCACACGATCAGATGCGCCAGGTCCTCGCTCAAGAACAGCGAGAGATTCCTCAGATTATTGGTCGTTTGGACCTCGTCCTGGATCCACTCACTTCCCTTGGGGACAGAGGAGGCCGTTGCCACGACATTGTCTGCGCGTGCGCGGACTTGGGTGAGCGCAGATTCGAGCCACGGGTCCGCGCGTTTTTCCCCGGTGAGACGGTCGAAGACCGTCGGCACGCCGTTGGCAAACATCAGCACATGGCGACCGGACGGCGTGGCCACGTAGCCGTTATCGGCCCGGATATTTTCATACAAATTCTGCGCCATCGGCTCGGATTCCCCCTGTCGTTGCCAGCGGGCTCCGGCCGGGGCGGCGACCAACACATCGCGCAGAATCACGTGACGCGCCGGATCGCGGCTGAATCGCACGAGCGAACCCTCGGGATCGAAGGCCAGGGAGGGTGTGGTGGCCTCCAACGAATCAGCGAGATGATCCAAACAGTCGTCCAAAGGCGCGAACCAGGACCATTTGCTCGGGCCTGATACCGGGCCGTAGACCCGGGAGCGGTCCTTCAAAGAACCCGGCGAACCAAGATCGATGACGACATAGTAACCTTTCCTGTCGCTGCTATGCCCGTAGTTGCCATGCCCGCGCATGCGGTACGTATCGACCAACAGCCGAAGCTCATTACCGACGATCCGCCAACTCTGGACTTGGACCGACGAACTTCCTCGCCGGTACAAATACATCCCCAGGAGCCCGCCAACCACCACCAGGGCGACCACGAAAATGCCCGCCCGCAAAAACCGCGGAAGCAATTCACGACGTGACGGGCTTCCGGATTGGGGCACGGCTTGAAGCCACCGCATCGCTCCGCCGCAGACAAGCGGAAAGGCCGGGCGGAAATCAACGGGTCACGCACGCCCACCCCTCCAATGCCGCCGCCACGTTAATCCGGAAGGTAGTCCTGCACCTCGGGTGTGCCAACGCGGACGTTGAAGCGCTGCTCGTAACACTTCACCCGCCGATAATCCGAGTAGACGGTCTCCCGCTCCACGTCGCCGTGATCTTTTCCGAACGCGATGAAATGGTAACGCGCACTCGTCTTCGCGATAAACGGCGGCAGCTCCGGCTCGATGCTCACGTAATCCACGGTCGTATCGTAATGAACCGCCTTGATCCCAAAAAGCATCGAATCGGGACCGGTCATCGTCGTGACGTTGACGAGCTGGCCGCTGGCATTGTCCAGGAGATAGGTGACCCGGCTGCTGGTCACCGTTCCCAGCACGGGAATCGACGTTCTGCCGCGGCTGAAACTATACCGCGTGGCCTGGCCGGCGTTCTCACCCGACATCTTGAAATCGGCGAAGATGGCTTCGTGCTCCATGCGTTCGGGATCCATGTGCCGAGGTTTCGATCGCGTGAGGGATTTTTTCCACCGACGTAACTTTTTATCGCGGTACTCGCTTTGTCCGCTCTCATCCGGCGGTTTCCCGTCTCGGCTCACGAGGGTCCAGATTTCACTTTCCGGTTTCGAAGCGTCGAAGGTCTCGACGGTCGTCGCCAGTTTTCCATCGGTGCGGACGCGGGTTGTCACCGTGTACGCCCAGCAGCCGAGCTCTGCCTCGAAAGCTTCGAGAGCCCGGACCAGCGGACGAACCTGGCGGCCGCGGCCCTCTTTCTGAAACGCGACGGTTTGCCGGGTAATTTCCTCGAGGGCTCGACGGTCCGCTTCGTCCCCGGTCAGTCCTTTGGCCCGGAGCAGTTCCGAAAGCCGGGCGGTGGCTTCGCGGAACGCGGGCGTGGTCGGGTCGACTTTGCGGTATCCCGGGGTGGGAATGCTGCACCCCGCCAGCCCCAGCCACACGAGGAGGAAAAAAATCGCGCGCAAAGAAAAGGACCGGTTCACGTGGGGCGGAGTGGAACGCCACTGTGGTGGACTTTTTGCGCCCACCGCAAGGCCGGGCGCAGCGGCGGAAGGCAGTCAGCTGCGAGCCCGCCGGATCACTGGGACGCAACTGCCGTCAAGACCGCGTCCGCCGCTTTGATCGTCACAGTGGGTTTGCCCTTCAGATGACGAAGGGCAATCCGCGGATCGGAGCGCGTCTCTGTTCAGCCACTCACCGCCGTGCTACCTTGGGAACATGATGACCACGAAACTGGATCACGTCAGTGTCGTCGTCGACGACCTGACAGCCGCCACCGCTTTTTTCGCCACGCTCGGCATGACGATTGAAGGCAAGGCGCCAATCGAGGGCCCGTGGGTGGACCGGATCAACGGACTCGAAGGTGTCCGGGTCGACATCGTCATGATGCGGACCGCAGATGGGCACGGGCGGCTTGAGCTGACGAAGTTTCACCACCCGACACTGGTCGTCGTCAAACCGGCGATCGCACCGCCGAACACGCCGGGCCTCCGGAGCGTAATGTTTACTGTCGACAGCGTCGACGACATGGTCGCCCGCCTGCGCGCCACCGGTGCCGAACTCGTCGGCGAGGTGGCTCAGTACGAGGACAAATATCGACTCTGCTATCTGCGAGGCCCTGCAAACATCATCGTCGCACTGGCCGAGGAGCTCTGAGCGTTCACCGCCACGCTACGGGCGGAATGTTGATGATGATTCCAGCGAAACGCGTCCGCGCTTAACGCGGTCGTGAACTATTTCGCGGTGCAGCTGAACATCCACTGCACGCCGAAGCGATCGATCGCGCTGCCCCAATAAAGACCCGCGCCCATTTCCTGGAGCGGGAACTCCGGCTTGCCTCCTTGGCTGAGGGCGGCGAACAGGCGATCCGTCTCGGCTCGCGTGTCGGGCTCAAGCGTGATGTCGACGTTGTTTCCCTGGATCAGCGTGCCCATCCATTCCGGGGCGTCGTTGCCCCGGATGACGTGGCCGCCGAGGATCGGCAGCGCAACCTGCATCACCTGGTTGGCCTGCCCGGCCGGCAGTGGCGGCTGGCCGGCACCGGGCGGGAGATCCCCGAAACGCATGATGGGCGTGAGGAACTCGGATTTGAAAACCGATTTATAGAAGAGGAAGGCCTCCTCGGCGGTGCCGGCGAAGTGGAGGTAGGTTGAGACACGGGCCATGGTGTTGGGCGGACTACGAGGTTGAGGTGAGGGGTTGCGAACACCTCTTAGACGAACGGCGCGGGGCTAGCCGGACAAGTGGGAGAAAATTTTCGCTCCCTGGGTCTGCCATTCCGCACTCATGCCCTTTCCTCTTCTGCTGTCCCCTCGCTGGCCTCGGTCGCGCAAATCAAAACTTCTCCGGCAGTGGAATCGCGAGGGGTGCCGGGCCGGGCATCGCTGCGGGTGCTGACGGATCGGGTTCAACGTACGGCTCGACCCGCTCGAAATCGGCGCGGGTTGTCTCGAAGTCGCGCGAGATTTTCACCAGCAGGATCCGCGCGGCGCCGCCGCCTTTGAGGGAGACCGGTTGCGGGGGACGCGCGGGGTCGAGCGTTTGAAAACGCGCCCGCAAGCCCGCCCCGGTGATTTTGACCACGCCGGCGACCCGGAACGAATCGCGCATTTGCACCGCGATGTCCTCGAACGAACGGTAGGTTTTGTTCACGCGAAACAGCGCCTGGAATTTTTCGGCGGGAAATTCCGCACGATCGCTGCGCATCGGCAGCTCGAAGACCACTGCGGCGGTCTCGTCCTTGAAGACGCGCAAATCCTGCAGATCGACCAGGCCCGCCAGGGAAGGAAAATCGCCGAGCGGTTTCGGCACATCCTCGCCCGCCTCGCGCCAGCCCTGCATTTCCTCCGCCGTCGGCGGCTTGCCGTTGATGCTCACCAAGACGCCGCGCGCGGCCCCGGCCCTCGAGGGATCAAACCGCGCCACCGTCACGCGCTTGTCCTCAAGACTGCGCGCCGTTTCCGTATAGGCCCAGCGATCCGGCTCCGCCCCGAGCTTGGCGTAAGCGTCGCTGAACAGCGCCCGTTCGTCCCCGGTCGCGGACCGGAGTTTCCGGAATTCCGCGGAAGCGGGGCGAGCGACTTCGCCCGCGGGCTTCAGCTTCTTCGGATCGAAACCGGCGAACATCGTTTTCGCGTCGTAACCCGGTTTCACCTCAAACGGCCACCGGCCGGTGCCCCGTTCGACTTTCGTTGTCCAGAAATCGAGTTCGTAATCGAAACCGGCCCGGATCTCCTCGGGCGAACCCGCCCCACCCTGTACCCAACCCGACCCGTGCTCCAGGGCCCCCGAGGGAGACGTGAGATAGAGACCGCCGGTCCAGGGGGAATCCGTTTCGAAAAATACATCGGTGCGACCGCGAAATTGGGTGACCACAATCCGGTGCACCCCCTCCGGCCGGTTCGCCTGCCGGTTGCCCACGTGCCACTCGTAGCCGATGGGCTCCCGTCCGGAGACGAGACGGGCGTCCGGTCCCGGTTCCGACGTGAACGTGACGCCCAGGGCGCGCGCGAAACGTTCGTCGAGCAGGGTCGGGATGCCGTTGTCGAGGACGGCGCGGCTGAGATCCGCCAGCGGCCCCGGTTCCGCCACGGTGCTGGGAATCCGGCCTTCGGGCTTCTGCCAAACCGACGCGCCCCAGTGCGGCGCCGGCGTCGGCACCACCAATTTTACCGTGCGCACCGCTTTCGTAGCCGGCGTTTCGATTTCGAGTGTCCAGGTCACGTTCGTTTTTCCGGCGGCAACCTCCGCCCATTTTTTCTTTTGGATCTTGTACCATTTGCCGAGCTTGCCCGTCGAAAACAGGCCTCCGACCGTGGACTGGCCTTCGGATTTCAGAATGCGGTCACCCGGTCGGAGGCCCGCCTTGGCCGCCGCGGTGTTGGGCACGACGGCCGTGATCGCCGGCACAAACTTCGACAGAAAAAAGCCCGCGGTCGTCTTCGGTGGCTTCGAATAAAACGAGCTCCCAACGCGGAGCCCGAAATCCTCAATCCGGTCCGCCTTCGCGTTGTAAGCCGACAGGGAAATAATCTCGTCGCTGTCCGGCGCAGCTGCGTCCGCTGTTTTTCCCTCCGCCTTCCCGCCCTCCACGCCCTCCACGCCCGGCTCCCCCGCCACGAGCATCCGTGGGGCCGCCAGGAAAAAAATCGCGACGGCGAAGAGCGGAAAGCGGCGCATTGGCCGCGCCCGGCATCGCGTGGTGTTCCGAAGCTCAACAACGTTCATGACGTGGAAAAGAGAATTGAGAGGTGCTGCTCCCGTCGAATGTTCCGGCGACCGAAACGCGCCGCTCCCCGACCCCTGATATGAATTTTCATTTTATTCCATTCTTCGTTGCGACGGGTGATTCCCTTTCGAGAACACCCCACGGTGAAGAAAGTTGCGGTCCGGTCGCGGTGCGCTCCCGCCAGCGCGGGACGGAGAGTTAAGAGATGCTCCCCGAGCGAATGTCCCGGGACTTCCGGACTGGGCGGGCCGTAAACGGCGAGCGAATTTCACGCTTTACGACCTGCGCTCCCCGGATCGGCTCAACTTCCCGGCGCAACGTCCGATAGGGGGGCGCATGGCGTTCCGCTCCTCCTTTTACGCACTGGTCGCCCTCGTCCTGTTTCCGCCCGGCAGCCGCGCCGCGGAGAAGTGGGATCAGCTCAAGCTTGGAATGAGCGTCGAGGAAACGCTCGCCGCCCTCGGACAGCCGCTGAGCCGCAACACCGGCCGCGGATTTGAAACCTGGACGTACGACAAGGGGGGCGACGCGTTGATTTACGGATCATTGATCGGATGGACCGCGCCCGCTTCGGCCAACGTTGCCGTCCGCAGCAAAGATGTTTGGAGCGAGAACCGAAACCTCCCCTACCTGACGTTTCTTTCCCTGCTTCCGCCGCGAATCCCGTTCGCTCCGCGCCGGGGCAATGCCGACGCCAGCCGCTCGACCACCTACTACTCTGAGTTTTATCGGCGCTAGCCCTCGGACCACGGCTCGTCAAACCCCGGGGGTTGGATTCGCCGGTTCAGCTTTTTTGCTGCTGAACTGCCTCCTCGTGAAGCGCACCCAGTCCGGTTTCGGCAGCACGGTCCCATTTTTTTCGCTCCCGTGTCACCCGCGCGTCCCTTCGGGGCGTCGCGCATGATCAGGATCGTTTTGCTCATGGCGTGCGGCGCGGCGCATCTCGGATTGGTCTAATACCTCGGAATTTCAGTTCGCGCCAGATCCGGAAAAGTCTGCGCGTTTTCGGGCCTGACCCCGTCGGAGTGACTCATACGCTTCGTGCCATGAGACCCCTTCGTTATTCCATCAATGTCACCCTGGACGGATGCTGCGATCATCGCGCCGGTTTCGCGGACGAGGAACTGCATCGTCACGCGGTGGAGAATCTCAACCGGGCCGATGCCCTGCTCTTTGGCCGGGTGATCTATGAAATGATGGAGACCGCGTTCCGTCCGCCCGCGGGGGCGGGAGCGAGGCTTGAGTGGATGGAGCCCTTCGCGCGCACGATCAACGCGGCGAAGAAGTACGTCGTGTCGAGCACCCTCGGCCGCGTCGATTGGAACGCGGAGCTCGTGCGCGGGGATCTCGGGAAAGCCGTTGAGCAGCTGAAGCGGGAGTCGGGCAAGGGACTTTTGTTGGGAGGCGTAAAGCTCCCGCTGGCGTTGGCGGAACTGGGATTGATCGATGAGTATGAGTTCGTCGTGCACCCCAGGCTGGCGGGCCACGGGCCGACCTTGTTCGCGGGGCTGACGAAGTACGTCGACTTGAGGCTCGTGAGCCGGCTGGAGTTCGCCTCGGGCGCTTTGGCACTGCGGTACGAGCCGAAAAAATAGCCCGTGGGCTTTGTTACCTGGACCCCGAACGAGACGTCACGTCGCCCGCTGTGCCGAGCAACCACTGCCGAATTCCCACCAGACTCCTCGCCGTAGTCACACGTGCGGTCCGACCCGGTCGGGTTGGCCGCCGCCCTGCCCCCTTTGGCCTGTCCTCCGGCGTCTGGGCCACCTATTGAACCGATCAGCCGGCTGCTCGCGAATTCACGCATCCACCGTCAGCGAAGAAGACCCCATGAAAATCATCCCGATCCTTGCCGCCCTGGTTGTGCTTTCCAGTTTGGCTTACGCGGAGAAACCCTCGCCGCCGCCTCGCGAGGCAAAAACGCCACCCCGCAATAATTCCGGCAAGCCGCCTGTCCGCCCGGTCAAGCCGAAGCCTTCTGCCGACGCGGCTCCTTTTAATCCCAAGGAACTCGGTACGACCGCGAATACGCCGAGGCGGCCGAATCAAACGCCGCCGGCTCAGGGAGCCGCCCGCAACGCCACGTCGCCCGCAAACCCACCGCGCGTGGTGGTCGTCACCGGTGAGGAAGATAACGCCGTGGCGGCAGGCACCGCCAACACAGGCACCCAAGCGCGATCCAGCAAAAATTCGCCGCTGGCGTCGCCCGGCAAACCGCGCGGTTTGGTCAGTGGCAATGACGAGGGAGGTGTCGACGAAGACATCGAAACGAACGGCGAGGAGTCCACAAGCGGCAGCTCGCCGACGACCCCAGCCGGCGGCCCCGCTAAACGGAGGAGCCGTACGAGCCCACCCCTCGCGTCAAAATGGGAACTGGCCGAATTAGACGCCGCCAAGG
Source organism: Opitutaceae bacterium (assembly GCA_036261745.1). Lineage (GTDB taxonomy): Bacteria > Verrucomicrobiota > Verrucomicrobiia > Opitutales > Opitutaceae > DATAKE01. The sequence goes on from DATAKE010000038.1 coordinate 13,009, forward strand.
CCGCTCCGAAACCGGCAGCCGCGGCGCAGCAAACGCCTCCGACAGCTTCCCCGTCTGCCAAACCCGCCAGATAAAATTCGGGGCCGACGTCACGGACAGAATTCCAGCGGCCTTTTTTCGGCCGCTCTTCAGCCCCGGCCCCGGCTACTTCCCCTCGATCGGATATCCCTGCCAGATCCACTGCAGCGCGGTGGGGTAAAGCTGGGAGATGGTCGGGCGGTGGGTGTGGCCGGCCCCGCGGGCGAAAACGAATTTGTAGGGATAGCCTTTAGCGGCCAGCACCCGGGCCATGTGGTTATTCGCCTGGACCCAGTCGCGCATCGGATCCTGCGCGTTGTAGTTGTCGCTGTCGCCGACCTCCAGGTAGATGCGGAGCGGTTTGGCGGGGCTGGCGGGGATGAGCGTTTCGTGGAGTCCCCACGCTCCGTGCGGATACTCCGGATCGGTCGGCCACTGCTGATTCACGAACGTGCCGGAGAACGTGAGGACGCGACGGTACCGGTCCGGATGAAACCACGCCATGATCATCCCGGCCGCCGCCCCGGAACTGGTGCCGGCCACCGCGCGTCCGTTTGGATCTTTCGTCAATTTCACGTTGGCGACTTTTTCGGCCATGGGCAGGACCTCCGTCTCGACGAACTCGCCATACTTGCCGGACATCGTGTCGTATTCCAATCCGCGCTGGCTGCCGCGCCCGTCGCCCCCGCCGCTGGGGATGGCGATCACAATCATCACCGGAAGTTTTTTCTGCGGGATCAGGTGATCGAGGACGTTGAAGGCGCGGCTGTCGCCATCGGACGTGACCATGAACGGCGCGACTGTCCCAGGCACGTATTGCGCGGGCACGTAAACCGAGACCGTGCGGGTCCACGGCTGGGGCTGCGTGACGATGGTGTTGGGGTTCGCCCCAGCCGGTGCCGACTCTCCCGGTGCGGGCGGAACGCGCGCAATGCCCGGGTAAAACTTACTCTCGGTCGAGCGGAGCGTGAACCGGTGGATGGTGCCCTTGGGCTCGCCTTCCGCGACGGGACTCATTTCCGCGGCCGGCCGGTGGGTCGGGCCGATGATGAAATTGCCGCCGGCCTCCATCGGCGGCACCTCGCCATCGGGCAGTTCGCTGAACGTGACGAATCCCGGCGCGAGCGGATCGCGCGTGGGCGCAGGAGGACGACCCGCGGGGCGTCCCGCCGCTGAGACGGGAATCTCTCCCGTGATTGGGGCCGGCGCTGGCGCCGCCGCGGGCTGGGCCGAGGCAATGCTCGTACCAACGAAAAGAACCGCAGCGGTGAAGAAGAACTTTGTTTTCATGGGGTTTGGGATTGAAGACCCACGACCGCGTGGCCGTTTGACCGAATGACGAACGGCGGATGAAAAAGGGTCACGCCGTGACGGTGGACAACCGTTGAATCGCAGGCGCGTACGGACGGACTTCCGTCGCGGAACCAGTTTCGGTCGGGAGTCACAACCTAACCCCGTTCCGCTGCCGGAGGCTCACGCGGCGCCGCGGAGGACGCGGAGCCAGATCAAATCAGTTTTGTTTTCTCCGCGTTCTCCCCGCGTCCGCGTGAGCCCTCCGCTTCGCTTGTGGCGAAAGTGAAGAACAGGAGAGGCTTCATGACATTGCAGCGCGACCTACCGGCTGAGCTGGGGCGCGAGGGCTACACGGAAACCGAGGGCGCTTTCGCGCTGGCCCGGCATTTGCCAGATGCGGCTGGAGGCGTGGACGACGTGCGTCGCGGCGGGCCAACTGCCACCGCGGATGACGCGTCCTGCGCCCTTCGAAGTCTCATGCGTGAGGCCGCCCCCGGCCGCGAGGAAAGCCGCCTGCTGGACGGTGCTTCTGGCAACAGGGCCCGTCGGATCGCTCACGCCGCCGCCCGGCAATTGATACGAATACCAGTCCCCGCACCACTCCCAGACATTGCCGAGCATATCGTGGAGTCCCCAGGCGTTCGGCAGTTTGGTGGCTACGGCATGGGGACCCGCGACGCCCCCGGGATATTGTTTCGCCGGCCAATCAGACGTGTTCACCCCTTTGCCCGTGTAGCCTTCGCTGCTATTGCCGCGATACCACGCGATCGGATCCAGCACCCGCCCATCGGCGAACGCTTTAATCTCCAGCTCGCCCGCATAGGTCGCGGTGGTGGTGCCCGCGCGAGCTGCATACTCCCACTCCGCATCCGTCGGCAACCGGTATTCATAGCCCTCGGGCACCCTGCCCTCCGCGCGCTCGCGCTCCGTCAGCCGGCGGCAAAACGCGACCGCTTCCTCCCAACTCACCCAATACATCGGCGCATCGTCGGCAGTGTTATAGACCAGCTGATTCGGATCGCTGACACCGGTCCGATTCACCCCGTCACGCTTGCTCAACTGTTTTCCTGCGAGCCTGTCCTCCGCCAGCTGCCGGCGCACCTGTTCGACGACATCGGTGCCCATCAGCGCCTTCCACTGGCCTTGCGTAACTTCGGTCCGCCCAAGCCAGAACGGCTGCGAGATGGTCACGTGCGGCGGCGGCCGATCACTCTCGTTTCGCCCCGGCGCGCCCATCGCAAAAGTGCCGGCGGGGATGGGCATGAGCGTGAGCCCGAGCCCCGGCACTGTGCGCGGCTCGGCGGCCGAAAGCAAAATGGCAGAGCACGCGACCGCGAGAACAGCCAAGGCGCAACGAGCGCGGCGGCCGCCCGAAGGAAGCAGTGAGGTTTTCATGGAGATCACTTTTGAAATTCTATCGGGAAATTATGGGGAGGAGTACGTTTGGTAGTCTCCTGATTTGAATTTGTCATCGCGAGCCCCGCTCTGCGGGACGCGGCGATCCAGCTGGATTGTTTCGTCGTCCCGCTTCGCGCGACTCCTCGCAATGACAAATTAGGACACTACCGTACGTTTGAAACGGTAGCGGCGGTCTATGACCGCCGTCTGGGAGCCTGCGAACGCGATGAGTGTTCGGCGGCTGCGAGTGCTCAAGCCTCGGCGGTCATGGACCGCCGCTACATCGGAACAGCTGAGGAGCGGTACGTTTTGTCTTTTTGTCATCGCGTCTATCGCGCCCGGACCTCGCCGAGAATTTCCTCCCACAGCGAACCGAGACTCGAGCGCAGCCGGACGCGGGCGCGGGCGAGGCGGGTTTCGATCCCGCGCTCCGAGCAGCCAACGATCGCGGCGACGTCGCGGTAGCTGAGCTCGTCGAATTCGAAGAGCAGCACCGTGACGCGCAGGTCGGGCGGCAGCGCTTCGATCGCCGCGAGCACGGCACGACTGGTTTCGGCGGAGACAAGCTGTTCGTCGGGACCGGCCGCATCGCTGGCGTGGGGATGCGAAGCGCCGCGCACGTCATCGCGGTCGCGGTCGAGCGGCTCGGCGCGGTGGCGCCAGCGCCAGCGCCGGTGGTTGCGGCAGAGGTTCGCCGCGATCGTGAATGCCCACGGGGCGAAAATCTCCCCGGGCCGGTAGCGCGCTCGATTCTGATAAATGCGCACGAAGGTTTCCTGCGTGAGATCGCGCGCAGCGGTGTCTTCCTGGACGTAGCGGTGAATGAAGCGATGCAGCGGCGTCTCCCACGCTTCGATCAAGGGATCGAGCGCCGCGTCCGAACCGCGCGCAAGCGCCTCCATCCAGCGCGCACTGGCATCAGCGTCCGGAAGATGGCTCAACGCTTCCTCCTTCCGCGCGCATGGCCGTCGGCAGGCACGATCCGACCAGGCCCAGGTATTTCTCCCGCTGCGCGGGCGTCAGCACCGTGGTCATCTGCTCAACAAACGTAACGGTGCAGCTCCGGCATTGCGCTTCCACTACCGAACAATAGGCCGCGTTGCCCGTCGCACGGGCGTTGCGCCGCTCGGCCTCGAGCTGGGCGCGCAACCTCTCGACCCGGGTCCAGCTTTCCTCGTGCAAGGAGCGCACGGCGGTGAGTTGGGACGGCGTGAGGTCCAGTTCACGTTGCAACCAGACCAGCTCCGGACGCGCCCCCCTCGATGCCCCAGCCGGTGAGGGCGCCGCGACGAGATGCAGGTAACCGAAATGCCCTGACACCGCGGCGAGGGCGAGAACCGCCAGAATGCAGGTGAGCCGGATCATGGGCGTTTTCCCGGAAATGCGGCGACGGTGGGATCGATCGACGCGAGGTAACGGCGATGTTCGATGGGGGCGGCGGCTTCGCTGCGCCGCACGCGCCACTCCGCGGAGACAACGCCCAGCGCGACCGCAAAACCGCACGCGCAGGCGAGCTCCCAGCCGCGCGGCAGCCACGACCAGCGCGCGTTATCCGCGATCTCGAGATGCGGTGCGGCGATGCGCGCCCGCACAGCGCGCGCGGTGTCGCCGCGCAGCGGGACCGGCTCACCGCTGGCAGCGAGCACGCGTTTGATTTCTTCGCGCGAGTTCATGCGTCCGTGACGTTGCGACAACCCGGGCGTCCGGTCAGCACTTGAAATGATCCGAGACGCGTTTGAAGGCGGCGCGGTCCGCTTCGGAGAACCTCGCCTTCGCGAGCGCGACGAATTCCAGCGCGCGTTCAGGATCGCTCTTCAGCGTGCGAAGCAGCTCGGTGCGAAGGGAGGCGTCGGCGACATAACGCGAGACGAGACGGGAGAGCTCGGCGGTGATGACCCGCTTCTCCGCGGCGGCGACGCTTTCTCCCCCGGCACAGGTGATTTCACAGCACTGGGGGGCAGCGCACGCGCCGTCGGGCGCACACGACGAAGACGATGAAGGCGACGAAGCGAGGGCGGCGGAAAAACTGCCGAGAACGACAGCCAGGGCAACGGTGAGGAGCGCGTTTCTTTTCATGGAGGAGGAATCAGGTTGGTGAGTTTGGCCGGCCCGGTGTGGCTGGCCTTGTCCTGATTACACCGCTCCCCGCGAAAACCCGTCAGGGATTTTCCGGGAATCGGCCCACCCCCTCATGGTGGAACTTTCGGGTGCGACGCGTGGGCCTGGGGGAGCTGGCTCGATTTTGGTTATTTCTTCCGTCCTTCATCCACTTCCCAGTACTCAAAAAAAGTCTGAAGATCGCTCCGCCCGGCGAGCCCGCTCTTCGCTTTAAATTTCTCCAGGAGCTCGGAAGCGGCGTCGCGCCATCCGCGTTTGGCGGCAAAGTCGTTCCAAATCAGCACATCGACCTCGCTGAGCTTGCGGCCATTTTTTGTGCAGTACTGCCAGCATTCCTCATCCGACGCACCCGAGAGAACGAACTCGGCGAACCGGGAATAATCCAGATTCAGGTACTTCATGATTCTACCGTCGTAACCGTCGCCCATCAGCTCGAGAAAGTCCGGCCGGAGTTGTCCCGCGGCCTTCAGGCGGATTTTATCGATCGTCCGACCGAGAAAGACCAGGCCGCCAATTTTGTCGTACGGACATCGCGGTGTTTTTAGCTCGTGGTTCATACAAATCGAATCGTTCCCGCGCGCTGCGCTTTGGCAATCTCAGGGCGCTCTGCGGAACGACCAGCATGTAGGCGGCCACCGCCGCGCCGTTTGATTCCTACTGGCGGCCGCGGGGAGGCCGAAGACAAAAAGAAGCCCCAGCACGGCCAGGTTGAGCGAAGCGACAATCCAAAACAGAATTTTCATGGCGCAGTCAGACGTCTTTGGGTGGGGAAATGGGAAACCTCACCCTACGGACCGGTCCGACCCCGTCGGATCGATCGCATTTCTTTCTTCAGGGTGACGTGGCCACCGCGTCCGCGCTGTGGGTCATGGCGTAAACATAAATGTTCACGATCATTTTCATGCAGCCGGGCTTGCGGGCCGGAGACTCCGGCCACCCACATTCCAAGCCATACATGCTAATCACGCCGACCATCCGTTTTCCCTCAAACACGCCGTAGAGCCCGTCATGTTCCCGGGATCGCGGGGTGCCGTTGGGGAGCGGAAAGAAGTCGCCTGGCTGCACCTTGAAATAGCAGTGGTAAATGGCGTGGGTTTCAGGGAGCCGCAGGATTTCCACGCCAGGAATCAGCCGCTGCAGAATGTCGCGGTTCGTGCGAAGATAAACCTCCATGTCCGGGGTTCGCGGCGGCGTGGTGCACGCGTCGATGCAAAGGAATCCGCCACGCTGCAGGTATTCGCGGATGTTCTGGAGTTCGGTTTTGCTCCGCACGTAGGCGAGATCCTTCACGTAGATGAAAGGAATCGCGCAGAGTTGATCGAGCCGGGCCGGATCGACCGAATACCAGGTGGGATCGATGTTGAGCGTCGTCTCCTTGCGAATGAAACCCGCCAGGATGGGGTCGCGATCCGTGTGGAAGTTCCAGTAGCGACTCTTGGTAATCATTCGGCCCCACGCGACGCGGCCACCCCGGGGCCCGGCCGCGGATTCGGCATTGGCGGCAGTACAGGCCAGCGCGGCCATCAAGAGAAAACCTCCCGCCGCTGAGATCCGCCGGCCCCGGAATTTCAAGAACGGCGATCTCATTTCGAGGGTGGTGGCGGAGAGTGGCACACTTTGCTTTTCATCGCGAGGGGCGCGAAGCGCCGTGGCCGCCGACGCGGAGCAGTCGTCGCGATCCAGCTGGATTGCTTCGTCGTCCCGCAGAGCGGGGCTTCTCGCAATGACCAACGGTACCGCTACCGGTTCGCGGCCGGAGTTGCCTCCCAACGAACCTCACGTTTCACGACCTGACTCCGTCAGACCGGTCGGCCATTTCAGGCGTGTCGCGGCATAACGCGCAGTGTTGTTTCCTCCGCGCCTGATAAATGCGGGCCGTCACGAAAACAATGGCCGTGACGCCCGCCCAAACCGCGCTCTCGGCCGCCGCTGTTTCGAGTGACCGGTCCTTCAAGAGGCCCACAACCAGCAGAAGTGAGAACACGCCGAGAAAAACGACGCAGAAACGTTTAATCCAAAAGGTAGTTTTCATGGGTACGGTCGGGAGGTTGGCGCTTTAACGATGCGCAGTCGTGCAAAATGGGACGAACGGCCATGCTGTCAGATGAGTGGCGCGGGCCCGAAACGGATCGCTGGCGATGAAGAATGGGCAACCTGCCCCCTTCCGCTCGCCGCGCCGCTGAGATCCGACGTTTCCAGGATTTCCGGATCCTCGATTCCATTGCGAAGACAGGTTCCAGCCGGATCAGTGTCGCTCACTTTCCTGGTGACACACCATGTCGATCACGACCGCACTTGCGAGCACCAGCACGTCGTCGGCCCCGGCGATTTCAATGCCGTAGGTGTCGGTCCATTGGAACCAGCGTTTGCTCACCTGGGCGACGACCTCGCCACCGCGCTCGAAGGTGTATTCGTGATCGAGAAAGTTTCCCTGGGCCTCGAGATCGTCGGGCCCCGGGACGTCCACCGTGAACTTGCAGCGCAGCAGCGTGAAAAGGTGCTTCTTCACCACCGCGAGCAGCCGGCCCTGGCTTTCGATTTCGTAGGTCGGCCCCCACGACAAAAGTTTTTGGCGGATGAAGGCGAGTTCGTTGCCCGCCATGTCCTGAAAGGAAAGTTTGTCACCCCAGCTGAAAGCCCGGCCGTCGACGAGAAAGACGTCTTCATTGCGTTCGTTCCGAATCACAAAATCGTCACCCCAGGCCCAGAACTTCTGTTTCATCACGTAGCGCATGGCGTCGGGAGTTAGAGCAGGAAAGGAAAACTGGCGAACCGAAAGCCGCCGGCCTGACCCGCCGGATCGATCCCGCCCCTTCTGTCTGCTGCCTTCCCTGCTTCGCTGCTCCGGCATCACGCGGCGCGCAGCACCGCCGCCAGTCGTCTGACGCCTTCCTCGATTTGCTCGAGGCTCAGGTTGCCGAAACCGAGCAGCACGACGTCGCCGTGTTTTTCGGACGCCAGCGCATAGTCGTCGACCCTGTCGAACCTCACGCCCGCCCCGGCACACCGTTTCCGCAACGCGGGCGTCACCGCCACGCCGCGAAAGCGCGCGACGAGGTGCAGCCCCGTCGTGTTGCCCGTGATCGTCTCGTCGTCGCCGAAATGTTTCCGCAGCGCGGCGCAGAGCGCCTTCATCTTGCGCTCGTAAACGCGTTTCATGCGCGTGACGTGGCGCTGAAAATGCCCCGCCTGCATCAGACGTGCGACCACGGCCTGCATGACCGCCTGCTGAAGGGGTCAGGCTGAAACATGCAACGCACGGCGATGAATCTGCATTCGTAGACTGGCCGGGCGTGCAATGCTCAAAACCTCGGCAATCCAGCGATAAGGAGCGTCCACTCGCAGGCGCAGTTCAGCGGCCATTTCGATTTTCCACGGCGCAGGCTTTGCGTGTAAGTGAGCCGCCTCGGTGGACTCGCCTCGTTCACCAAGCATCCTTTGCAGTTCGTCGCGCCAGCGCGTTTCTTTGATTTCTCTCAGTTCCTGGTGCTCGAATCCTGATTGCAGCGCCATTTTACTGTGTTCGCGAGCCAGCGCCTTCCGCCACCCGGCCGTACCGATCGCCCAGCCGCGACACAGCGAATCAAATTCCATTTCTTCCTGCGCGTTTCGCTCACCAGCCAGCGCCGTCAAAAATGCCGCATACGTTTTCCATCCCGACGTGGTGTCGCCCAGGTTTAGAACGGAGAGCAACACTTCTCCCGTCAGCCACGACGGATTATCGCCGCCCGCAAAATGGCGCAGACTCCCCCACCGAAAACTGGCCACCTCGGCGGCTTCCACGACACCTGCGCGCACCGGATTGAGGTTGATGTAATGCACGAGTCGCGCGAGCGCGCGGTGGTCCTCCACGAGCAATGCCTGATACCGGCCTTGGAAGAGGTGCCCGTTCTGGGACCGGTAGCGGTTGAAGCGGGTGGCAAACGTGCTCTGAAGCCAGTGCATCCCCTCTACCAAATTCGCCCGGGGAGTCTCCAGGGCGAGGTGGTAGTGATTGCGCATGATGACATACGCGTGGACTCGCCAACCATACCGGCGACACGTCTCTGCCAGGGTGGCTTCGAAGGCACGCGCGGCTCCCGCTGTCTCAAAGACATCCCGGCGGTAGTTCCCGCGGTTGATGACATGATAAACGGCGCCGGGATATTGGATCCGTAGCTTACGAGCCACATCTTCAACTGGAGCAACGGCCCCACCTTCTCCAACAGCTTCTCCCCCTAAATTAGGGGTCTGGATGTGACCGCGTTGCAGGTTTCAGCCTGACCCCGTCGAATTAGCCGCGATTGATGACATGGTAGAGCGCATTCTCGTACTGGATTCGCAATCGCCGGGCCATGCAGACGGTCCAATGCAATCCAGCCATGGTCGCCAGACCAACGCATGTCCTAAACCCCGTGCTGCGCCGATCCCCTCCTATTCTTTCCGCCCGACTCGCACTCGCTGCAACATGCAACGGCCTGGGCTTGCCCCGATATCTCGGACACGCCACGCGAAACGGGGTCAGGCCGTTGCTTGTTGCAGCTGAACAACCGGCGCCGACTAAGCCGTCCTGCTCAACGCGAAATGCAACATGCAACGGCCTGACCCCGTGTGGTCGGCGGCAGCTTGACCCCCTCGGGTCGGCCGCCTGAAAGACCGTTGCGGACCCCGTCAGATCGCCGGTCGGAATCGATCGTTGGGTTTTGCCGTTGATGGCTTTAGCCGTGACCGTCGCGATGCAACTCCGTACACGTTGCGTCCGAATGAACGACATCACGGACCACCTGAAACATCATTTTAAGAAGGCCAGTCCCGTTCTATTTACAGGTGCAGGGTTTTCCTGTGACGCCGTAAATATCGCCGGAGCTAATCTTCCGAGTGCATCGCAGCTCAAAGAAATGCTTTGGAAAATATGTTTTCCGTCCAAGCCGTTAGATCCGTCGAATACTCTTCAAGACCTCTTCTCGATGGCGAAAAAGCGTCACGAAGGAGATTTAAAACGACTCCTTTCACAATCATTCACAGTCGACGCCGCTAAACTCCCAGAGTGGTACGGAACCGTCTTTTCGCTTCCCTGGTACCGCGTCTACACCTTAAACATCGATGACCTCGCACTCGCGGTTCAGCGGCGGTTCTCGTTACCACGCGTGCTTAATAGCGTGTCTGCCACGACCGGAAAGCTCAGAGC
>DATAKE010000040.1:0-38340 GCA_036261745.1 Opitutaceae bacterium
GCTGACGTCTCGTCGTTCCTGTTGAGCGGAAACATCCCCGGCGGCACCGCGACCCTGAACCTCGCGGTCAGCAACCTCGCGGTCACCGCGGTCCCCGAGCCCTCGACCTACGGCATCGGAGCCGCGCTCGTCCTCGTCGGCTTCGCCCTCGCCCGCCGCAAGCGCGCCTGAGGTTTGGTTCTCCCTTCCGTCCCGGCGGTCCATCGACCGCCGGGACTTTTTTGTGCCGCCTGGGCAGCTGCAGGAGCGGCTTTACGCCGCGATGGTTTGCGCGAAAGCGGTGCCGAATCGCACCGAGTCGCGACCGGGCCGCCCCCCGCGTCCCAAACCGTCGCGGCGTAAAGCCGCTCCTACAGCTGAAAACCGCCGGACGGGCCACGAAACGTTGCGCGCTTGGTCCCGTCAGGCCATCCACTGGCATCTTTTTTTGTTGGCATCGCGAACTGGTTGCGAGGAGAGCGGTCAAAGTTGGTTCCCATTCCAATGGAAATTCTGCTCAACCTGCTCCGTGCCGAACGTGATCGCGCTGTGCGCGAGTTCCTAGCCCTCGAAGGCTGGGCGTGTTCGAAGATAAAAGTTCAGGCGGCCGTGAACGAAATGGTCAACGGCACGCGGTTGTCGACGTCGTCACTCGCCTGGCTGCTCATGCAGATTCGAAATATTCCAGTGCAGGCCCAGCCAGCGCGTCGGCTCAACGACCTGACGCAAGCCATCGCGGCCTGCCGGGAGGCAGCGATGCCCCGGGAACTCGGTCTGCCGACGCGATAAAATTTTTCGTTCGCGAGGAACCTCCCAAATTCCTCCGCTACCATTTCTGACCTCGAGTTCACGCTGCCTGTGACGCGAGCGATTGCCCCTTTTGACTCCCTGTCTGACCGTTTCCAAAGCTTCAACGAAATGACTCAGCTCACCTCCCTTCTTGGGATAGTTAAACGACTACCGGCGGCGCTCGTGCTGCTAAAGCTGGCTGAAGAGGTGGTTCCCTCCCTCGTCGCCCGCGGTGCGACCTCCGCGGAAAGCGCCCAGGTTATTCTCGGACAAATTCCCGCGCTTCGGGCGGACATCGACGATCAGATCGCCAGTGCGGAACGAATGATGCGCTCCATTCGGGACCGCGTTGAAGCGCTCGCGCAATTTCTCCTCTTGCACCGGTCGATGCTCACCCCACGGCAAGCCGAGGAACTGGACCGCCAGCTCAAGATGCTGCAGGGCAGTGACGGCAATGAGCTCTCATCGACGGCACAACCCGCTCTCACGTGAGCGACAACCGGGTCTGCACACTCCTGGCCTGCCGCTTCCGGGAACCGCTCCTTTGAATTTCCGTTTTGAAACGAGACCCCGAAGGCGAATTTCAGGCGCATCATCCGTCGTGATGAAGTGAACTTTCCAACCCCATCATGACCGAGAGCGAACTCAGGATAATTTTGAAGCATGTGGAGGCAGCCCTGGATGTTTATCGTAAACACGAGGGCAAGCTCAGCGCCTTGGAAATCAGCATGAAAAGCATGCTGACCGTGATTCGGACGCAGGCGGCGGATCAGCTCGTCCGCGAAAATACTCCCGGCCGGCGGTAGGAACAGGGCGGCGCCGCGAACGAAACGCGCGCTTGACCCTAAGAGTGAAATCACGAGCTTCTTCCGCTCCGTTAGCGGCCCTCATCGTCTATCGGTTAGGACAGGGGATTCTCAATCCTCAAAGCGGGGTTCAACTCCCCGTGGGGGCACCAACTTAAGAGCGAGGATTCGCTCTGCGTCGTTCGGGAGGGCCGCTGTTGGCGGGCTGAAAACGCTAAGCTTCGCGCGTGTCGTCGCGTTCAATTCGCCATGGGTGACCGTCCCGCTCCGTTCGCGCGCGAAATGCTCAGGTGGTCTGCTCCGGTGCCGGTTTGAGGTCTGAATCCGGCGCGATGATTCGGTCACTGATTGCCGCGATCGCCTGGTCGATGCCGACGCACGCTCTGGCGTCGGACAGAAACGGTTTCTCGGTTTCGAGCACGCAAGAAACGACCTGGGCGACCCCGGGAGGAAACTCGAGCCGGTTGCCGCCTGCATCGATGAAAATTTTCACGCCGATTTCGTGGAGCAGAGCCAGCGAATTGGGCCGCAGCGAAACATCAGCAGGGAGCAAGAGGGACGACATTCGCTGCAACCGAGGGTGTGCGCCCGGGAAACTGCAATCCCATCCATGAGCCCCCGGAAAATTTCAGGAACTCCCCCAGTAATTTTTTCCCTTAAACCCTAGGCCCGAACGAACCTAGCGCCGCGTTTTTTCGAGAACTTCCCAACTGAACCACGGTCCGCGGCCGGGGCATGAACGACGCATTGAAGGAACTCGAAATCGAATGCCAGCGGGCCGCGGAGGAATTTCTTTCGCTCAACTGGGGAAACTCGAAGCCAAGGGTTCGGGCTGCCGTCGACGAGATGCTGTCGGGATCGAAATTGTTTACTTCATCCATGGCCTGGCTTCTCCGGGAAAGCGTGAAGCTTCCCGTTCAGGCCGAGCCGGCGCGCCGGCTGAACGATCTCGTCGTCGCGATCTCCGCTCTCCGTGCGCGGAAATCCCAACTGGAATATTTCCCCGTTCCCGGGCGCGAATGCGGCGCCGCCTAGTTTTTAGACCGTGCGCAGCTTTGCGCCCATCGCCAGCAGCTTCTCGCGCATCACGATCGGCTCCTGCGCTTTTTCGAGCGCTTCGTCGGGCGAGACCAGTTCACGGTTCACGAGACTCATCAGGTGGGTGTCCATCGTGATCATGCCCAAGTTCGCGCCGGTCTGGATGTCCGAGGAAATCCGGAAGGTTTTGTTTTCACGGATCAGCGACGCGATCGAGGTCGTGTTGATCATGATCTCAAAGCTCGCGATGCGGCCGCCGCCGACTTTTTTGCAGAGCACCTGGGAGATGACGGCCTGCAGCGACGAGGCGAGCTGCGTGCGAATCATGTCCTTCATGTTGGCCGGAAACGCATCGACGATGCGGTCGACGGTTTTCGCCGCACCGTTCGTGTGCAGCGTTCCAAACACCAGGTGACCGGTTTCGGCGGCGCTGATGGCGGCCTCGATCGTCTCAAGATCGCGCATTTCACCCACGAGGATGATGTCCGGGTCCTGACGCAACGCGCGCCGGATGGCTTCCGAGAAGCTGGGAACGTCGACGTGCACTTCGCGCTGGGTGACGACGCAGCGCTTGTGGTCGTGATAGTATTCGATGGGATCCTCGATCGTGATGATGTGGCCGTCACGATTTTCGTTAATATAGTTCACCATCGACGCGAGGGTGGTGGACTTGCCGGAGCCGGTGGGGCCCGTGACGAGAATGAGGCCGCGCGGACGGAAGAGGAGTTCGCGCATCTTGTCGGGGAGCCCAATGTCGCGCAGGCCAAACATTTTGTAAGGGATCTGGCGGAGGACCAAACCGTAGTTGGTTTTGGCCTTGAGCACGGAGACGCGGAAGCGCGCCTTGTCGCTGAACGCGAAGCCGAAGTCGGCGCCGCCGTTCAGCTTCACGTTGCTGATGTGAGAATCAGGGGTGATGGCGAGCATCAGCTTTTCCGTGTCCGCGGGAGTCAGAACCGGTCCCTCGATCGGCACCATGCTGCCGGCGAGCCGCAACGTCGGGGCCTGACCGACCTGCAAGTGGAGATCGGAGGCGTTTTGCTCGACGACAAGCTCGAGCAGATCGTTCATTTCGTAACTCATAATTTCGTCCCGGGGTGAAATTGGCTGCGCACTATCGGGCGAGGGAAACGACTTCCGCCAGCTTGGTCAAACCGGCGGTGAGGCGTCGCGGGACGGTATTCCCAGAGGAAACGCCACGCCCGCGCGGTTTTTCACGAAGTTTTTCCGAACCGATGTGATCGAGGAATTCGAAACACATCGGCGGGGGTCAACGGGCCAGACTGAGCAGAAACTCCGCGTTCGATTTTGTTTTCTTCAGGCGTGTGATCAGCATCTCCATCGACTCGATCGGGCCGAGGCCCTGCATTGCGCGACGCAAACCATAGATGCGCTGCAGCTCGTCCGGATGATAAATGAGCTCTTCCTTGCGCGTGCCGGAACGGTCGATGTTGATCGCCGGGAAAATGCGGCGTTCAACCAGCCCGCGGTCGAGATGGAGTTCGCAGTTACCGGTGCCCTTGAACTCCTCGAAGATGATTTCGTCCATGCGGCTGCCGGTGTCGATCAATGCGCTGGCGATGATCGTGAGACTGCCGCCGCCCTCGATGTTGCGCGCGGAGCCGAAGAAGCGCTTCGGTTTTTGCAGCGCGTTCGACTCGAGGCCGCCGGACATGGTTTTGCCCTGGTTGCCGGTGAGCGCGTTGTAGGCGCGGGCGAGACGCGTGATCGAATCGAGCAGGATCACGACGTGCTGGCCGAGCTCGACCAGGCGGCGCGCCTTCTCGATCACCATTTCGGCGCAGTGCACATGGCTCTCGGGCGTTTCGTCGAAGGTCGATGAAACGACTTCGCCCTTGGTGTGCCGCTTGAAGTCGGTGACTTCCTCGGGCCGTTCGTCGATCAGCAGCAGGATCAGTTTCGCGTGCGGCGAATTCTCGGTGATCGAGTTGGCGATGTTCTGGAGCAGAACGGTTTTGCCGGTGCGGGGCGGCGCGACGATGAGCGCGCGCTGGCCGAATCCGATCGGCGTGAGGATATCCACGGCGCGCATCGAGACGTCTTTTTGCGTCGCCTCGGATTCGAGCAGGATGCGCTGCAGGGGATAGTAGGGCACCAGTTCCTCGAAGGGCGTGACCCGCGCCGCGGCCTCGGGTTCGTCGCCCATCACGGAATCGATGCGCAGCACGGACGGACAACGATCGCCGGGCAGGGGAGCCTGCACGAGGACGTCGATTTGATGCCCGCGCTTGAGACCGAAACGCTTGATCAAACTTTCCGGAAGAAACGGATCCTCGGGGTAGAGCCGGTAGTTGACATGCTCGTGCACGACGAAGGCGCCGCGGTCCGTCATGTCGATGTAGCCCTTGTCCCGAATCGGCCGGCGGCTCTCGCTGGCAGCCGCAAAAATTTGCTGCAGCAACTGCCGGCGGTTGGGCGCGCCTTCAAACGTCACGCCGTTCTTGCGGGCGTAAGCGGTGAGTTCGGCCAGCGGCATCGCGTAGATTTCGTTCAACCACAGCGGCTCGTCGCTTCCCGAGGAAATTTCCCTGGCGAGCGTGTCGAGCGCCGCCAGATCGGCGAAACGCGACGGGTTCGGCAAATCGCCAAAGACGGGAGCATTGCTCGGAGGCGCGGGCTGGGGCGGGTGTTGTTCGCGCGGGTGGAATCCGCCGCCGCCACCACCACCGCCGCCACCTTGCTGCCAGTTGCCGCCGCCACCGTGACGACCGCGTTTGCCGCGCTTGTTGCGTTTCCAAAAATCGCGACCGCCACCCTGGCCACCACCGCCGCCGCCGCGATCCTGCCATTCGCCCTGGCCACCGCCGCCACCTTGGTGGGGCGCTTGATGATGTCCGCCTTGGCCGCCGCCTTGGTGCGGGGGGGAACCATTGCCATCGCGTTCATCGCGGACGTCGCGGCTTCCCTGGTTTTCGCGATTTTCCCGCTCATCGCGCTGGGGCGGTGTGCTGCCCGACGAATCGCTGCGCGACTCGGAGGGGGGAGGGGTGGAGGGCGTGAAAGTTTCCCGTTGAGCCGCGGTCGCGGCTTCATCCCGGCTCACCCGGTCAGAGGCCCGCTCGGGCTCGGGAGCGCGTTCACGTTCGCGTTCGCGGACCGGGGGTGGGGCGGGTTCTTCGCGTTTTGCGACGGGGGCGGGAGTCAGCGGAAGCTGGCCGTCAGAGTCGGGGGCCGGCTTGGCCTTCGTCTTGCGAGGGCGTGGGGTGGCCGCGCGTTTCTTTTTAGTTTCGCCGGCGCTGGCGCGGGCGGACGGCTTGTCGTCGTCGGTTTTCGGGGGAATTGCCATGTCAGGTTTAAAAGGCGTGGTCGCAAGCCACCGTGGGCGCGGTCGCGGCAAACGTTAACGTTTGGTAGGCAGCGAATCGGCAAGGTGATCAACCTCGTCTTGGAGAAACGTGGCCGAGCCTTCGTTCCACAGGACAAAATCGGACAGCTCGATTTTTCGGGCCAGCGGGAGTTGCGAGGAAATTCGTTGTCCGGCGAGCGAACGGGAAAGGCCGCGTTGCTCCAGTCGGAGGAGTTGCAGTTCGGGAGAACACGCGACGCACACGGTGAAATCAAACCAATTCTCCAGCGCGTGCTCAAAGAGCAGCGGCACCTCCACGACCCAGTTTCCACGAGGAGCCGTCGCGAGCGTTTCCCGCCACAGCCCGAACAGGATCGGATGGGTCAGCGCCTCCAGCCAGTGACGCTCCGCTTCGTCGGTGAAAACCCGCGCCGCCAGCGCCGCCCGATCCACCGTGCCCTCGGGCCGGACTACGTGTTTACCGTATCGCACCCGGAGGGCGGCGATAACTTGCTCGGACGGAAGCACCCGCTCGCGAATCAGGGCATCCGAGTCAATGCGACCGAAACCGCGCCGCTCAAATAAACGTGCGACGGTCGACTTCCCACAACCCACGCCTCCGGTGATCCCGAGTATCATTTTTAGCAATTCCGCGGCAGCTTTGGGCTTGCGAGAACACTCCGCAAATTCTTAATCGGGTCTTCCAAGCCGCCCCAGTCCAGTGGGCGGCTTTCTCGTAAACTTTGAATCCATTTTCCGCGGGCAATGTTTCCTCCGGTTGACACAAAAGACGCCTCCGCGGTCGAGAAATTCATCGTCGCCACATTTTCCGCGATGTACCCCGGCGCGGATCTCAGCTGGACGCGTGGCATCATCCGCGATGTCGATGCTCTTTTCTGCGGACGTCATCCTGACTACGGTCCGATCGACGTCGGGTATCACGACCTCGAGCATACTTTGCAGGCAACGGTGTGCCTCGTGCTTCTGCTTGAGGGCCGCCACCTGGCCAAGGTGGACCCGAAGTTCAGTCCGCGGCAGTTCGAGCTGGCGCTCGCAGCCGTGCTTTTGCACGACACCGGTTATCTGAAGCTGCGCTCCGACAAAAAGGGGACCGGGGCCAAATACACCTTCTGCCACGTGCTGCGCAGCTGCGCGTTCGCCGCGGCTTACCTTCCGAATTACGGCGCGTCGAAAGACGAGATCGAGGAAGTGCTCGGCACAATCAACTGCACCGGTCCCTCGACTGAAATCGACCGGATTTATTTCCGCGACGCCTCGGCGCGCACCGTGGGTTGCGCGGTTGCGACCTCCGACTATCTCGCGCAGATGGCGGCGCCCGATTATCCGGACGAACTCGAGACGCTGTTCCAGGAGTTTCGCGAGTCGGACAATTTTCTGCGCACGCCTCCCGCGGAGCGTTCCTACCGCACGCCGATGGAACTTGTCCGGCACACCCCCGTTTTCTGGCGGGTGTTTGTCCGTCCGCGACTCGAGGTGGAGTTTCAGGCGGTCTATCGTTTCCTCGCCCGCGGTCCTGAAGGAGCGAATCCGTATATCGAGGCGGTCGAGCGCAACGTCTCGGTCATCGAACGCCGCGGAACGCGCCGTCGCAGAGCCGTGAAGGCGTAGCGAGCGCCGCGGTTTTTGGCTGATGTCCTGATTTGAGGTTGCGAGGGGTCCTGCTCTGCGGGACGACGAAGCAATCATGCTCGCCACCATTGCTTCGGCCGCTCTCCAGGGAATCGACGCGGAACTGGTTCACGTCGAGGTCAACGCGGGGGAGGCGGGCGAGCCCAAACTCATTCTCGTCGGATTGCCGGATGCGGCGGTGAAAGAATCCGACGACCGCGTGTTTTCCGCGCTGAGCAATAGCGGCTTCAAACCGCCCCGCACCCGGACCACGATCAACCTCGCGCCCGGCAATCTGCGCAAAGAGGGACCGTTCTACGATCTGCCCATCGCCTTGGGGATTCTCGCCGCAACCAGCCAGCTGCATGCGACCAATCTCGACGATTGGCTGATTGCCGGCGAACTCAGCCTTTCCGGTGCGACGCGTCCCGTTCGTGGTGCGCTGGCGATGGCGCGTCTCGCGCGCTCGCTCGGCAAACGGGGATTGCTGTTGCCCGGAATCTCCGCGGAGGAAGCTTCCCTCGTCGAGGGAGTGGAGGTGTATCGCGTGGACTCGCTCGACGGCGCCGTGCGGTTTCTCGCCGGAGAAGGGAAACTCGAAAAACAGGCCGGCCGGGAAACCCGCGCACCGACGAAAGCGCCTGCCGCCGACGGCGCCGCCGATTTTTCCGAGATCAAGGGCCAGCAGGCGCTCCGTCGCGCGGTCGAAGTCGCCGTCGCGGGCTCACACAATATTTTGATGATCGGACCGCCGGGTTCGGGAAAATCCATGGTCGCGAAACGCATTCCGACGATCATGCCCGCGCCGACGCACGACGAGCACCTGGAAATTCTCAGCATTCATTCCGCGGCGGGCCGCACGATTAGCGGTGAAATGACGTGGGGGGTGCGACCCTTTCGCGCGCCGCATCACACGGTCTCCGATGTCGCGCTGCTCGGTGGCGGGACGATTCCGGGGCCGGGAGAAATTTCTCTCGCGCATCACGGTGTGCTGTTTCTCGACGAGTTGCCGGAATTCAAACGCTCGGCGCTCGAAGTGTTGCGTCAGCCCCTGGAAGATGGCGACGTCACGATTTCGCGCAGCGCCGGCAAGATCACGCTGCCGTGCGCCTTCATGTTGGTGGCGGCGATGAACCCGTGCCCATGCGGTTACCTCGGTGATCCGAAGCACGAGTGCCGTTGTTCACCGGTCAACATCCAGCGCTATCGCGCGCGCATCAGTGGTCCGTTGCTCGACCGCATCGATCTCCATATCGAAGCTCCGGCCCTCTCCCTTGGCGAACTGCGGAACGGGCGGCTGGGAGAAACTTCCACGGCGATGCGCTCGCGGACACAAGCTGCCCGGGAACGCCAGCACGCCCGCTTCGCCGGCAGCCGCAGCACTACCAACGCGCGCATGACTCACGCACAAATCCGAAGCTATTGCGCGATCGACTCGACGCTCGGCGATTTGCTGCAGCAGGCGATGGAGCAGCTTCATCTTTCCGCACGCGCGTACGATCGCATTCTCAAAGTGGCGCGGACGATCGCGGACCTCGCCGGCGCGGAGCGGATTGCCGCTCCCCATCTGCTCGAGGCGATCCAATATCGTTCGCTCGATCGCGCTTTATTCTATTAGCGGGCAACTCCGCGGTCCACGCGGAGGCGCAGGTGCTTTCCTGGTCGGACGCGCTCCGATTGCCCGGACGGTAGCGCGGGAAACCCCTAGACCGGAACTTCGACGAACCTCGCGTTGCGGCACGCCGGCGTGAAAAGCGATGCGGACGGCAAAACGCACTTGTTATTTCTCCTCCCTGCTGATGCCTCTTTTGCCCCAGCCCTTTAGGAGCTTTTCCTGAAAGAAATGGATCGGTCGTTACGTTTACCACGCAGATGCCGGCATAAACGAAAAACTTTTCTTGAGTGAATAGCGGAAACTCAAAGCCGGATGCGGTGGAGTCGCCTGGAACGGACAAGCCGTTCGGCGTGACCGCACCCTCCCCGTCGCTGCCCAAGGGCGGCGGAGCGATCAAGGGGATGGGGGAGAAATTTACGACCAATCCGGTTTCGGGCACCGGGTCGATGACGATTCCCCTTTTCACCTCGCCGAGTCGCTCCGGCGTCGGCCCGCAGTTCGCTCTGAGCTACGACTCTGGCGCAGGGAACGGTCCCTTTGGGATGGGTTGGACTCTTCCGCTGGCTGCGATCACCCGCAAAACAGACAAGGGTCTGCCCCAGTATCTCGACCGCGAGGAGTCGGATGTTTTTCTCCTCTCCGCCGCTGAAGATCTGGTTCCGGTTTATCGGCAGGACGCAACCGGTGGCTGGGAGACGGACCCGGCCGACAAGTTCGTTGTGCATGAAGACCTCATCGATGGCTTTCGGGTGCGGCGCTATCGGCCGCGCATCGAGGGTCTGTTCGTGCGGATCGAGCGTTGGACGCGGGCAAGCGATCCCGGCGATGTCCACTGGCGGTCGATCACGCGGGAAAACCTCCTCACGATCTATGGCGGGGACGCCAATTCGCGCATCCAGGATCCCGAAGACGCGCGCCGGATTTTCAGCTGGCTGATCTGCGAAACGCGCGACGACAAAGGCAACGCGATCCTTTTTCGCTACAAAGCCGAGGATGGACTTGGCGCCGACCTGACCAAGGCCAGCGAACGCAATCGCGGCGCGGGCGACGATCCGCGGCGTGCCGCCAACCGCTACCTCAAGCACGTTTACTACGGCAACCGGACGCCGCTCCTCGACGCCGCTGGGTCGCGGCCGCGTTTTCTCGATCCGGTCCGGATCGCCGCGCAAATCGCCGCGGACGAATGGATGTTCGAAGTCGTGCTCGACTACGGAGAACACGATCCCGCCGCACCCACACCGGACGATGCCGGCGGGTGGGAATATCGCATCGACCCCTTCTCCAGTTACCGGTCCGGATTCGAAGTGCGCACGACGCGGCGGTGTCGGCGCGTTCTGATGTTCCACCACTTCCCCGCTGAGGCGAACGTGGGCGCGGACTGTCTGGTGCGGTCGACCGATCTCGCGTACTCGGACGAGCAGGGTGCCCCCGATACACGCAGCCCGATCTATACTTTTTTGTGCGGGGTCGCGCAGGTCGGCTATCGCCGCGCCGCCGGCGAATATGTGCAGCGCCGTTTACCGGCGGTGGAATTCGAATACTCGCGGCCGGTCGTGCAGGACCGGGTGCAGGAGGTCGATCCGGACACGCTGGAAAACCTCCCGGTCGGGCCCGATGGCTCGACTTATCAATGGACCGATCTGCACGGCGAAGGCATTCCCGGCATACTCACCGAGCAAGCCGGAGCGTGGTTCTACAAACGCAATCTCAGCCCCATCGGAAAAACTCCCGTGGAGTTCGCCCCCGTGGAACGCGTCGCGGCCAAACCCAACCTGCCGCTTGCGAGCGGAGCGGCACAGTTCATGGATCTGGCGGGCGACGGCCTGCCCGATCTCGTGGTCCTCGATGGCCCGACTGCCGGCCGGTACGAACACGATGACGATGAAGGCTGGCGGTCATTTCGTCCGTTTACTTCCCGACTGAGCCGGGACACCCGCGATCCGAATCTGAAATTCGTGGATCTCGACGGCGATGGACGCGCCGACGTCCTCATCACCGAGAATGACGCCTTGGTCTGGCATCCCTCCCTCGCGGAAAATGGCTTCGGTCCCGCGCGTCGCATCGCGCCCGCGAGAGATGAGGAAGAAGGTCCGCGCTTGGTTTTCGCGGACGGCGAGCAAGCCATTTTTCTCGCCGATTGCAGCGGGGACGGACTGACGGACTTGGTCCGCATTCGAAACGGGGAGGTGTGTTTCTGGCCCAATCTCGGCTACGGCCATTTCGGCGCGAAGGTCACCATGGACAACGCGCCCCGTTTCGACAGCGAGGACCAGTTCGATCGAAAGCGCATCCGCCTCGCCGACATCGACGGCAGTGGCACGACCGATATTCTCTACCTGCACCGCGACGGGGTGAAGATCTACTTCAATCAGTGCGGCAACAGCTGGAGCGCGCCGCAGCCTTTGCAAATGTTTCCCCGCGTGGACGAGGTCGCGTCCATCGTCCCCGCCGATCTGTTTGGCAACGGCACGGCGTGCCTCGTCTGGTCCTCACCGTTGCCGGGAGAAGCGCGGCGACAGATGCGTTATGTGGATCTGATGGGCGGGCGGAAACCGCATCTCCTCGTCGGGATCACCAACAATCTCGGTGCCGAAACGCGGATTCACTACGCATCGTCCACCAAGTTTTATCTGCAGGACAAACGCGACGGACGGCCCTGGATTACGAAGCTGCCGTTTCCGGTGCACGTCGTGGAAAAGGTGGAGACCTTCGACTGGATCGGCCGCAACCGTTTCGTCACGCGCAGCGCCTATCATCACGGATACTTCGACGGCGTGGAACGCGAGTTCCGCGGCTTCGGGATGGTCGAGCAGTGGGACACCGAACATCTCGCCGCGCTCGGTGGTAGCGAAACGTTTCCGCCGGCGGACAATCTCACCGACGCATCCCATCTGCCGCCGGTGTACACAAAAACGTGGCTCCATACCGGCGTCCATTTCGGCCGGGAGCATGCCTCCGATTTTTTTGCCGGGCTGCTGAACGCCACCGATCCGGGCGAATATTTTCGCGAACCCGGATTGTCCGACGGAGAAGCGCGCGCGCTGTTGTTGAACGACACGGTTCTGCCGGCGGGAATGAGCCTGGACGAGGAACGCGAAGCTTGCCGCGCCTTGAAAGGACAAATGCTGCGGCAGGAGACCTATGCGCTCGACGGTTCCGAAAAGGAGCCGTTCCCCTACACCGTCACGGAACAGAATTTCACGATCCGGCCGCTGCAGCCGAAGGGCGCGAACCGGCACGGCGTCTTTTTCACCCACGCGCGCGAGTCGATTAAATTCAACTACGAGCGAAACCCCGCCGATCCGCGCATCGATCATGGACTCACCCTCGAAGTGGATGAGTCAGGCAACGTCCTGAAGTCCGCGTCCGTCGGTTACGGCCGCCGCACGACGGTTCGCGCGCTCGATGACGACGGAGCCGTGTTTCCGCTGCTCAATCCCGGCCTCGCCGCGCTTCTCGCCGAGGATCAAGGCAAGCAAACGACGCCGCTCGCGACGTATTCCG
Source organism: Opitutaceae bacterium (assembly GCA_036261745.1). Classification (GTDB taxonomy): domain Bacteria; phylum Verrucomicrobiota; class Verrucomicrobiia; order Opitutales; family Opitutaceae; genus DATAKE01. The sequence goes on from DATAKE010000040.1 coordinate 12,668, forward strand.
AAAAACAAATCACCAATACCGTCGAGACGACCGACGCGTTTCGCGGCGGAGCCACGGGCGAGACGTGCACCTTCGAACTGACCGGTTACACGCCGACAGGGCCGGCCGGGCGTTTTCAATTTTCCGATTTCGTTGAACCCGTCCCCGGCGACCCCGGCCGGCTGCGGCCTGTTTTTCTGAATGAGTTTGCCTTCGAGCAGACGGCCACGGGTTCGCGCGCGCGGCGGCTGATCGAGCGCGCCCGCATGCTTTATCGGAGGGACGACCTGACCGGCCTGTTGCCGCTTGGCCGGCTGGAGTCGCTTGGCCTTCCCGGCGAGAGCTACAAACTCGCGTTCACGCCAGGCCTGCTCGCGCAAGTTTTTCAGCGACCCCACCCCGGCGCACCGACGGAGCCGCTCTTGCCCGATCCGTCAGCGGTGCTCGGAGGTGAGAGTGGGGATCGCGGCGGCTACGTGCGAAGCCAGGAACTCAAAGCCGACGGCAGCTTCCCGGGCAGTGACGCGGATGACGAGTGGTGGATTCCCTCCGGGCGATCGTTCTTCAACGAGGATCCCGCCGCAACGCCTGCGGCCGAACGTGCGACGGCTCAGCAGCATTTTTTCCTCGGCCGGCGCTACCGCGATCCGTTCGGGCAAAACACCACCGTCACCTACGACCAGGCTGACTTGCTGATGATCGAAACGCGGGATCCGTTGGGCAATCGGGTGCGGGTCGACGCGAACGATTACCGGGTGCTCCAACCCACAATCATCAGCAACCCCAACCGCAACCGCGGCGCGGTGGTCTTCGATACGCTGGGCCAAGTGGTCGGTACGGCGGTGATGGGAAAACCTCTGCCGGCGTTGGTGGAAGGCGACTCCCTGGAAAGTTTTCCGCCCGATCTGGCGCCCGCCCAGATCGACGCCATTCGAGACGCCGTCGATCCCTCGGCTCTCGCGCCAGCTCTCCTCCAGAACGCCACCACCCGGATTGTCTACGACCGCGATCGGTTCGCCCGCACGCAAAAGGCGAATCCCGGCGACCCGGCGCAATGGCTGCCTCCCTGCGCCGTGACGCTTGCGCGCGAAACGCACGTCAGCGAGCCGCTCCCTCCGGAGGGCAGGAAGATCCAGATCAGCTTTTCCTATTCGGACGGATTCGGTCGCGAAATCCAGAAGAAGTTGCCCGCCGAGCCGGGGCCGATCGTTGACGGCGGCCCGGTGATCGGCACTCGGTGGGTCGGCAGCGGTTGGGCGATTTTCAACAACAAGGGAAAACCGGTTCGTCAGTATGAACCGTTCTTTAGCGGCGCCCACCATTTCGAATTCGGAGTGCGGGTCGGGGTGAGCCCGGTGTTGTTCTACGATCCGGTGGCGAGGGTGGTTGCCACCCTGCACCCCAATCATACCTACGCGAAAGCGGTGTTCGATGCCTGGCAACAGACCATCTACGATGCGAGCGACACCTGCGCCGCGCGCAACCTCGAGACCGGCGATCCGCGCAGCGATCCCGACATCGGCGGCTTGGTCTCGCGCTATTTCGCCGCGCAGCCGATCGATCCTGGTCAGCCGTGGGAAACCTGGCGTCGGCAGCGCATCGGCGGCGCGCTCGGCGCGGCGGAAAGAATCGCCGCGATCAAGGCGTCGGCCCACGCCGACACGCCGACCACCGAGCACTTCGACGTCTTGGGCCGGCCGTTCCTAACGATCGCTCGCAATCGCGTGGTCTGTGTGAATCACCCGCTGGACGGCACCGAGGCCACATTCGCCTCGCGCATCGAATTGGATGTCAAAGGCAGTGCACGCGAGAAGCGTGATGCCATCCAGCAGGCCGGCGACCCCCGCGGCCGGATTGTGGTGCGTTCCGGCTACGACCTGCTGGGCAATCTCATCTTTCAACACAGCATGGAAGCGGGCGCGCGCTGGAGCTTGAACAACATCAGCGGCAAGCCCATTCGCGCGTGGGATGATCGCGGCCATCGCTTCATCACCACCTACGATGCCTTGCGCCGGCCGGTGCAGCAATTCGTGCGAGGCACCACGGCGGATTCGGATCCACGCACACTCAGCGCCGACGTTCTCGTCGATCTGATCGAATACGGTGAAACCCAGCCCAACGCTGAAGCGCTCAATTTGCGGACCCGGATTTATCGTCACTCGGACGCGACGGGCGTCGCCACCAGTTCGGCGCTGAACCCCAACACCAGCCAGCCGGAAGCCTACGATTTCAAAGGCAACCTCCTGCGCAGCACCCGCCAGTTTGTCAGCGACTACCGGAGCCTGCCCGATTGGGGACAGGCACCCGCGCTCGATCCGGAAATTTTCACGAGCAGCGTCCGCTACAATGCCATCAACCGTCCGATCCAGAACGTCGCCCCATACAGCAGTCTGCCTGGCGCCCGGCTGAACATCATCCAGTCGGTGTTCAACGCCGCCAATCTGCTCGAGCGAGTCGACGTGTGGCTGGATCGTGCAAGTGAACCCACGGGCCTGCTGGATCCTGCGGTCGACGCGCCGTCACGGGCCGGCGTCAGCAACCTCGACTACGATGCCAAGGGCCAGCGCCAGCGCATCGACTACAAAAACGGCGCGAGCACGCGCTATGATTATGATCCATTCACCTTCCGACTCGCACGGTTGCGGACGCGACGCGATGCCGGGGTGTTTCCCGGCGACAATCCGCAGCCGCCGCCCGCAGGCTGGCCCGGCGGGGAAATCCAGGATCTTTCCTACGTCTACGATCCCGCCGGCAATATCGTCCATCTGCAGGACGACGCGCAGCAGGGCGTTTATTTCAACAACCGCCGCGTCGAGCCGAGCAACGACTACACTTACGATGCGATCCATCGCCTCATCGAATCGACCGGTCGCGAACATCTCGGTCGGGGAGGGTCGCCTGCGACTTGGTCGCACGATGACGCTGGCAGCACCGGCCTGCTGAGCGGCGACGCGGCGGGCGCCTTCAGTCCAAACGACGGCAATGCCATGGGCGCATACCTCGAGCGCTACGTCTACGACGCCATGGGGAATTTTTTGGAGATGCAGCACCGGCGCACCGATGCAGCGTCGCCGGGCTGGACGCGCACCTACCGCTATTCGGAAGCGAGTTTGATTGAAAACGGTGCGGGCGGCTCGTTGCTGAAGACGAGCAACCGGCTCTCGAGTACCACCGTGGGCGGCAACGTCGAAGCGTTCGAGCATGATGTTCACGGCAACATGGTTCGCATGCCGCACCTGGGCGGCGGACTGCCTGGCCGGAATCTGCAGTGGGATTTTAACGGCCGGCTGCTCCAGGCCGATCTCGGCGGCGGCGGCAGAGCTTACCACGGCTACAGCCCTGATGGACAACGGGTGCGCAAGGTCTGGGAAAAATCGGCGAGTCTCATCGAAGAACGAATCTACCTTGGGGGATTTGAAATTTTCCGGCGCCATCGCGGCCCGATCGGCGTCAACACCGCCACGTTGGAACGCGAGACGCTGCACGTCATGGACGACAAGCATCGGATCGCCCTCGTGGAAACGCGCACGCTCGACCTGGCCGGGAGCGACACGGCGCCGGCGCAGTTGATCCGCTATCAGCTCGGAAACCATCTTGGATCGGCGAGTCTGGAACTCGACGACTCCGCGAGGATTATTTCCTACGAAGAATACACGCCGTACGGGAGCTCATCCTATCAGGCGGTGCGGAGCCAGACCGACACGCCGAAGCGCTACCGTCATACCGGCAAGGAGCGGGACGAGGAGACGGGCCTGTCTTATCACGGGGCGCGGTACTACGCGCCTTGGTTGGGGCGGTGGACCGCCTCGGATCCGAGCGGTCTCGCCGACGGCTTTGACACCTATCTCTACTGTCACGCGGATCCCGTCCGGCTCTTCGATCCCGATGGTCGTTCGGGCATGACCGAGGAGCGATACCGCGCCGGGCGCCAGGACATGACGCCTGACGGCCCGACGGATCCCGATGCGTTCAACAAGACGCTCGATTCCATCGTGAACCCCTCGAATGAAACCGCTCGGGGAGTTATGGACGCATTCGCCGATACGGGGGAAGGCATGGTCGAGGGTTTTCTGGACGATCCCCTCGGTACCTGGCTGGCGACGATACCCGGCACCCCGCAGTTTTATCAAAGTACGGTGGTCGGTACCGTGGCCGCGGTCGAGAAAACCGGTGAGGCAGCCGGAACCGTCGCCTATGCGGCGGCAAACCCCACCGAAGCAGGGCAGGACTACGCCGTGGGACGCGCGGTGGGCGATCTCCTGATGTACGGACCGCAGGTGGCACTCACGTTATTGGGATTGGAGGGTGCGGTGGCTCCCAAGCCGAATGTTCCCAAGCCGCCCCCGGCGCAACCGAAGCCAAGTGTGGGAGCGACTCCCCTGGGGGCAGGACCGAAAGCGGGAGGCGGCAAGCCGGGGCCAATTATTCGTGAGGTCAATACAGGGACGGGGACGCAGATGACTCCATTCGATTCCCAGCCCTTGCCCACCTGCCAGGTGAACTGCGCCTTTGTTGAGGGCGCACTGCTGGAAGGCAAAGGAGCGGGATCGACTCACTTAGCTCGAAGGGCCGGTCTTCCCGAGGGGGATCTGTCTCTCCCACAGATCAAAACTATCCTCGGAAACGAAGGAGTGAGCACGGGGCCCACCCTTTACACGCAGACCGCTTCCGCCATGGAGGGGATGCTCTCTCAGCTTCCCCCTGGATCGCAGGCGCTCGTCTCCTATGTTAATCCGCCGGTTCCGGGGATGCCTCCCTCAGGACATGCGATCTCAGCTCACGTCGGAAAAGGGGGCGCGATTCTCTACCTCGACGCGCAGGTTGCCGGCGGAAAATGGAGGACAAGCATCCCAGCGGGTGCCACTAACTTTGAATTTTTCCGCGTAAAGCCAGCTCCCCGGTAGGCCGCGGGCGATCTCCAGGAAATCCCCCCGCATCGCAAACCCGCGCAGATTTTCTCAAGGGCACCTATGAACAAAATCACCTCTCCTCTCGCACTCCGCGCCAAAGGCGCCGCGGTCGTCGATCTTCAAGACGCGTTGAAACTCGGCCTCGATCAAAAATTTATTCTGCCAAAGGCCGCTGCAGCGGCCGCCAAACTTGCCACCGGCTTTGCGCGCGAACGCGCCGCCCGGACTTTCGGCGAAAATACGGCTAAACTCGTCGCCCTTTTCCAAGTCGGGCAAAGGCTCTCGCCGAGCGGCGCGGTGGACAAAGCGACCGCCGACGCGTTCAACTCGCTGCTCACCACGGCGGGCTTGCTCGAACGAATTCCTGCGCCCAGCCCCGCGCCCAACGGCGGTGCATTGGATCACCACGTCGAGGGGAGGGTGGGGAGCAAGACCCGCGCCGGCACGGGCGGCCTCCGGGTCGTCATCGTGGATAGGGGAATTGGCGCCGACGTGACGCTGGCCGAAGCAAAGACCGACCTGCACGGCGCCTATCGGGCGAGTTTTCCCGCCACAGCGGCGCGCGCGCGCGGCAAAACGCTGCTCGATCTGCAAGCGCGAGTGTTCGCGGGGACGACGTTCCTCGCCGCTTCGGAAGTTCGCTACAACGCCGGACCCGACGAAACGCTGCACGTCCTCCTGGACGCCGCCGCCTCCGCCAAGCTGCCGCCCGAACACACGGTTCTGACCAGCACGCTCGCGGGTCAATTTCAAGGCCGGCTCGGCGACCTCCGGGAAAACGACGTCCAGCAAGACATCACGTATCTCGCGAACAAAACCGGCTGGGACGCACGCGCCGTCGCACTCGCCGCGCTCGCCGACCAATTCAGCACGCGCACCGCAGCCGCGGGTGCGACGCGGGCGGCGCCGGTTTCCGCGGAAATTTTCTACGCGCTTTTCCGTGCTGGGCTCCCCGCCAACGAAGACACGCTCTTCCACACCGAGCCCGCGACACTCGAGCGGAGTTTGCAGAGCGCCGCGGACCAGGGGGTGATCTCCAAGAGCGCCGCGGGAGAAATTCCCGCGGTCGTCAAAGCGTTCGAAGCGCTGAGCGCGCAAAAAATGCTCGCGGCGCCCGCGGTCATCGGAGCCTCTTCGCTCAAGGAGATGCTCGCGGTTTCCGGGCTCAACGCCACCCAGCAGGGAAAGTTCGCGGAACTCTACGCCGCTAATCGCAGCGACCTCACCGCGTTTTGGAAAGCGGCCGGCACCGCGTTCGGCGCCCCGCTCGCGCAACGGCTCCAAGTCGACGGCAAACTTGGTTCTCTCACCGTCAATAACGCGGCGCTCATGGAGAAAGTGCATGCGACCGCCGGCAAAAAAGGACTCACCGATCCGCTTCAGCTCGCCCAAACCGGCTATCATCGCGCCGCAGCGTGGAGCAAACTGCTCAACGCGAAGATCCCGGTGCCCGACGAAATTCCCGGCGATACCGCCGCCGCCAAACGCGCCAACTATGCGGCGTATCTCGCCGCGCAGGTGCGGATGAGTTACCCGACCGCTTCCGTCGCCCAGATGGTCAGGAGCCGCGAACTGCCTTTGCCCGGCACCACGAAAACGGTTTCGGATAAAGTCGCGGCCTTCCTCGACACGCACCAAGGGAAATTCGAGCTCGGGGCGCTGCCGGTGCAGCAATACCTCGCGCGCAACAAACTGACGGTGGACGCAGAGACCGTGAAACAAGTGCAGCGGCTGCAGCGGGTCTATCAAATCACGCCCGGCGACCAGGCGCTCACCGGCCTGATGAAACGCGGAGTGGATTCAGCGTACCGCGTGGCTTCCTACGACCGGGACACCTTTGTCCGGAGCTTCGCCGAAGATTTGGGCGGAACCGAACAAGCGTCGCTGACGTACGACAAGGCAACGCAAGTCCACCATGTCGTCCTCAACCTCGCGCTGGGTTATCTCAACGCGCGCAACGGAATTCCCATCGGCGTGCACAGTCCGGCCAGCGTGCTCGATCCGACGCCGGCCTACACCGGCGACATCAACGCCACCCCGTCGCTCGAAACGCTTTTCGGCTCGATGGATTTTTGCACGTGCGATCACTGCCGCTCGATCCTCAGCCCGGCCGCGTACCTCGTCGATCTCCTGCAGTTTTTGCAGAGCGATGCCGGCGTCTGGACCGACTACGCCAACGCTTGGAAGGCGGATCACGGCAACGCCCCCTATCCGTTCATCAACCAAGCCGCATGGCAGGCCTTCAAGGACGACTGGAACGCGAACAATTCCGGCCCTGTTCCCAACACCGCCATTTCGCCGTTCTCGGTTTTGGTCGCGCGTCGTCCCGACATCCAACATCTCCCGCTCACCTGCGAGAACACCAATACCGCGCTGCCCTACATCGACGTCGTCAACGAGACGCTCGAGTACTTCATCGCGAACAACAGCCAGCCTTTCTCGCTCCAGAATTACAAAGGTCACGACAGCGACGGCGCCGAGACGGACGATCTGCTGGCGAGTCCGCAGTTCGTGATGGACTCGGCCTACACCATTCTTCGCCAGCAGCACTTCCCCGCCCCGCTGCCGTTTCATCAACCGCTCGAATATCTGCGCCGCGTCTTCACGAAGTTCGAAGTCCCGCTCCCGCTGGCGATGGAGCGGTTGCGTCGGACTAACGCGCTCGAACGCGGCGCGAATCCCTACGGGTGGCGCGATATCCTGATGGAGGAGATCCATTGCTCCCGGCAGGAATTTGGAATCTTCGCCGATTCCCAGAACGTCCCCCTCTGGCGAATGTATGGATTTCCCAGCGGGGCGGGGACCTCCATCGTGGTCGCCGGGCTCTCCAACGCCGTGGATTTCACGCGTCGTCTCGATCTCTCCTACGAGGAGCTCACTTCCATTCTCAAGACGCGGTTCATCAATCCCGACAGCGACCTCATTCCGAAGTTGGAACGCCTCGGCGTTTCCTTCGCCGCGATGAAAGCGCTGAAGGACGGCACGATCAGCAATGCCGCTTTCGACGCGCTGCTGCCCACCGGCTTGATGGCGCCCGACCCCGCGGAATACGGCGGCAACATCAGGAATTGGGTGAAGAACAACGCAAACTACGCCCGCATCATGGGACTCGTCGTCCTCACGATTCCGGCCGCGCCCTGGACGCGCAACAAACACTACAACGCCGGCAACTGTGTCCGCCCCACGAATCCGCCGGCCGGCTCCACCCTTTATTACGAATGCACCAAGGCCGGGAACTCGGGCTCCGCGCAACCGGCGTGGCCCCAACTCCCGGGCGAAACCCGCGACGATGGAACGACAAAATGGATTTGCCGCGACGTCGCCGGCACGGCGAGCTTCGCCAATCTCGCGTTCCGCTACGCCGACCCGGCGAAGTTTGCGCAGCCGCTCGGTGGGACGGTGTTCGTTCGACTGGCGCGGTTTATTCGTCTCTGGAAAAAGCTCGGTTGGAAGATCGAGCAAACGGACGATGCGATCTGCGCGTTCTATCGTGCCGACCTCGCGCCACCGACCGGCGGCGATATCGATACCGTCGCGGAGCTCGACACGGGATTCCGCCTCCTGCTGCCCCGCATCGGCGTCGTCGTTCGCGTCATGCGCGCGTTGAATCTGAATTTGAAACGCGACTTGCTGCCGTTGCTCGCCTGCTGGTCGAACATCGGCACCCACGGCAGCGGCGCGCTGTATCGCAAGATGTTCCTCACGCCGACCCTGCTCGAGCAGGACCCGGTGTTTGCGGACAACGGCTACGGCGAATTCCTCACCGACGCTTCGTTGCTGCTCGCGCCGCACGCCGAAGCGCTCCGTTCGGCTTTCAACCTGAGCGGCGATGAGTACGCACTCATCACTGCCGACCTCGGTTTCGACGACGCGACGCGCCTTACGATCGCCAATCTCAGTGCGATCTTCCGCCGCGGCTGGCTGGCCCGTAAGCTGAAATTCAGCGTCCGCGAATTGCTGCTGCTGATCCGGCTCACCGGCCTCAATCCCTTTGCCGCCCCCGATCCGACCAATCCGGCGATCCTGCGGCTCATCAGGCTGGTGCAGGGAATGAAGGCGCGCGCGTTGAAATCGCCCGCGGCGCTTTATCTTTTCTGGAATCAGGATCTCAGCGGAAAATCCACGCCGAACCCCGACGCGATCGCGGCCTTCGTTCGCTCGCTCCGCTCGGCGTTCTCGGCCGTCGAAAAGGATTTCGCCATCGCCGACGATCCCGACGGCACGATCGCGCAGACGCGCATGGCGACCATCTATGGCAACGACGCGACGTCTTTCTTCTTCGGCCTCCTGAACGACACGCTCTCAGTCGAGGTTCCCTTCAGCGATCCTGACGCGACGCTCGACTCCGACGTGCTTCGCACCGCGATTGAAACGGCGGCGGGCTACACCGGTGCCGACACCCCGAAGATCGCGTACGACGATTTCCGCAAGCGGCTCGCCTACGCCGGCGTGCTGACCGAGGCGGCGCGGGATGCGATCAAGCTCGCCGCGGGCGCAGGCGCCGCGGTGTTCAACGCCGCGGTCGATGCCCTGTACGCGCGCAATCAGTCGGAGATCGTGCCGTTCTTCGAACGCTACGGCGAATTGCGCCCCGGCTTCGACGCCTACGTGGGCGACATGGCCAGCCCCATCGCCGTCAAACGCCGCGAGCTGATCAAGTCGCTTCTTCCCGAGCTGAAGGCGCGGAAGAAACGGCAGCAGGCGCTGCAAACGCTGGCCGCCATCGCCGGCACCGACCTGGCCTTCACGCAGACTTTCGTCGCACCACCGGCGGGGCTCATGCCGTTTCACGCCTCGAATCGGGCCAACCAGCCGGCGGTCGAGGATTTGCTCGGCGTCGAATCCGCGGGCCTCTCGGTGCGTTTCTTTGCGAGCGACACGGCGGGCGGCCCCGTTCTCGGCACCCCGTCCATCGCCAGCAATCTCGATTACGCTCCCGCCGCTGAAGGATCGGAAAATTCGCTGCCGGCAAATCCGACCCCGGGCGCCGCGATTTCCGGAATCTGGAGCGGCCGGCTGGAAACACCGGACAACGGCTTCTTCAATTTCCACATCGCAGCGGATGCCGACGCCACGGTGACGCTCATCCTGAACGGCGCGCCGGTCGCGCTTCTGGAAAATAATGATGTTTGGAGCAATGCCGACGCGATCGAGCTGCAGGCCGGGGTGCTGAACACGATCGAACTCACGGTCGAAAAAGTCACCGACCGCCTGAGCGTGCAGTGGGAATGGGCCCCGAAAGGGCAGGGTCGCACTGTCATTCCGTCGCAGTGCCTCTATCCGGAAACCACGTTTGCGGCGTTCCAAGCGACGTATGTTCGTTTCTTAAAAATCGCGTCGCTCGCGGCCGGACTCCGTCTCACCGCCGGCGAACTGAACTTCCTTGCCACGCGGACCGACTACGAGGTCGGAGGCGAAGGCTGGCTCAATGCACTCGCCGTCGAAGGCGCGCCCGACGCCGCCACGGCGATCGCGTTGCTCACGCCGCTCGAAGCGCTGCTCGATTTCGCACGGATCAAGTCGGAGATCTCGCCCGACGATGAATCGCTTCTCACGATCCTGAACAATCCCGCCGCAGCGACCGCGAGCGTCGACGGACTGCTCTTGACGCTCACCCGCTGGGATACGACCTCGTTGACCGACGTGCTCGCGCGTTTCGGCGCCGGCATCGCCGGGCTGGGCAACTTCGGCATGTTCTGTCGGGTCTACGACGCGCTCACGCTGGCCCAGTTGATGGGACTCTCCGCGCAGGCGTTGCTCAGCGCCACGACCAACAATCCGACCGGCGACACCGTGCGCGATTTGCAAGCGGCCCTGCGCTCCCGCTACGACGCCGCCGACTGGCGCGATGTGGTGCGGCCGATCAACGACGAAATGCGCAGCCTGCAGCGGGACGCGCTCGTCGCCTGCGTTCTCCACCAAATGCGTTCTCATCCCGAGAGCGCGCACATCAACACTCCGGAAAAACTCTTCGAATATTTCCTGATGGATGTGCAGATGGAGCCGGTGATGCAGACGTCGCGCATCCGCCACGCGCTTTCATCCGTGCAGCTCTTTATCGAGCGCACTCTCATGAATCTGGAAAAGCGCGTTTCACCCGCGGCGATCAACGCGAAACAATGGGCTTGGATGAAGCGCTACCGCGTATGGGAAGCCAACCGCAAGGTGTACCTGTTTCCGGAAAACTGGCTGGAGCCCGAATTGCGCGACGACAAATCGCCCTTCTTCAAGGAAATCGAGAGCGAGCTGCTCCAGAGCGACATCACGGATGACTCGGCCGCCGCCGCTCTGCTCACTTACCTCTCGAAACTGGAGGAGGTCGCGAAACTGGAGGTGTGCGGGATCTTCCACATCCCCGCCGACCCCGCGAGGCGCACCGGCGAAATCGACCACGTCGTCGCGCGGACGGCCGGAGCGAGCCGAAAATATTATTACCGTCGCCGCGAGTACGGTTACTGGACCGCGTGGGAGCAGATCAAGGTCGAGATCGAGGACAACCCGATCATCCCCGTGGTTTGGAACGACCGGCTGTTCGTTTTCTGGGTCCGCCTGCTGCAAGCCACCAAGGCGGCGCCGCCTCCTTCGGGCGATACCTATCTGGATGCCATTAACGCCAGCGCTCCGTCCAAACCGAAAATCACGGTGCAGGCCATGCTGTGCTGGAGCGAATTCTACAACGGCAAGTGGCAACCGGCGAAAACCTCCGACGTCACCCGGCCGACGCTGATCGGGAATTTCGTTCTGGGCGACTTTTCGCGATCACCGCTCAAGCTCCGGTCGCACGAAGACGGCCCCACGCTGCGGATTTTCATCCATCATCCTCAAGTTGCGGCGTCCTATTTCAATTTCTACAACACGCACAGTCTGCCGCTCCGCGATGAGGATGACCCCGCGCCCGCTCCCGTGCTGGGAAACCCGACCTTCGGTCGCAGGTTCTCCGGGACCAGCGATCCGTTGGAGATCACCTACTGGCAATCGATCATGGGCACGGAGTTCGGCACTAAACGTCAGCTGCTCAACTCACCCAAGCGCCTGCAATCGATCGTGCCGATGCAGGATCTCGCGCAGCCCTGGGATGCGCCCTTCTTCCTCGAGGACAGTCACCACGTTTTCTACGTCAGGACCGTGCGCGAACCCGTTTGGATTCCGGATCGCCAGGACTTTGGTTCCACTGGCAACGGCTCGACGGGTTCGGAAATTCCACCGTTGGTGCTGACCCCGGACCCGCGGCTCGAAGTGGGACCGCAATTCTGGGGCGACGGGGACCCCGTCGATGGCTTCATCGATTCCGCGCCGATCGAACGCTTCCTGACGGAGGACGCTTACATCAATCGAGGTTTCGGCGCGACCGGCTTCGTGCCGTTCGGCAACAAACAAATCGGGCCTGCCGGCGCCGAGATCGAAAATCAAATCGGACAATAAGGAGGACCTATGGAATACAATCTTGGCACCGGATTTCACGACTACGGCGAAAGTCTCGCCGCCGTCGACATCGACCATCTCGCGCTCGGCCACTACAAGACGAAGTACCGCTATAGCTTCGACAATTTCTTCCATCCCTTCGTGGGCACGTTGATCGCGAAGCTCAACCGCGAATCGCTGCCCGGAATGTTGGACGCCACCTGGCAGGACAGACTGAAACGGCGCAGTATCACTTCGCCGCCTCTGCCCGCCGCGGCGCCCTTCGAGCTGGCGTGGCAGAACAGCATCTCGCACGGGCCGTTTTCGCAGTACCACAACTATTTCCGCGACCTCTACCACCCGCATTTCGACGACGTGACCGAAGTCGAATATTCACCCAAGCAAATCGATCTCTCCAGCGACGGGCCGTACGCGAACTACAACTGGGAGCTTTTCTTTCACATCCCGCTCATGATCGCGACGCACCTGAGCAAAAGTCAGCGGTTCGCCGAGGCGCAGCGCTGGTTTCATTACCTCTTCGATCCCACCTCGAACGATCTCAGCGTTCCGACGCCGCAGCGTTTCTGGCGATTCCTGGCTTTCCGCAACCCGGAGGACAGCCGGCGGATCGAGGACATCGTGCGCATCCTGAGCATTCCGCGCGACGAGTTGTCGCCGGCCGATCAGCAGATCCAGGACAGCGTGATGAACGGCTACGACGCGATCCGGAACAAGCCGTTCCAACCTCACGCCGTCGCCCGCACCCGGCACCTCGCCTACCAATACAGCGCGGTGATGAAGTACCTCGACAACCTCATCGCCTGGGGCGACCAGCTTTTCCAACAGGACACGTTGGAGTCGATCAACGAGGCTTCGCAGATCTACATCCTCGCGGCGAACATCCTCGGTGAGCGCCCCCGGAAAATTCCGCCGCTTGGAAAGGTGAAGGCCAAGAGCTTCGCTCAACTCCGCCAGGCCGGCCTTGGTCCGATCGGCAATGCACTCGTGGATCTGGAAGGCCAGTTCCCGTTCAATCTCGCCGGACCCGGTTCCGGCACGGGCACCGGCGGAGGACAGAATGAGTCCGCGCTCTTCGGCATCGGACGCGCGCTTTACTTCTGCATTCCAAAAAACGAAAAATTTCTCGGCTACTGGGACACCGTCTCGGACCGGCTTTTCAAGATCCGCAACAGCATGAATCTGGCCGGCGTCGTGCGTCCGCTCGCGCTGTTCGATCCGCCGATCGATCCCGGCATGTTGGTGAAGGCCGCCGCGGCCGGCATCGACATCGGCAGCATCGTCAACGGACTGAACCAGCCCCTCAGTCCCGTTCGCAGTCTGTTGCTCATTCAAAAAGCGGCGGAGTTGTGCGGCGAAGTCCGCGGTTTGGGCAACTCTCTCCTCTCGGCGATCGAGAAACGCGATTCCGAACACCTCGCACTCGTTCGCCAGCGCCACGACGTTCAACTCCAGCAGCTGACCGAGGAGGTGCGCTTTCTCCAATGGAAATCCAGTCAGGAAAGCACCACCTCGCTGCTCACCGCGCGCCAGGCCGCTCTCGACCGCCATCATTTTTACCAGCGTCTGCTCGGCAAGGCGAACGATCAGAACGCGCCGGACACCATCACGCTGGACCGACGCGAGCTCACCGCGGAAAATTTCGACGAGGCTTACGCCGCGTTGGTTGGGCAATACAACAAAGCCCTCACGAAGGAATCGCTCCCGAAGCTCCGGATCATCGCCTCACCTGACGAGGAGTCGGGCGCCTCCGGGACGGGAAAGCTCTATCTCAACCCGAACGAGGATTCGGAGCTCAACAGTCACCTGCCAACGGCAAGGGACAGCAGCCTCGCGGCCTCCGCCGCGAGAGCAATTGGCGCGGGTTTTGCACCGGTGCCCGATGCGGATGTCGACTTCCATTTCTGGGGGATCGGAGGAAAGGCGAAACTGAACATCGGAACCGCGTTCGTGGCCGGGGCCACGATCGCGGGCGAGGTGCTCAGCATCGTCGCGGCGTGGGAGCGGGACCAGGCCGGCATGGCATCCAAGACCGCCTCGTACCAACGCCGCGCGGATGATTGGCTGCTGCAGTACAACCTCGCCGCCGACGAGCTGATGCAGAACGGCCGGCAGATCCTGACCTCGCTGGTCGGCGAGCAGATCGCCCACCGCGAATATAAGAATATCCAGCAGCAGATCAAAAACGCGCAGGAGGTTGACCAGTTCCTCCACGACAAATTCACCAACGAGGAATTATACCTCTGGATGCAGGGCGAAATCTCACGCCTGTTCTACGAGTACTACCGGTTCGCGTTCGACACCGCGCGTCGCGCCGAGCGGACGATGAAGCGGGAACTGATGCGTCCGGAGGTCGATACTCAGGATTTTGTGAAGTTCAACTACTGGGACGGCGGCCGCAAGGGTCTGCTTTCGGGCGAAGCGCTGTATCTCGATGTGAAACGAATGGAGGTGGCGTATCACGACAACAACAAGCGCGAGCTCGAGCTGACGCGGCACGTGTCGCTGCGGCAGCTCAATCCGCTCGCCTTGATTGCCCTCAAAGCGACCGGCAGCTGTCAGGTCACGATTCCGGAATGGCTCTACGATCTCGACGCCCCGGGGCACTATCTGCGTCGCATCAAAACCGTCTCGCTCTCGATTCCGTCCGTGATCGGTCCGTACACCAGCGTCAATTGCACCCTCACGTTGCTGAAGAGCACGCTCCGCAAATCGCCCATCGCGGGCGACGAGTACGCCCGACAGGGCGCCGAAGACGAACGCTTCACCGATTATTTCGGCGCCACGCAATCGATCGTCACCAGCTCGGCGCAGAACGACAGCGGGATGTTCGAGCCGAACCTGAACGATGAACGCTTCCTGCCGTTCGAAGGCGCCGGCGCGGAGAGCACCTGGAAGCTGGATTTGCCAAAGGACTACCGCGCCTTCGACTACAACACGATTGCCGACGTCGTGCTGCATGTCCGCTACACCGCGCGTCAAGGAGTTGAGCCGACGAAAGTGAAGACCGCATTGGACGATCTCTTTCAACAGACCGAGCAATCCCGCTTCGCGCTGATGTTCAGCCTGCGTCACGACTGGCCTTCCGAATGGTCGGCCTTCGTCAACGGCACCACGGCCTTCACTTCGACCCTTCGTCGCGAGCACTTCCCTTATTTTGTTAACGGGAGAGAAGTCACGATCCTCGGTTTCGACGTGTACGACCAAAAGACGATGAAACACCACGTCGTCGGCACTCAGACCGACTGGGACACGGCGTCGGCCGATCTCGCAGACCCAGACATCCTGCAATGCACGATCACGCTTCCGCCGGACTTCCCTGGCCCGACCCAGGTCGTGACGCGCACGGCGAAGAAGGAAATTTTCCTCTTCGTTCGCTACACGTTGGCCTAAAAAAACTCAGGGCTCGCTCGCGCGAAAGTGGAGCGGCGCCGCGCTCGGCGAGCGAGACGTTCGCTCGCGGCACGCTGCTGAATTGGCAGACCGCCGTTTAGCAGTCGGGCGCAGGCTCGGACGGCGGCATTGCTGACGCCGGCGGCAGGGCCGGCGCAGGTGTGGGCGGCCGGGGTTTGCGCGTCAGCAACTGCGAGCTCAACCCCGGGAGCCGTTCCGAAAAATCCGCGGCCTCATCCGCTTGTCGCAACGCGCGCTGCACCATGCCCATTTTGGCGTCGAGGTTGTCGATCATGGAAACGAATACGGCTTCAGGCGTCGCGGCGTAAACGGCCGCACCCCATTCCGGTTCTCCCTGGTGGCTGAGAATGATGTGTTCCAACCGCTCCAGCCGGTCGGGATCGAGCTTGGCCTTGATGCCGGCTTTGCGCGCGAGCTGATAGCCGAGCACGACGTGACCCTGCAGGATTCCGCGCCGGCTGCGTTTGGTCGCGAGCGTGCCTTCGTATTCGATCGCCTTGCCGGTGTCGTGGAGAAGCGTTCCGGCCATCGCGAGGTCGGCATCGACCTCCGGGTAGAGGGGAAGCAGCGCCTTGCACGCGCGGGCCATATGCACGGTGTGCTCGAGCAAGCCGTGGCGGTAGGCGTGATGCATCGCCACGGCGGCAGGCGACCAGCGAAACGTGTCCCCGATTTCGTCGAACACCGCGCGCACCGTCGCCCGCAGTTCCGCGTGCGTGATGCTTTCGATAAACGTGTTGAACTCCGTCCAGAGCGCATCGGCGTTTTCCGGGGCGAGCTCGACCAGGTTGTCCAGCAGGCCCGGCGCGCCCAGTTCCGCTTCCGTGAGCACGACGGCCCGGCCCAGCTTCGGCGAGAGGCGGCTCTGGTAGAAGTCGATCTTGCCCTCGATGCGCACCACCGCGCCTTCGCCCGCGGTCTTGAGGGTTTCGAAGACCGGACTGTCTCCGAAAATCGTGCAGCCGAAGGAGCCGGTGCGGTCTCCCATTTCCGCGCTGAAAAACGTGTTCCCGTTGCTCGCGGTCTTGGGCGCGAGTTTTTTCACGACCAGCAGGCTCGCAAAGGCGCGCCCGCTGGCGGCGGCATCGAGCGCCTTCAATTCCCGTACTGAAGAAAGAGCCACGTAATCGTCAGCCATGGGTTTTCACGAGTTGCGTGTATGCTTTGAAGAAAGGGTGCTTCACGTCACGGAGCATCGAGTAGAACACGGTTTCCGAGGGCAACACATGCGCGCCCGCCCGCGTCAGTTCCGCCAGGCAGCTCGCGGCATCCTCGGACCGGCGCGCGCCGAGGCAATCGCTCAAGAGCGTGATCTGGATTCCCGCGGCGAGCGCGTCGATGGTGGTTTGATAGATGCATACGGGGGTTTCGATTCCGCAGAGCAGCACGTGTTCAACACCGCGGGCGCGAAGCAGCCCATCCCGGACTGTGTCATCCGCAAGCGCGGAGAAGGTATCCTTGGCGAAAACGGCCGCACCCGGCGCCAGGACGAGGAGCTCGGGCGCCGTCGGACCGAGTTTTTTCGGCACTTGCTCCGTGAACGCCACCGGCAGGCCGAGGCCGGTCGCGGCGGCGATCGCAAATTCACACCGGCGCTGCACCCGCGCGGCGTCAGCGATCGCGCGGAGGAAAACGGGCTGCATGTCCACGCAGAGCAGAAGCGTGTCGGTGTTGGTCGGACGTCCGGTCATGTCCAGTAGCGTTGCCGGGCCTTCACCTGGATAAAGCGTTTTTCGGGCAGCTCGTACGCGGTGAGAAATCCGCCCATCACGCAGGCCGTGTCGATGCCCACGGACCATTTCAGTTTGTAGATTTCCGAACGCGGGGTGTGTCCGTAGACGACGAAGGGCGGTCCGCTCCAAAGATCGGCCCAGGCCGGGGCGTCGGGAACGTCGGCGCGTTTCCGGGGTTTGCCGTCGCGATCGATCACCTGGATGCGGGTGACGACATTGGCCGGCTGCTTTTGCCACGGCTCGTCCGGGAGAAATCCCCCGTGCACAAAAACCGTGTCGAGCTCGGGTTCGTGATGCGTCAGCGGCATCGCTTCGAGATAAGCCCAGTCCTCGTCCCGCAGTTTCTCGGCGGTTTCGGCATCCGAGTCCTTGAAAAATTTCGTGTCGCCGGTGCGCCGGTAGTTGAGGAGCCGCAACTCGTGATTGCCCAGCAGCGACAGCGCGCGGTGTTCGCGCGCCAGATCGATCACCTTGCAGCTGTCCGGTCCGCGGTTCACCAGGTCGCCGACGAGGATGAGCCGGTCCTCTTTCGTCAGATCCAGCTTTGCCAGCAAGTCGGCAAATTCCTGATAGCAGCCGTGGATGTCGCCGATGGCGATGAGGCGTCCGTTCATGCGGTGCAAAAGTGCTAGCGTCCGCAGTGCGCGAGAGTAAACAAGAAACCCTATGGAAATGAATCTGCAGCCGCTCGCGACCGCGTGCCATGTCAGTGGCGAACCGTTTGTCGACGGAGCGCGCGTGGCGAGCTACCTCGTGCGGGCGACGACCCTCGAGGTGGTGCGGTACGATGTGTTGGAAAAACACCTCGCGGGATTCGCTCCGGAAGGTTTCGTCGCCTGCCGCTGGGTGCAGGCCTTCAAGACGAAGCGCGGCGAGGAAAACGCCGACCGGGCGCTGAAGTTGAACGCCGAAAATTTATTCCTGACGCTGGCCGATCCGCTCAACGAACTGAATGCCGAGAGCACGCGCCTGGTGCAGTTTCTCGCCCTGATGCTGGAGCGGAAAAAGATCCTCCGCCCCAAGGGACGCAGCGCCGGCGGGGAGAAAAATGTTTTCGAACACGCGAAGACGAAACAGCTGTTCGAGATTCCGACGGGCGAGCTGACCAACGAGTTCTTCGTCGCCGTGCAGGAACAGCTCAGCGTGCTGGTCGGCGCGCCGAAAGTGAAAGTCGGGGCCGCGACGCCGGAAGCCCCCGCCGCGGCGGTCTAGCGGAAGCGTCAGCGGCGGACGGGAACGCCGCGCGTACTCAGATAGTCTTTCACCTGCGGAATGGTGAGCGTGCCGAAATGGAAAAGACTCGCCGCGAGCACGGCGCTGGCACGCCCTTGGTCGAGCACGTCGGCAAAATGTGCGAGCGTCCCGGCTCCGCCGCTGGCAATCACGGGCACGCTCACGGCGTCGCTTACGGCGCGGGTGAGCGGGCAGTCGTAGCCGGCTTGGGTGCCATCGGCGTCCATGCTGGTCAGGAGAATTTCCCCTGCGCCGAGCTCGACCGCGCGAACGGCCCAGGCCACGGCATCGAGGTCGGTCCGGTTGCGGCCGCCGTGCGTGTAGACGCGCCAGGATTTTCCGTCGGGCTCACGCTTGGCGTCGATTGCGAGCACGATGCATTGCGCGCCGAAACGATCGGAGGCGGCCTGGATCAGGCCGGGGTCTTTGATCGCGGCGGTGTTAAGCGAGACTTTATCGGCGCCGGATTTCAGCATCGCCTCGATGTCAGCCACGGTGCGCAGGCCACCGCCCACGGTTAGCGGCATGAAGCACTGCTCGGCGGTCGCGGCGACGACCTCGTGCATGATCGAGCGGCCGTCGCTGGAGGCAGTGATGTCGAGGAAGACGAGTTCGTCGGCGCCTTGGGCGTCGTAGGCTTTCGCGCATTGCACGGGATCGCCCGCATCGCGGAGCTGCTGGAACTTCACGCCCTTGACCACGCGGCCGGCGTTGACGTCGAGGCAGGGGATGATGCGGCGGGAGAGCATGCCGGAAAAGTAGCGAGTAGCGGGTAGTGGGTAGCGAGTAGAAAAACCGCTGAGAAGCGGGCAAACCGTCGGAGGTTTCTGTAGCGGCGGTCTATGACCGCCGTCCGGGAGCCTGCGACGATGATACTGCGTTCGCCGGCGGTCATAGACCGCCGCTACAGCTTCAGAAGCGAGATGCTCGCTACTCGCGACCCTCGACTCGCTACTTTCACCCTCTCAGATCCGCGTGACGTCCGGTTCGAAATTCACCGCGAGGCGGTAAACGTGACCGGGGCGCATGATCAGCGGGTGATCGCGCACGAGCGTCTGGAGATAGTGAATCTTGCCGTAGTTCGTGCGGTAGGTCGGATCCGCGCTGACAACCTCGGTCTCCTGCCAGACGGCCTGGAAATCATCTTTCGCGACCGTGCAGCGATGACCGAGCGGACCGAGGGCGAGGGCGCCGGTCACGTGGTATTTCGAGTGCGGTGCGGCGATCGCGAGCACGTAGCGGAATTTATCGAGCGTCACCTGCTGCTTCACCGTGTAGGCGAACTCGCAGCCGATTTTATTGCCGGAGAACGTCCACTGCACCTTCACGCTGCCGAGATTCTTGATGATCTCCTCCTTGGTGGTGATCAGCTCCGGCTGCTCGTAGCGGAAATAGAAGCTGTTGCGCAGGCCGAGACCGGTGACGCAGTTTTTTCCATAGAACGCCGGCAGGGTCACCTGATCGCCGAACGTGAGTTCGGGAATCATGATCGGGAGGTAGATGTTGTTCGGCCAGTCGAAGATCCCGGGGCTGTGCGGAAACGTGATCGAGTCGCTGGTGAGTTTGCTGCCCGAGCTGATGAGCGGCACCTGGAGGTGCAGACCCGTCTCGGCGTCGCGATAGAGGAACAGGCCCTGTTCCTTGCGGTTGCTCTTGTCGAAAATCACGAAGCGGCCCGACGTGCGCGGCGGCTCGACCTTCGGGTTGCCGGTGGGCATCTGCGCGGTTTTCGCGAGGCGCGACCACTGGCAGAGGTAGCGCGCGGCGTCGAAGTTCGCCATGCGGGTGGTGTGGTGCGAGTAGGCGGTGCGCTCTTCATCGCGCAGGTCGAGGAAGCCGTGTTCCTGGTCGAGATAAGTCTCGTAGAAGAACATGAACAGCTTCCGGAGAATGTCGTAGTATTTGACCTTCTGGTCGTCGGCGATCCAGCCGTCGCGAATGCCTTGGAGGATGAGGCTGATGCAGTGCATCTGGCCGTACGCGCCAGCTGCGCGGCCGAAGGCCCAGCCGAGACCGTCCGCGCGGACCAGGTCCGGCATCATCTTAATGTATTTCTCTCCGTAGGTGCGCAGGGTCGGAAGCTTCCGGTCGCGCACGCCGCTGTTGGCGTGGAGCTGCAGCGCGGAGCGGACGAACACGAACGTCATCACGCCATAGAGATTGAAATTTCCGCCGAAGCCCGAGGTGGCGTCGTCGAAGAAACCGGCCGAGCTGGTCTGGTCGATGCGTTCGACCATGCGTTCGATCAGGCGCGAGGTTTCATCCTTCTTCGAAAGGCCGAAGCTGAAACGCGCGACGGCCTTCGCGATGTTGAACGCCTGCCAGTGGTTGTCGTAGTCGCTGCGGTGGAGCAGGGATTTGTCGATGCGCTCCTGCGTCTCGGGCACGAGGCGTTCCCAAACGGGATTGCGTTCCTTGGAGGGACCGAAGCAGAGGAGTCCGAGCGCGGCGTAGGCGAGGCCGTTTTCCGCGGGCGGCTCGGTGAACATCTGCGCGGTGATGCAGCGGGCGGCGAGGTCGATCAGGTCGTGGCCCTTGAGCGTCGTTTCGCCGGTGGCGCGGTAATATTCCCCGAGCGCGTAGGCGACGTGGCCGGGTTCGTCAGCGCGCGGTTGTTCGCCGGGGGCGGGAAGGATCGTGCCATCGGGCTGAATGGAATCGACGTTGTGGCTCAACATCGAGCGGGCCATATCGAGACATTGCTCGGAAAAACTATGCATGCGGAAGGTTAGCGGATCGAAGCTGGCGTGAAGAGGACCGCGGCGGTAGCCGAGGAAAGGTTAGGTTTTCAGGATATGGGAGAGGGGAGCAAGAGGGAAGTTTGTCGTGCGCAAGTCTGCTTACCGGGCGATCAGCTTCAGGAACTCCGCGTTGGTTTTGGTTTTCGAGAGCCGGGCGATCATCGTCTCGGTCGCCTCCTCGATCTTCTGCTGCACGAGGGCGCGCCGGAAGAAGTGAATGTATTCGAGGCTTTTCGCATCGATCAGCAGCTCCTCCTTGCGGGTGCCGGAGGCGGCGATGTTGATCGCGGGCCAGAGGCGCATCTCGGCGCACTTGCGGTCGAGGACGAGCTCCATGTTGCCGGTGCCCTTGAACTCCTGGAAAATCACGTCGTCCATCCGGCTGCCGGTTTCGACAAGGACGGAGGCGATGATGGTGAGCGAGCCGGCTTCCTCGGTCTTGCGCGCGGTGGCGAAGAGCTGGCGGGGTTTTTCGAGGGCACGGACATCGAGACCGCCGGAACCGGTGCGGCCGGAATTGCGCGCGGTGTTGTGTGCGCGGGAAAGGCGCGTGATCGAGTCGACGAAGAGGACGACATCGCGGCCGACCTCGACGAGGCGCTTGGCGCGCTCGATGCAGAGATCGGCGATGCGGATGTGATTCTCGATCTGTTCGTCGTTGGACGACGCCCAGATTTCCGCGGGAACGCTGCGGCGGAAGTCGGTCACTTCCTCCGGGCGCTCGTCGACGAGGAGAATCATGACGTGGCATTCCGGATTGTTTTCCAGAACGCCGAGGGCCATGTCGCGGAGCAACGTGGTTTTCCCGGTGCGGGGCGGGGCGACGATGAGGCCGCGGGTGCCTTTCCCGATCGGGCAGAAGAGGTCGACCGCGCGCGTGGTCATGCGGCCGTCCTTGAGTTCCATCTTCAAAAACTGATTCGGCGAAACGGTCGTGAGCGAGGTGAATTCAAAACGCCCGCGGCGATCCTCGAGCGGAACGCCGTCGACCGTCTCGATGAAACGCATCTTCGGATTCGGAAAGCGATTGTCGGCCGGGAACGCGGTGCCGCCGATCATCGAGCCGGTGCGGAGCTTGAAGCGGCGGATCAGTTCCTTCGGAACGAAAGGATCGGTGGGGCGCCGTTTGCCGCCGCGCCCGAGATCGAGCAGCTGGCCGTTGCCGCCACGCTGGATGTCGATGTCGAGAACGCCCTCGACGCGAATTGTGTTTTCCACCGGAGGCGGCGCGGAGTTGTTGTCCGCGGGACCGGACGGCGAGGGGTTGCCGGAAGCGGGAAGGGCAGCGGCAGGGGGAGCATCCGCCGAAGCGGACAGGGTTTTCTTTTCCATAGCAGATAGTGAGTGCAGTCCACGTCCCGTGCTTGACGCTTGAAACTCGCGACAGGATAAGAGCCGCGGTTTGCGACTTTAACCCCCTAACATCCGACACAACGTGCCAGACCAGACGATTACCTCAGTTTCCCGGGAGCACCGGTTATTCAGGCCTTCGGCCGAGTTCAAAGCCCAAGCCAATCTTGGGAGTGAAGCCGCCTATAAGAGGTTGTATGCGGAGTCTGTCAACACCCCAGAAAAGTTCTGGGGTCGTCAGGCCCGGGAGCTACTGACGTGGCGCAAACCCTTTAAAAAGGTCCTCCAATGGAAGCTGCCCCACGCGAAATGGTTTGTCGGCGGCCAGCTGAACGTCGCGGAAAACTGTCTCGACCGGCATCTGACCGGCCCCCGCGCCAACAAGGCGGCGATCATTTTTGAAGGCGAGCCGGGCGACATTCGCACGATCACCTACCGCCAGCTTCATGCTGAGGTGTGCAAATTTGCGAATTCCCTGACCGCACTCGGTTTGGTCAAGGGCGACCGTGCCGCGATTTACATGCCCATGGTGCCCGAGGCGGCGGTGGCGATGCTCGCCTGCGCCCGGCTCGGTGTCATCCACACCGTGATCTTCGGCGGCTTCTCCAGCGAGGCGATCAAGGACCGCGTCAACGACTGCCAGGCGAAGCTCATCATCACCGCTGACGGCGGATACCGCCGCGGCAAGGTCGTCGAACTCAAGGTAAACGTCGACCGCGCGCTCGCCGGCACCCCCACGGTGCAACACGTGATCGTGCTCAAGCGCACCGGGAATCCGGTGACGATGGTCGAGGGCCGGGATCGGTGGTATCACGACTTCATCGCGGGTTCGCCCACCGAGCACAAAGCGAAGGGCCACGACAGCGAGACGCCGCTCTTCATTCTCTACACGAGCGGCTCCACCGGAAAACCCAAGGGCGTGCTGCACACCAGCGCGGGGTACCTCCTCGGGACGAACATCACGACGAGCTACGTTTTCGATCTGAAGGAAAACGACGTTTACTTCTGCACGGCCGACATCGGCTGGATCACCGGTCATAGCTATGTGGTGTACGGCCCGCTTTCGTGCGGTGCCACGGTGCTGATGTATGAAGGCGCGCCGAATCACCCCGAGCCCGATCGTTTCTGGGACATCATCGACCGCCATGGCGTCACGATTTTCTACACGGCTCCGACGGCGATTCGCGCGTTCATGCGCTGGGGCGACGATTATGTGACGAAGCACAGTCTTCGTTCGCTGCGTCTGCTCGGGTCCGTGGGCGAACCGATTAATCCGGAAGCGTGGATGTGGTATCACACCATCATCGGGAAAAAACGCTGCCCCATCGTCGACACGTGGTGGCAGACCGAGACCGGCGCGATCATGGTCACGCCGCTGCCCGGGATCACGGCGACGACCCCCGGCTCCTGCACGCGTCCGTTCTTCGGCGTCGTGCCGAAGATTCTCGACGAGCAAGGCAACGAAGTGCCGAAGGGCGGCGGCGGCCGGTTGTTTCTCAAGAACCCGTGGCCTTCGATGCTCCGCACGCTGTGGGGCGACGACGATCGTTTTAAAAAACAATATTGGACCGAACTGCCCGGCTATTATTTCGCGGGCGACGGCGCCCGTTTCGACGAGAACGGCTACCTGTGGGTCGTCGGGCGCATCGACGATGTGCTCAATGTTTCCGGTCATCGCATCGGCACGGCCGAGGTGGAGAGCGCGCTGGTGTCGCACCCGACCGTCGCCGAGGCGGCGGTCGTCGGCCGGCCGGACGAACTCAAAGGCCAGGCGCTGGTTTGCTTCGTGACGCTCAAGGGCAACGCCACCGCATCGCCCGAGCTCAAGGAGCAGCTCCGCGCCCATGTCGCGAAGGAGATCGGTTCGCTGGCTCGGCCGGACGATGTGCGGTTCGCCGCCGGCCTGCCGAAGACCCGGAGCGGGAAAATCATGCGGCGCATCCTCAAGGAGATCGCCAGCGGCGGCGCCGTGAAAGGCGACACGACCACGCTGGAGGATTTCAACGTCGTCGCCGCGTTGCAGAGCGAGGAGTGATCCGGGATATCGGGGGAGTCCCTAAGTAGATTCCTCCTCTGGGAGGCTGCCTCGGGATTTCCGATACAACCCGTCCGTTCGTACATATCTCCCTTTACTCTCCCGGGCTGGCAACCAGAGTCGGCGGAGCTCAATGCCGTCGTCTTCCCCCAGCGAAAGCAGTTTCTCCGGTGCCTTGGGCGGCGAACTCCAGAAACTCGCCAACCCGGAACACCTGCGCCGGTTCTCCGCCGGGCAGCTGATCTTTTCCGCCGGCGAGAAAGGCGATGGCTTTTACGTGGTGCAGACG
This sequence comes from Opitutaceae bacterium, assembly GCA_036261745.1. Lineage (GTDB taxonomy): Bacteria > Verrucomicrobiota > Verrucomicrobiia > Opitutales > Opitutaceae > DATAKE01. The sequence continues at coordinate 37,771 of DATAKE010000040.1, forward strand.
GGAGCGGTGGAAATTTTTGCGGACGTTGGCAACAACGAGACGCGCGTTCTCGCCCGCATCGCCAAGGGCGATTTCTTCGGCGAGATGGCGGTGCTCGACGACGCCCCGCGCTCGGCTTCCGCCCGCGCCGAGGTGGACACGAAGACGATCTTTTTCAGCCGCGCCGAACTCCTGCTCATCCTCGACCGACGTCCCGAGCTTGCGCTCATCCTGGTCCGCGAATTCAGCCGTCGCGTCCGGACGCTGAACCACAAATACCTCGACGAAATCCTGCAGGTGGAGCGCCTCGCCGTGGTCGGCCGCTTCGCCAGCACGATCGTGCACGATTTCAAGCACCCGCTGGCGGTGATCGGCCTCGCCTCCGAACTGACCGGCGCGCCCGACGTGTCGCGCGCGAAGCAGATGAAGGCGGAGCGCACGATCGCCCGCCAGGTGGAGAACATGAACTCGATGCTCCAGGAGCTGATCGAGTTTGCCCGGCCCAGCGGTCAGAAAATCAAACTCGGCAAACACAGCTTCGCCAATTTTCTGCTGCCGCTCATCGACGAAATCCGCGCCTCGATCACCACG
>DATAKE010000045.1:0-33282 GCA_036261745.1 Opitutaceae bacterium
GCTGACGTCTCGTCGTTCCTGTTGAGCGGAAACATCCCCGGCGGCACCGCGACCCTGAACCTCGCGGTCAGCAACCTCGCGGTCACCGCGGTCCCCGAGCCCTCGACCTACGGCATCGGAGCCGCGCTCGTCCTCGTCGGCATCGCCCTCGCCCGCCGCAAGCGCGCCTGAGGTTTGGTTCTCCCTTCCGTCCCGGCGGTCCATCGACCGCCGGGACTTTTTTGTGCCGCCTGGGCAGCTGTAGGAGCGGCTTTACGCCGCGATGGTTTGCGTGAAAGCGGGGCCTCATCGCACCGAGTCGCGACCGGTCCGCCCCCTCGCCTCAAACCGTCGCGGCGTAAAGCCGCTCCTACAGTTGAAAACCGCCAGACGCGCCGCGAAACGTTGCGCGCCGGCCTGCGCTGCGGCATTCGTTCGCGCGTGTCGTCAGATTCATCGAGTTCCCCCGCTCCCGCGCGCGTCGCTCGGGATTTTTCCTCCCGGCGTGCCCGCGCGGACTACATCGATCGCCGGCTCGCGGAGCTTTATCCGAATCCGCCGATCCCGCTCACGCACCGCGACGCTTACACGTTGCTGGTCGCTGTGCTGCTTTCGGCGCAATGCACCGACAAGCGCGTGAACGAGGTGACGCCCCAGCTCTTCGCGCTGGCTGACACGCCGGAGAAAATGACGCGTGTGCCGGTGGAGGAAATCCAGCGCATCATCCGGCCCTGCGGGCTCTCGCCGCAAAAAGCGAAGGCGATTTCCGGGCTGTCGCGGATTCTGGTGGAACGGCACGGCGGACAGGTGCCGCGGACGTTTGAGGAACTGGAGGCGTTGCCGGGCGTGGGGCACAAGACGGCGAGCGTCGTGATGATCCAGGCGTTCGGGGTGCCGGCGTTTCCCGTGGACACGCACATCCACCGTCTCGCGCAGCGGTGGAAGCTCACCAGCGGCCGCAACGTGGAGCAGACCGAGGCGGACCTGAAAAAAGTTTTCCCCCGCGAGCACTGGAATGCGCTGCACCTGCGCATCATCTACTACGGCCGCGAACACTGCACCGCGTGGAGCTGCGACGGCACCACCTGCGAAATCTGCCGCACGCTTTATCCAAACCGGAAACGCGCGGTGCGGCTGAAGTGACGTGTTTAATTCCGGAGCAGGGTGCCCTCTGGAAATGGTGGACGCTCGCGGACTCGAACCGCGGACCCCCTGCGTGTGAAGCAGGTGCTCTAACCAACTGAGCTAAGCGTCCAACTCAGGGGCGGGAACGTGGCCCGCCATCGCAGGCGAATCAATCCTGTTTTGGAGTTTCTCGCCGGCCGGGGAAACGTCAGCCCATCCCGGTTCAGTTCCGGCTTTGAATCCAGAGGAAGATCAGCACGAGAACGAGCGCGCCCAGCACGGCGAAAGTAATTTTGAGCCAGCTCTTCGGATAACGCCCGGCGATCGATCCGGTGTAGCCGTTGATCACGACCTGGAACGGTTTCCCGTGGAAGTCGTAGGTGAGCAGCCACACCGGCACGAGGATGTGCTTGAACGTCTGCCCGGAATAGTCGGCCGACACCTGCAGGTTCTGATGCGTGTCGCCCGGCACCTGGCGGGCGCAGAGTTGGCGGAGTTCGCTGTCCATCCGTTCGCGGGCCGTGCGGGCCGCCGCGAGCAAATCGATTTGGTAGCGCTCCACCACCCAGCCGGAGAGAAAACCGGCGTGATAGGGTTTGAGATTGGCTTTCGTCGGGAACGGCTCGATCCCCGCCAGCAGATCGGGCTGGATTCCCTTCGACGCTGCGACGAGTGCGTCGTCGAAAAAATGATCGAGCTGTCCCGCGCTCGGCACCCAGCGGGTTTTGCGGACCTGGCGCGTCTGCCGCTGGCCCTTGCTGTTGGTGTAGCTCTCCGTCTCGTAATAATAATAGCCGCTCAACGCGGTCCACGCGGCGTGCACCTGTGCGTCAAAGGTCCAGTAGGGGATGTAGAGGCCCTTGACGGTATCGGTCGCGGCGCGGTGCTTGAGCGCGTTCGGCGCGAACCAGCGGGACTTCAGCCAGCCCTTGATCGCGTCGCGCACGTGAGTTTCCGCGAGTTTGAACTCGAGCAGACTCTCGGGGCGGAACGCCGCCTTCACCTCCTCGTAAGGCACGAGCGCCGACGAGCCGCAGAAATCGCAGCGCTGTCCCACGCGCGCCGGATCGAAGACCGAGATCGCCTGGCAGCTCTGACAACGCACCTGCGTTTTTTCCGCCTGCCAGCCGCGCGCGTCGTCGGGGATCGCGCGCAACGCCGTCGCGAGATCGTGCTCGACGATGGTTTCCGTCGTGCTGAATCCGGTGAGCTCGACATTGGCCGGCGAGGTCGTCCCGCAGAACTGGCAGACGAGCGCCTTCTTCGCCGGATTCCAAACCGCCTCGGCGCCGCACGCCGGACAGGAGAATTTTGAATGAGCGACGGCTTCGGGCATGAGAGGACGGTTGCAGTGTGGCGGCTGAAGGACGCGTTTAAAACCGGTTTGTCATTCTGAGCGAAGCGAAGAATCCAGCGGGAGGTTCGAAAACCTCAAGGGTGCGTCTCTCCAAGTGGATTCTTCGCTACGCTCAGAATGACCGAAAGGGAAGAACCGGCCCAACATCCTTGGGCGCGATTCGTCACAAAAGCGTCAGCTCTTCAGAAAATCATCCAGTGCCGCGCGCGTGATGCGCCAGGTGGTGCCGATCTTTTTTCCCTTGAGCGAGCCGTCGGCGAGCGTGGAGAGGAGGTCGCCTTCGCTCACGCCGAGAAGTTTCGCGGCCTCGGGGGGACTGAGAAGTTCGGGCAGCGCGTTGGCCGGAGTTGCGGCAGCGGGCGCGGGAGCGCCACCGGCGGGTGGAGTCGCCTGCGGCGCGAGCATGCCGCCGGGCTGATTCATCATCTGCTGCGCCATGCCGAAACCCATGGCCATTTCCGCGGCGGCGCCACCGGGTCCGCCGCCGCCACCCTTGGCGAGACCTTCGGCCATCTGCATTTTCACGTAGTCGTTGAGATTGCCGATCGCCGCCATGCTCGAGCGCTTGTCGATCGCGGCTTCAACTTCCGGCGGAAGCGAAACGTTTTCGACGATGAAGCTCGAGAGCTCGATGCCGTATTTCTGGACGATCGCCGGGTTGATCAGCGGCAGCAGCGCGGCGCCGAGTTCGCCGTAACGCGAGGCGACGTCGAGCACGGGTACCTTGGCCGTGGCGAGTGCGTCGGTGAAAACGCTGACAATCCGTGAGCGCATCGTGTCGGCGAACTCGTCGAGGCGGAAATGCGCGTCGGTGCCGGCGACTTCCTTCAGGAAGGTTTTCACGTCGACGATCCGGAAATCGTAGGTGCCAAACGCGCGGGCGCGGACGATGCCGAAATCGGCGTCGCGCATCATCACGGGATTCGACGTGCCCCACTTGTTGCCGGTGAAGAGGCGGGTGTTGACGAAATAGATGTCGGCCTTGAAGGGGCTCTCGAAGCCGTACTTCCAGCCCTTGAGCGTGGAGAGGATCGGGATGTTGTCGGTGGTGAGCGCGTATTTGCCGGGCGCAAAGGTGTCGCCGAACTGGCCGAGGTAGATGAACTGCGCCGTCTGCGATTCGCGGACGATCAGCTGGGCGCCGCGTTTGATTTCCTTGTCCTGGTCGGGGAAGCGCCAGGAGAGCGTGTCACGCGAGTCGTCCTCCCACTGGATGATTTCGAGGAACTGTGTCTTGAGGTAATCGAAGAGGCCCATGGTCGTAGCGGTGCTGAGTTAGTGTGATCGAACGAGCGCGAACCCTGGGAGAGACACGCGGAATTGTAGAGCGTGTTTTGGGATTTTGGAAAAATCGCGTCGCGTTCGAACCGGACGATGCTCGCGCGGAGGCGCGGGGAGCGCGGGGAAAGCCAACCTTCGAAGGATTGACTCCGCGTGCCCTGCCTCCGCGCGAAACATTCCGGTGGTGTCCTAATTTGAATTTGTCATCGCGAGTCCCGCTCTGCGGGACGTGGCGATCCAGCTGGATTGCTTCGTCGTCCCGCGGAGCGGGACTCCTCGCAATGACAATTAATCAGGACACTACCAAAAATTCCGGTGGATTGACGCTGAGCGATCTCGCGGTTGCTTTCATCCCTCATGGCCAGACCCGACGAAGCCCCGAAGATCATTTTCTCGATGCTGGGTGTCTCGAAGAAAATCGAGCGCAAGGAAATCCTCCGGGACATCTCCCTGTCGTTTTACTACGGCGCGAAGATCGGCGTCCTCGGGCTCAACGGCTCCGGCAAGTCCTCGCTGCTCCGCATTCTCGCGGGGCGCGACACCGACATCGACGGCCGCCTCCACTTCGAGCCGGGTTATTCGATCGGCTTCCTCGAGCAGGAACCGCAGCTCACGCCGGGCGCCACGGTCCGCGCCTGCGTCGAGGAGGGCGTGAAGCATCTCACCGATCTCACCACCGCCTACGACGCCACTTGGGACGAACTCAGCGCGGCCAGCACCGACGCCGAGAAGGACGCGATCGCGACCAAGCAGGGGCAGCTGCAGGAAAAGATCGATGCGCTCGGCGCGTGGGATGTGACGCCGCAGGTCGAGATGGCGATGGACGCGTTGCGCTGTCCGCCGGGCGACCAGCCGGTCGACAAACTTTCCGGCGGTGAGCGTCGCCGCGTGGCGCTCGCGCGGCTGCTGTTGAAGAAGCCTTCGATCCTGCTGCTCGACGAGCCGACCAATCACCTCGATGCCGAAAGCGTGAACTGGCTCGAGCAACATCTCGCGCGTTACGAGGGCACGGTCATCGCGGTGACGCACGATCGTTACTTTTTGGACAACGTCGCCCAGTGGATTCTCGAGCTCTCGCACGGTCACGGGATTCCGTGGAAGGGAAATTATTCCTCGTGGCTCGAGCAGAAGCAGGCGCGCTCGGCGGTTGAGCAGCGCACGGAAGACCGCCGCCAGAAAGCGATGGCGCGCGAGCTGGCGTGGATCCGGCAGTCAGCCAAGGCGCGCGTGGCGAAATCGCAGGCGCGCATCAGCGCGTACGAAACGATGTTGAAGGAAAATGTCGCGGAGAAGGACCGCGAATTCGAACTGCTTATCCCGCCGGGCCCGCGGCTCGGTGCTCTGGTCGTCGATGCGCAGAACCTTTCCAAGAGTTACGGCGAAAACCTGCTGTTCGAGAAAGTTAATTTCTCCCTGCCTCCCGGTGGAATCGTCGGGGTGATCGGTCCCAACGGTGCGGGCAAGACGACGCTGTTCCGCCTGATCACGGATGTGGAGAAGCCGGACGCCGGTGTGCTGCGGGTCGGCCCGACCGTGAAGATCGCGCATGTCGACCAGTCGCGCGACGCGCTGCCCGATGGGGAAACCATCTGGCAGGCGATCAGCGGCGGGGAGGAGATTCTCCGCTTTGCGAATCGCGAGGTGAACTCCCGCGCTTACTGCGCGCAGTTCGGCTTCACGGGTGCGGACCAGCAGAAAAAAGTCGGCGTGCTTTCCGGCGGTGAGCGCAACCGCGTCCATCTGGCGCGGCTGCTCAAGAGCGGGGCGAACCTGATCCTGCTCGACGAGCCGACGAACGATCTCGACGTGAATTCCATCCGCGCGCTCGAGGAGGCGCTGGAAAATTTTGCGGGCTGCGCGGTGGTGGTGTCGCACGACCGGTGGTTTCTCGACCGCGTGGCGACGCACATTCTGGCGTTCGAAGGCGACAGCTACGTCCACTGGTTCAACGGCAATTTCTCCAGCTACCAGGAGGATTACCGCCGCCGGAAGGGCAAGGAGGCCGACCAGCCGCACCGGATCAAATACCGGAAGCTGGCGCGGTAGAGTTGGATTGGCTGTAGCGGCGGTCGATGACCGCCGTCTGGAGGTGCTGATATCTGGGGTGTTCCTCGGCGGTCATCGACCGCCGCTACAGGTCGAGCCTCCGATCGGAGCGCGTGACGGCATCAGGATCGGCAGGCCCTGGATCACCCGAAACGGGGAGGAGAGATCGGTTGCGGGATTGACCGCAATCCGCACCGTGAGGGCGCATGACAACCTCCTGGCCGCGACTCGCGGCATTTGTTTTGGCGCTGAGTGCTGGCGCTTCGCTGCACGCAGGACCCTGGCAGCCGCTCTTCAACGGCAAGGATCTCACGGGCTGGCGCGTGATCAACGGCACGGCGCCCTACACGGTGGAGGACGGCATGATCGTCGGCACGACGAAGGTGGGTTCGCCGAATTCGTTTCTCGGCACGGAACAGGTTTTCGGGAATTTCATCCTCGAGCTGGAGCTGAAGGAGGACGGGGGGCCGAGCAATTCCGGGGTGCAGTTTCGCGGACTCAGCAATGCGGAGTACATGAACCATCGCGTTCACGGCTATCAGTGCGAAATCGATCCGGGCTCACGCGCGTGGAGCGGCGGGATCTATGATGAGGCGCGTCGCGGATGGCTTTATCCCGTGACGCTCAATCCTGCCGCGCGCACGGCTTACAACGATGGCGGGTGGAACGTCATCCGCATCGAGGCGATCGGCGATTCGCTGCGCACGTGGATCAACGGCGTGCCGGTGGCCCACGTGATCGACGGCATGACGCGCGAAGGGTTTATCGCGCTGCAACTCCACTCGATCAGCAGCGCGGCGCAGGCCGGGCGGCGCGTCCTGTTTCGCAACCTCCGCATTCAAACCACCGAGCTGACGCCCGCGCCCGTCGATCCGATTTTCGTGCGCAACTTCACCCCGAACCAGGTGAGCGCGGTGGAAAAAGCGGTGGGCTGGCGGCCGCTGTGGGACGGCGCCACGACGGAAGGCTGGCGTGCGGCCAATCGCGAAAAATTTCCCTCGGCCGCCTGGAAGATCGAGAACGGCGAATTGATCGCCGCCGGCAACGGCAGCACCGACATCGAGCGACCGGAAGGACCCGGCGACATCGTCACGACGGAGCGATTCGCCGCCTTCGAGTTTCAATGCGAGTTCAAGCTCCCGCCCGGAGCGAAGGGCGCGATCAAATACTATGTGCAGGAAGAGCCGGACGCGGGGACGTTCTCGCCGCGCGGCCTGCAATACCAGTTGCTCGACGACGAGAAACATCCCGACGCGGCGAAAGGAACCGCGGGCAACCACACCCATGCCTCGCTCTACGATTTGATCGCGCGCGATAAAATGCCCTCGGGTGGGGCCATCGCGCCGAAAGCGGGCGAGTGGCAGCACGCGCGAATCGTCGCGCGCCCGAACGGCCAGGTGGAGCACTGGCTCAACGGCGTCAAAGTGGTGGAGTTCGACCGGCACTCCGCGGCATTCGCGGAGCTCGTGGCGAAGAGCAAGTACGCTGCTTTGGAAAAATTTGGCCGCGCCGAAAAGGGGCCGATTCTCCTGCAGGATCACGGTTACGAAGTGCGCTTCCGCTCGCTGAAGATCCGCGAGCTGAAGTGAGTCTTTAGTGTCCTGATTTGTCATGGCGAGGAGTTCCGCGAAGCGGGACGACGAAGCAATCCAGCTGGATCGCCACGGCGCGCTTCGCGCACCTCGCGATGACAAATCGGCAGTCTGTCCGTTTTTAGAATTCCGGGCCTGGCGCTTGAGCGGCGGGAATAAACCAATTACTTCGAACCTCTCACCGCCAATGAAACGCCTCGCTTTGCTCCTTTGCCTCTTTGCGTTTAGCTCCTCCTTCATGAATGCCGCTGAAACGAAATCCCCTGCCAAAACCGAATCGCTTGTCCTCGGCGGCGGCTGTTTTTGGTGCACCGAGGCCGCTTTCGAAATCCTGCCCGGAGTGAAGGATGTCGTGAGCGGCTACGCCGGCGGCAAAGAGGCGAATCCGACCTACGAACAAATTTGCGCGCACGAGACGAGTCACGCGGAGGTCATCCGGATCGACTATGATCCCTCGGTCGTGACGCTCGAGGCGCTGCTCGAGCATTTCTGGCAGGTGCACAATCCGACCCAGGTCGGCGGCCAGGGTAACGATCACGGCCCGCAGTACCGCTCGATCATTCTCTACGCGAACGACGCGCAGAAGGCCGCGGCCGAGAAATCCAAGGCAGCCGCGGGGAAAGTTTTCCGCGACCCTCTTACGACGGAGATCGTGCCCCTCACGAAGTTCTGGCCCGCGGAAAAGTACCATCAGGATTATTTCCGCTTGAACCCGCAGGCCGGCTACTGCGCCTACGTGATCGCGCCGAAGGTCAAAAAATTGAAGGAGCATCTGCCGGCGCCGGCAAAGTAAGCCGCGCATTCCTCCGACCGCCTACTTGAGGGCGAAACTCATGGTAACTGTGTCGTCTTCCACGCTGAGTTTCAGGGCCCGCAGCACGCGCGCGACATCGACGGGTCGTTCGAGATAGCGGCGCATCTGGCTCGGGTCCGCCGGCTGCTTGCCTCCGTGATCCAGCGCATATTCGAAGTGGGCGATAACGGGATGGAGCATGTCAGCGACGCGATCGGACTCGGGGAAAACGGCGCGGAGCTGCGACAGGTCACGCGGCGGCTTCCCTTGATTGGCCGCCGTGAAGTTTTTCACCGCCGCCTTCAAGCGTTCGCCAAAGGCGTCGTCCAGCGGCGCGAGTGCGGCCTCCATGATCGGGGCGAGGGGCGTCATCGCGGCTTCCCATTCATCGACCGGAAAAGAGTCCTCCATGGCCAGGCTGAGGTTGTCCCAAGCGGCGGTGAGATCGCCGGGGGATGTTTCCTTCGTCGTGTCCGTCGGGTGAGCCTTGAAACCGTAGCCGCCGGCCGTGATCGAGATGGCGCCGTCCTCATCGGGTGATTTCAAACCGATGAGTTCCTCGTCGCGGGCGGCGGTTTTCCCGGAGCGCCGCATCGCGTAGCGGTCGAGCATGGCGTCGTCGGCCGGTGGTGGCAGATGCGGGAGGAGATCCCGGATGTCACTCGGGAGTTCGCCGCCCGACGCTTCGATGTAGCGCGAAAGGGCGTCGTGGAGTTTTTCGGCGAACCGGTTGCGGGCCCGGTAGCGGAGGCTGCGGAGCACCTTCCTGATCTGGGCGTCGGTCGCGGTTTCGACGGTGAGCACGGCGTCGATCCAGTCTTTCATTCCGAGCATTTTCAGTTCCGGGATTCTTTCCGCGGGCATTTCGTCCAGCCGTTGCTGGAGACGCTGAATGCGCGCCCACAAATCCTTCACCAGCGCCGCTTGTGCATCCGGCAATTCCGCATCGCCCTGCAGGGAGTCGAGTTTCTCCGCGGCGGCGTTTTGGGCGCCCGCGTTTTCATCGCGCCGTTCCCGCGCGGTCCGCAGCTCCGCTTCGAGTTGCTCCAGCCGGCGATTTTCGGTGAGGAGCCGCTGGCGGACGTTCCGGGCATTCCAAACGGCGACACCGGTTGCCAGCGCGATGGTCGCGGCGGCGATCAAAAGGTTCTTTCGGTTCATGCAAATGCGTCGGGCACTCAGTCCTCGGGCAGCAATCCTTGCAGTTTGTCGGCGGTGAAGTCGTCCGCCGGTTGTTCGAGAAATGTCTTCAACGCCAGCGGCGACGGCGGCCGCGGGAAAAAAGGCAGCAGCTGGGCGGGAGAACTCGGGAACCGGCCGTCGTTCGCGGCGAGAAAAGTCTGCAGCGCCTGGCGGAGATCCGGTTGCCGCACCTCGGTGAAGACCGTCGTCCCCCGCGCAAAACGGGACAGGAAAAACCGGTTGTCGTGCGCTTCATCGAATGACGTCTTTTCCAAAAGCAGCCAGTCGTTCCGCGGCAGGTCCGCGATGTTTCCGTGGTGGAGCATTTCATAGCGCTCGAGAATCGCGGCGCTGACCGGCGGGGTCATGAAAGGCGCCAGCTGTGACACCTCGCCGGGGAGCTGGCCGTCGTGCGCGTCGAGAAAACGTACCAAGGCTTCGCGCAGCCGGGGTCCGAGTCGCAGGCGGGCCTTGGTGCGCAAGTCCTGGAGCGCCGCGAGGAGGTCCTCTTCCGTGTCGAACTTCGCGTCCCGCGCGGTGCCAAACCAGTCTTGCTCGTTGAGCAATTCGAATTCCGGGAGGGTGCATTCGGGACGCTCGGCCGCCAGTTTCCGCAGGCGCACGACGCGCCCGAGCCAGGCCGCGACCTCCGCGTCGAGCTCGATGGCGGCGGGCGAGGCCTCGAGGGACGCAATCTCATCCTGCGTCGAGCGAACCCGGAGGACGGTGCGGTCGTTTTGCCCGCGCAGCTGTTGCAACTCCGCCGTCACGAGGTCGCAGCGCTGCCGGACCGCATCCAGTTCACCGGTGGGCGCGAGCCCAACACCCGCGACGAAAATTCCCCTGCCCGCGAAGGCGAGCAGTGCGGTGCCGAACAGAAGGCGCGACGGAGCGATCATGGTGGTTTCTCCTCCTAGCAGGCGGCCGCCGCGCAAAACGAACAAAACTCCCCGCTGCCCGGGACTGCGCGCGTCTTGGGCCGTGCGACTCGACAATCCGGCATTCTGCGCAACGTTGCGCGCATGCCTGAAACGACTCCTCCCAACACCGCCGATGCGGGGCTCGAAGTGCCCACGCTGTTCGTGCGAAACCGCAACGCCCTGGTCGCGCGCGCCTCCTTCAGCGACCTCTACGTCGACTATTATCTCCATCTCGGCGCCCAGCAGATGAAGCCCGGGCCGGAGCCCGATGCGATGTTCAAGCGCGCGCTGGCGGCGTTCACGCTGCACTGCGCCTCGCGTCCTTGGAACGAGCTCACCGCCTGGACGATCAATTTCCAGCAGCCGCTGGTGAACCTCTTTCTCGCCGGCGACAACGACACCGGCGCGATCACCGGCCGGGTCTTCGACGAAAACGTGAAGGAGCTGTCGGAGAATATTTTCTACGCCGACGTCGTGCGCGGCCGCGAACCGAAGCGGCGGAGCGCCGTGAGTTTCCAGGGCGGCGACCCGATGGCCGCCGCGGAAAAATTCTACGCGCAGAGTGAGCAGCGGATCGCGCGGTATTTCCAACTGAGCGAGGAGGAGTTTGCGATGGTGACGGAATTGCCGGACTGCGATCTCGACTGGCTGAACGGCCTGACCGTGGAGCAAGTGCGGAATTTCGACCAGACCGAGCTGCTCGGTCCGATGGAGCGCCGGATCTACCGCTGGCACTGTGGCTGCAACCAGCAGCGGATGATGGAGGTGCTTGCGCCCACGATGCGGCAGGATCCGCACGAACTTTTCGGCGACGACGAAAAGCTGGAGATCCGCTGTCCGCGCTGCGGCGCGCGCCACGCGATCACCCGCGAGTCGATGGAAGCGTTCGTGGTCGGGAAATAAACCGCGGGCGAGCCACTTTCCCTCCCGCCCGGGTCTATGACCGCCGGCGAACACCTTGAGACTTCCTGTGCGCACCCAGGCGGCGGTCATAGACCGCCGCTACAGCTCGGCACCTCCCGCCTCCCGCACCGCGCCTCCCGCACCCCTGCACAATGTCACTTAATAAGTGACATTCTCGAGGGGAGGGCAGGCTCCGATGTCACTTAATAAGTGACATGTTCGGGTTGATGAGGGGAGTGACGGGGATGGGTTTGGCGCGATCGGCTTCGCGGCACCTGGCGGTGGCGCTCGGGTGATCGGATTTGTGCGGGCTCGGTGAGCGTGCTGCTTGCAGGCGTTCCAAGGACTCTCACGCTTCGGCTTTTTCAACCGAGCCGCTCCGGCGGTGGCGTTCACCTTGGAAAGCATTCTTCACAACATCTGGACCGGCCTCACCACCGCGTCGCTGCTCGATCAGGCCAACCTTGTGCTCGGAATCGCGGGCGTGGCGCTGATGATCCGGCGCAGCCTCTGGGCCTTTCCCGTGGGGCTGCTGGCGGTGAGTGTGCAGGGCGTCCTGTTTTACCGGTCGCATTTTCCGGCGGATGCGGCGCTGCAGGTTTTTTATTTTGGAGCGCTGGCCTGGGGCTGGCGGCATTGGGTGAAGGATCGTGGCACGTCGCCGGAACTGCCGGTGACGACCCTTTCCCCGCAAGGACGCGTGATCGTCGTCGTCGCGGCGACGGTGGCGACCGCGGTCTGGGCGCTGACGGTTGGCCGTTGGATGCATGCGGTCATGCCGTGGCGCGACGCGTTCATCGCGGCGTTCAGTGTCGCGGGCCAGGTGTTGCAGGTAAGGAAGAAAGTGGAGAACTGGGCAATCTGGGCGGTGGTGAACGCGGTGGCGATCGCGTCGTACTGGAGCGCTGAGCTGGCCTACACCGCTTTTCTCTACGGCATTTATCTCGTGATGGGCCTGATGGGCTGGCGTTCCTGGCATCGCGCGATGCGGGTGCGGCGCGTGGCGGTGTTCGGACCCGAGTCGACGGGCAAGACGATGCTCGCGGAAAAACTGGCGGCGCATTTCGGCGAGCCGTGCGTGCCCGAGTATGCGCGGCAATTCTGGGATGAGCACGGCGGGATCACGTTGAAGGACATTCCGCGCATCGCGCACCGGCAGGCCGAACTCGAGGATGCGGCGGCCGCACAGGCGAAACGCGTGGTGATCTGCGACACCGAGGCGCTGACCACGGTGTTGTGGAGCGATCTGCTCTACGGTGAAACGCCGGGCTTGGTGCGGATGTCGGCCGAATTGCGGGCGCCGCGCTACGATCTTTACCTCCTGCTGAACACCGATGTGGCGTGGGCGCCGGATCCCCAGCGCATTTTTTCCGACGAGGCGGGACGCGCGAAGTGCATGGCGCTGTGGCGGGAGGCACTCGTCTCGCGCGAACTCCGGTTCGTGGAGATTCGCGGGGACTGGGCGCAGCGCGAGGCGACGGCCATCGCAGCGGTCGAACGCCTCCTGAACTAGGGCGGGCAACTGCGACGCTGCTTGGTTCTTGCGGCGAAGGAACCCGGCAGTAGAACAGCGCCAGACCTTACCCCTGCCTGGCTCGCCGCTACGCGCGATTGCACGGATCGCGCCGTGGCCCCGAGCCGTCCGGCTTCACCTGCCCCACCGTGCCTCGGAGTCCCGTCTCATGAAATCCCCCCGGTTCCTGCTGGCTGCTTTTTTGTCGGCCAGCCTCGCCTGCTGCCTCGTTCACGCTGCCGATTCCAAACCGGCTCCACAAAAATCGCCGGCGGATGAAGCCGCCGCGGAATTTTTCAAGCTCCGCGACGCCAAGGACGTCGCGCCAAGCCCGGAACGCTTTCAAAAAGTGCTGACGGCGGGCATGACGTTCCTCGTCCAGAATCCCACGCACAAAAACGTCGGTGCCGTCATCAACAGCCTGTCGACCTTCGGCATGACGATGCGCCAGAAAGGGCAGGGTCCCCAGCGCGCCGCCTGGCTCGCCCAGCTGAAATACGAAACGCTCAATCAGCGGCTGAAAGACGGTGCGAGCGATGAAGTGAAGACGGCGATCGCTGCGCTCGATGCCGGAATTGCCGGCATGGAGGTGCGTGAGGCGTTCAACCGCGACAATCTCAGCAACTACCGCGACAAGATCGATGCGCTGGCCCAGATGCCGGGCGGCGGGAAATTCCTGCTCGCCCAGGAAGCCGGCTACGTCGAGGTGCTGAAGAACACGAAAATGTCTCAGGCGGAGGAGCACCTCAAATCCCTGCAGGCGCATCCGGACAAAAAAATCGCCGAGATGGCGACGGACGAGCTCAACCTGATCCAGATCCTCCGGCAGCCCTACGAGCTGAAGTTCACCGCGGTCGATGGCCAGGAGGTGGATTTCGCGAAGCTGCGCGGCAAGGTCGTGCTGCTTTCCTTCTGGTCGGCGAAGAACGAGAAATCCACGAAGGAGCAGGAGGAGCTGCGCCAGCTCCACTGGAACTACAAAAAGAGGAACTTCGAGGTCGTCGGCGTGGCCTGCGACAAGGAGGCCGACCGCGAGGCGATGATGAAGTACCTCAAGGATAACAAAGTGGCCTGGCCGCAGTACTTCGACGGACAGGGGACGAAAAACGAGTTCGGCCAGAAGCTGGGCGTGAAAAATATTCCGGCGAATTTTCTCTTCGACCAAAAAGGCATGCTCGTCGCGACCGGTGTGCGCATCGACAAGATGGAGCCCGACTTGAAGAAGCTGCTCGGGATCAAATAGTCGGGCTCACGACTAAGGAAGCCGTAGGAGCGGGTTTATCCCGCGACTGGACGCGTGGCGGCGTAGAACGCGGTCGCGGGATAAACCCGCTCCTACAGTGAGAACCTACAGCGTCTTCAGCCGGATATTCCGGTACTCGACCTTCATCGGCGGGCCGACATGGACCTGCACGCCGATGAGACCGTCGAAGCGGCGGTTCTTTTCATCGTCGTCGACGACGATGCTCATGACCTGCCCGTTTAAAATGTGGGTGATCACACCGCCGCGCGCCACGAGGTGAAACTCGTTCCAGTCGTCGTTCTTCACGAAAGTCTCCAGGGTCTTGGCATCGCCGAGTGATCCGATGACGGTCGGCTTGGCCGTCGCGTCGACCCGCACGATCTCCCCGCGGCGCGCGAGAAACGTCCGGCCGCGCTCCTCGTAGTTTTGTCCCGTGTGGCGGACCGTCTTGCTTTTCGCCGGGCCGTCGATGTCGGCCTGATAGCCGCGGAGCGACCACTTCGCATCGGTGAGCTCGGTGCTGCGATAGTTGATGCCGCTGTTGCCGAGCGCGCTGATGCGATACTGGATTTTCAGCTCGAAGTCATGCGGTGCGCCCCCGCGCCAGATGATAAACGTGTTCCGTTTGACGACGGTCTCCGGGGTGATCTCGCCGACCAGATTGCCCTCCTCGACGCGCCAGTACTTCGGGTCGCCGTCCCAGCCGTCCAGCGTTTTGCCGTCGAAGATCGAAACGAAACCGGACTCGCTGGCCGGGCTGGGGTTGGCGGCAGCGGGAGCGGGTTCGGCGGCCCGGGCGGAGCAGACCAAGGCGAAAGCGAAGCAACAGAAACGGAAGGCGGTTTTCATGGGGATGGGGGCGGGTGGGAGGAGTTGAAGTTCGAGGCGTGGATTTAGCGTTCTTGCCAAATGGGGCAGGGTGGTTTCTCGCTTCGCGAGCATGACGTTGGAAACAGATTATGGTAACCGCTTCGGTGGAGTCGCCCGCCTGGTCGGCCAGGCCGGCCTTGACCGGTTGCGCGCGGCCAGCGTCTGCGTGATCGGTGTCGGCGGCGTGGGATCGTGGACCGTCGAAGGGCTGGCGCGGAGTGGCGTGGGCTCGCTCACGTTGATCGATCTCGACGAGGTGTGTCTCACCAACGTGAACCGCCAGCTCCCGGCGCTCGATGGTCAGATCGGGCGGGCCAAGGTCGACGTCTTGAAAGAGCGCGTGCAGCTGATCAACCCGGGCTGCCACGTGGACGCGACGCTCGAGTTTTTCACCGAGGCGACGGTGGAACGCTTGCTGGCGCCCAAATTCGACTTCGTCGTCGACGCGATCGACAACATGACGAACAAGGCGCGCCTGATCGCCGCCTGCCGGGACCGCGATCTCCCGTGTCTGACGATCGGCGCGGCCGGCGGCCGGAGCGATCCCACGCAGGTGGAGGCCGGCGACCTCGGCGATGCGGAAAACGATTTGTTGCTCCGGCAGGTCCGGAAAAAACTGCGGCGTGATTTCGGATTTCTTCCCGGGCAGACGCGCGGGCGGATGAACTTTGGCGTGCGCTGCGTGTGGTCGGGGGAGCGTCCGGTGTTTCCGTGGGCGGACGGCACCTGTGCGGCCCAGCCCGAGCCGGGCAGCAATCTCAAGCTGGACTGCGACACGGGCTTTGGCACCGCCGTGTTTGTCACGGGCACCTTCGGCCTCGTCGCGGCGGGCGAAGTGGTGAAGCGGATCGCGGCGGGGAAACGCTGATTGTCGCCGGTCGGCGTGTCAGGGAAAACGGCTTCAAACCGGTTTGTCATTCTGAGCGCCGCGAAGAATCCAGCTGGAGTTGCGCAGCGGGTTCCGCGGTGCGGATATCCCATCGGATTCTTCGCGGTGCTCAGAATGACAGAGTAAACAGGCGCCGGAAATTTTTCTCCACCTGCGCAGCGAGGGAATCGAGGGGCGTGGCGCGCAGTGCCGCCAGGGCGGAGTAGGTGACGGCGACGTTTGCCGGGTGGTTGGCTGGTGAACCGTCGGCCGCCAGTAACGGCGGGAATTTTTCCCGGTCGGCCGGCAGGCGCATGGCGGGCGCATCGGTTTCGACCAGGAGTCGGTCCGCCGGAATGACGGCGTACAGGTCGCGCAGCCGCTGCTTGCGTGGGTCGAGGAAGGCACCGTTGAAGGAAAAATACGCGCCGAGCTTCGCGAAGCCCGCGACCATTTCGGCGGGCCCGCTATAGGCGTGCAGGAGAAAACCGCGCGCGGGCAGTTTCTCGCGGCGAAGCAAATCGTAGAGCGGGCCGAACGCGTCGAGACAGTGAATCGAGGCCGGCAGGTTTCGTTGCGCCGCCAGTTCGAGCTGGGCGAGGAAAACTTCGGTCTGCTCTTCGAGCGGCGCGCGGCGAAGACCTTTCAAGCGCGGGTCGTCGGGACGCGCCCGGTCCAGGATCCACCGGTCGAGTCCGATTTCGCCGACGCCGGCGGAGGGATTCGCGTCGAGATGGCCGCGCAGTTTTTCGAGCCATGCGCTGGAGCGGTTGCCGGCGTCCCAGGGATGAAGGCCGAAGCTCGGCAGCGTCAGGGCGGTTTCGGCGGCGAGGGCTTCGACCGCTGCCCAGTCGGATTCGCTCGTGCCATTTGCCACCACGCGATGCACGCCGGCGGCGGCGAGATCGGCGAACACCTGCGCCCGGTGCGGAGCGAGCCATTCGTCCTGCAGATGATTGTGGGCGTCGAAATACATCCCGGATTTTCCCCGCTATGTTTTGGGCAACGCGTCCTGCGCGAACGCGCGGATCGCGGCGAGGGCGCTCGCGAGGCCGTTGCGCCGGGTCGGGGAGAGATTTTTTGTCAGGTCGAGCGTTTCGATCGGATTGTGGTCGCTGGCGACGATCTCGGCGGGCGTCGCTTCGCTAAAAAAATCACAAAGAAGCGCCACCAGCCCCTTCACGACTGGACCATCGGCATCGCTCCGGAAATAACACCGGCCGTGACGCAATTCACCGATCAGCCACACGGAAGATACGCAGCCGCGGACGCGGTTGGCGTCGGTGCGTTCGCTGGCGGGAAGCGCCGGGCGGCGGCGCGACCGGTCGATCACGGCGCCCAGTCGTTCGTGGGGGTCATGAATCGCTTCGAGGTCGTCGCGCAACTGCTGTTGTTTCTCGGGGAGAATCACGTGGATGGGTAAGCTGATGAAGACAGGCCTAAAATCCAACCGATCTTGGCCGTTAATGTGCTAACCCCCTTTTATCAGTCATGACCGACAATGTCCTGATCCCGCTTCCCAGCTTCACGCTGCCGGCTGACTTCCCGTGGCGGGTGCGGTTCATTGCCGCGGTCGACGAACATCTCCGCCGGTTGCGTGCGACCGGTCACTTCCGGCCTTCCCGTTTTTTTGGCTATTACTTTCGTGGCGACGCCCCGATTGGCGTCAGTGGCAACTGGACCGTGACCCTCGATCCCGAGCCGCCCCTCGTGCAGCTGCGCGCGGCGCTGGAGCGGGTGACGCAGGGCCAGTTCAGCATCGCCAGCGATTCCACCCAGGCGAATCCGGATTTCCTGCTCGTGCACGACCGTCGCGATGGCGCGTGCTGGTTGTGGCGGTTTGAGTACGGGCTGCGTTTTGTCGAAGCGATTGAGGCCGTCACGGGCGAAGACCGCGGTGGCCCCGGGCAGCAGCCCGAGAATCGCCGGCTGCTCGGGCCGTAATAATCTTGCTCTGTGCAGCCGCGAGCGTGAGCGAGTGGCAAACCATCCGCTCGCTCACGCTCGCGGCCACCTTCCGATCCAAGCAAACGCTTTGACCGCGCGCGGCGGACACGTTGGATGGCGGCGATGAATCCCTTTTCGTCGGTTTCGTGGCTCTGGCGGGCGTGGCGGGGACGGAGCATTACGTTCGCGGCGTTTTTTGCGCTGGGCCTTTTCGGTTTTTCCGCGGTGGGGGCGTTCCGGCACGGGCTGAGCCGCTTGGGAGCGCCCTGGTATGTCTGGCTTTTGGTGCCGATCTTCATCGTCACGGTGCTGGTGCGAAAAGAGGAGGAGTGGCTTCCCGATGCGGAGGAACGCCGGAAATGGTCGCTGCGACTGATCTTCGGATCGATTTTTCTCACGATTCTCCTCGCGAAGCTCGCGCCCGAAAAGCCGGCGGACGCCGGGCCGCCCGCGGGACCCCAGCGCGGCGGTCGCGCCGATCCGCACGGGCGGTAGACGCCTCATCAGCGCCAGAGACCCAAATAGAAACTCAGTCCAAACACGCGGACAACGAGGTGGGTCGCGACCAAGGTGAGGGTGATGACCGCCAGTGTAAGCGGGAGCAGCAGACCGAATTTCACGCGCCGGGTGCCCCACGCAAAAACCACGGCGATGACGCTCCATTGCAGGATGTCCAGCGTCGTCGCCTGGGCCGGAGAAAGGATATGCTGCCAGCGGCCGAAGGTGTTTTTATTGGCGAGGTACTGGTAGGGGGAGATGAAGAGGATGGGAATGGCGTAGAGGCCAAACGCAGCCAGCGCGGTGGCAAAACCTCCTTTGATCTCGGGCTCCGGTTTCATCGGTGCGTTTGAGCTCAGGCCGCGCGGAGCAGTACGGGCTCATCCTCCTGCTGTTTCTTGCAGCCGGGGCAGGTGGCGCAGTTTTTCGCGCAGGTTTTTTTCGCGGCCGGCTGGGGTTTGAATTCCGCCAGCCAGACCGGCCCCGGTCCCTGGCCGCGCACGGCGGTGTCGTGACGATGCTTCACGCCGGTGACGCGCTCGATCGCGGCTTCGACGCGCGTCCAGAATTCGATTCGCTCGAGGAGCGGGTTAACCAGATTCGTGATCGGGCAGTAGAAGGTGTTTTTCGGATCCGAGTGATGCAGGCCGTGGTGGCGCGGCGTCTGGAGGATGCGCCAGTCCTGCAGCGTGGAGATGATGCGGCCGTTTTCCGCGCGGGTGCGATGCGCCCATTTGTGGACCTGGTTGCCGTTGATGCCGATGGCGACGAAGAGCCACAGCTGCCACGAGAGCAGGCCGAGCGGCCAGGCCACGAGGAGGATCGCCGCGCCCAAGCCAACGAGCGCCGCCGAGCTTTCCCACCACGACAGGCGCGTGAAGAAACGGGGATGATGATGGTGGACGATGTTCGGCCGGATGAAGAGCGGGCCGACGATCGGCGTGTCCTCGGTGAAGTAGGCGTCCTCGAGCCAGTGAATCACGCCGGCGATGAAGTCGGCGACGGCGGCGATGAGGACGATCTGGGCCACAATGCTGAGGGCAGTGAGTACCGGGTGCATGAGGGATGTTCTGTGGTTGAGCTGAGCGGGGCCGGGGTTGACCGGTGCGTGACCAGAATATCCGAAGCGGGAAAACAGCGTGAGTTGATAAGTTTGATGGCGGGTATCGGTTTCGTTGATGGGGCTGCGGGCGGGCAGAACGGCGTTGCGCGCGGGGCCCGGCGCGGGTTGGTTCGGCGCGCGACATGAACGTCCATCATCTCGAGCTGTTCTACTATGTCGCGAAGCACGGCGGGATCAGCGCGGCGGTGCGGCACATCCCCTACGGCATCCAGCAACCGGCGGTGAGCGGCCAGATGCGCGCGCTCGAGGAGGACGTGGGGACGAAGCTGTTCGAGCGCAGCCCGTTCAAGCTGACCGCGGAGGGCGAACGCCTTTTCCTCCACGCACGGCCTTTTTTTGAGAACCTCGACACCGTTGCCGCCGAGGTGCGCGCGGGCGCCGAGCCGGAGCTGCGCATCGGCGGCTCCGAGCTGGTGCTGCGCGATCACATCCCGACGGTGATGCAGCGCATCCGCAAACGGCACCCGCGGGTGCGCCTGTGCTTGCGGACCGGTTATCAGGCACAGGTCGAGGACTGGTTGCGCGACGGCCAGCTGGATCTGGCGATCACGCCGGTCGATGCGCGGCCTCCCGCGCGATTGCGCAGTTTGCGGCTCGTGTGTGTGCCGATCGTGCTGCTCGTGCATCGCACCGCGCCGTTGAAGAGCGCAGCGGAGTTGTGGCCGCAAAAGAAAATCGTCCAGCCGCTCATCGGTCAGCCGGCGGGGACCAGCATCATGCGCGGATTTCAAAAGGAGCTGAAGCGCCGCGGCGTGGTGTGGCCGCAGGCGATCGAGGCGACCTCGGTCGAGCTGGTGACCCGCTACGTGTCGCATCGCGAAGGCTACGGCGTGAACGTCGCCATTCCGGAGGTGATCAGGCATCGCGACGTGCGCGCGCTGCCGCTGGAGGGATTCGAACCGATGACGATGGGCGTTCTCTGGCGCGGGGAACCCGGACCGCTGGTCCGCGCGATGATTGAGGAGGCGCAACGCTATTCCCGCGAGATGTGGCCGGTGTGGTCGGTGACTGACGAATTGGTGTAAAAGCGGCCGGTCGAAGGTTTTCAGCAGTACCGCGCTATAAAGTTTTCACGCGGCGAGCCGATGGGCTGGGTTCCACCAACTCCCCATGGTCTCACTTGCCAGTTCCACCAACTTTCCGGTGGCGGCAGCTGCCGCGCCAGCCACTCCCTCTCCCACCCCGGTGTCGGGTATGCGGCGGGTGCTGATTGTCGACGACAGCCGGATCGCCCGGGCCGCGGTGCGGCGGGAGCTTTCCGATGCGCATTTCGACATCCAGGAGGCCGTCGATGGCGAGGCTGCGTTGCAGATCATCCGCGACGGATTCCGTCCGGACCTCGTGACGCTCGACCTCGAAATGCCGCGGCTGGGAGGGTTTCCGACCTGCGAACGCCTCCGGTCGCCCGAATTTACGAGTCTTTTCACCCACTGTGCCGGCGGACGCATGCCGGTGATTTTTATCACGGGCAGCGACAACCTGAACGACCGCCGGCGCGGCTTCGAACTGGGCGCGATGGATTTCGTTTCGAAGCCCTTCGATCCGGGCACGCTGGCGCGCACGGCCGGGCGATTGCTCTTTCCCACCAACCGGCTGACGGGTGTGACCGCCTTGCTCGTCGAGGACAGCGCGACCGTGCGGCTCGCCGTTGCGACGAGTCTGCGCGAAGAAGGCGCCACCGTGCTGGAAGCCGCCGACGGCGACCGCGGGCTGGAACTGGTGGCGCAGACGATGGGGCAGCTCGACATCGTGATCACCGATCTGGACATGCCGGGGATGGATGGGAGTTCGCTGTGCCGCCGGATCCGCCGCGAGTTCGGACTCGTCGACCTGCCGGTGGTCATTCTCACCGCGATCGACGACCAGACGCTCCGCCTCGATGCGTTTCGCGCCGGCGCGTCCGACTGCCTTTCGAAGCCGCTCATCAAAGAGGAGATTGTCGCGCGGCTGATCACGCACATCGAACGCTACCGCCTCGACCGGCGCCTCAACGCCTGCGTGCGCGAGCTGCGCGAGAACATGCGCTTCAAGGACGAGATGCTTTCCACGCTGTCGCACGACATGCGCACGCCGCTGAACGGCGTGATGGGCTTTGCCGATCTCCTGTTGAACAGCATCGCGAACAACGCCGAGTCGCGGGAAAACCTCACGCTGATCAAGGATTCGGGCCAGATGTTGCTGCATCTCATCGACGAGATCCTGAACCTGTCGCGGGCCTCGGCGCGCAACGCCGACCTCGAGCTGCGGCCCGTGGCGTTCGCGGCGATTGTGCGGCAGAGCGTGCGCGCGCTGCATCCGCTGGCCGACCGCAAGAAGCAGTCGCTGATCTGGCGCTCCGCGCTGGACGCGGGCGGGGATCTGGTGAACGGCCACTCCGAATCGCTGTTGCGCGTGGTGAACAATCTTCTCGGCAACGCGATCAAGTTCACTTCCAGCGGCGGGCAGATTCGCGTGAACCTCGAGGCGGGGGAGGCGGGAAAAATCCTGCTGCGCATCACCGACAACGGCATTGGCATTCCGGCGGAAAAACTTCCTTCACTCTTCGATCGCTTCACGCCGGTGAGCCAGCCGGGCACGGCGGGCGAGGCCAGCACCGGCCTCGGGATGTCGATCGTGAAGCAGCTCGTCGAGCAGCACGGCGGAAAAATCGAAGTCACCAGCGCGCCGGGCCTCGGCACCGAGTTTCGGGTGATTCTGCCCCAGCTGCCGCCGACGACGCGGGTGGATTCGACGCCGCCGCAGAATTTGAGCGCCCGCAACGACAGGCCGGCGCGCGATCTCGGCGCGCTGCGCGTGCTGGTCGTCGACGACAATCCGGTGAACCGCCGCGTTGCGGAGCTGATGCTGCAGCGCGCCGGCTGCCCGGTGAGCCTCGCGACCTGCGGCCAGGAAGCGGTCGACGCGATGGCGGCGGCGAAGGAGGGATTTCAAGTCGTGCTCATGGACGTGGAGATGCCGGGCATGGGCGGGTTGGAGGCAACCCGGCTCCTGCGCGAGCGCCATGGCGCGGCGCCGCGCATCGTGGCCATGACCTCCCACAGCGGTGAGGAGCAGATCGCCGCGTGCCTTGCGGCGGGCATGAATGCCGTCCTGACGAAACCGCTTTCGCAGGCCCGGCTCATCAGCGAGCTCTCCGCGTAGGATACGACTTTTCTAATTTGTCATTCTGAACGCAGCGAAGAATCCAGCAGCGGATTCGCTGCGCTCAACGGTTTTTGAGGGTCCAAGTGGATTCTTCGCTGCGCTCAGAATGACAGACAAAGAGCCGAAGGCGGAAAAACGTTAGCCGCCCTAGTTCACGAACATCGCCTCGTTCGCCTGGAAGAGGGCGTGGGCGAGTTTTGTCCAGGCATCGACCGGGCCGCCGTATTCGATCGAACTGCCGATCGGGCGCTGGTCGTTGCGACCCTTGGCGTTTTGCTTGGCTTGGGCGGCCTGGCGTTCCGCTTTGCGTTGTTCGCGGGCGTTTTTCAGCGCGGGAATTTCCACATCCAGGCCCGTGCCCTTGGGATTGGTCCGGACGTATTCCAAGCCCAGCTCCACTTCCTTTTCGGAGGGCGGGCGCTGGAAGATTGCGAGATAGAGCGAGGCGACGCGTTCGCGGTCGCCAGGAAGTTTGGCGAACTCGGGGAGGTGGGTGAGTTTCCGCGCGGTCTCGATCACCAGCGGGCTGTTCATGAGGAACAGCGCCTGTTGCGGCACGAGGGTCATGTAGCGTTTTCCCGTGGGCACGTCGGGATTCGGGAAGTCGAACTGCGTGAGCAGCTCGGGCGGATTCTGGCGGTTGATGTAGGTGTAGAGCGCGCGGCGCTTGCCGAAGGAATCCATCGTGGGCGTGACCGGCTTGCCGCCGAGCTTGGGGTCGAGCGCGCCCGAGATCGCGAGAATCGAATCGTACATCGCTTCGAATTCGAGCCGGCGGAGATTGGCGCGCCAGAACAGCTTGTTCGTCGGGTCGGTCTCGGCATAGCGCGGATCGGGATTCGCCGCGCCGCTGAGCTGGTAGGTGCTGCTGAGCAGAATGAAGCGGTGGAGCCGTTTGACCGACCAGCCGCCTTCCACGAACTCGCTGGCGAGCCAGTCGAGCAACTCGGGGTGCGTGGGCGGGGACGACATGTTGCCGAGGTCGTCCGGCGTGGCGACGAAGCCCTCGCCGAAATGCTGCTGCCACACGCGATTCACGAACACGCGGGCCGTCAGCGGATTTTTCGGGTCGGCGATCGCCTGCGCGAGCTGGAGACGTCCGCTGCCCTCGTGCCATTCGGCGCGTTTCTTCGGATCGGCCGCCAGGATTTCCAGGAAACGGCGCGGGACGATGTCGCCCTTGTTCTGCGCTTCGCCGCGCACGAGCACGGGATAGTCGCGAGAGCGCGGCACATCGGTGAGGACGTTGGCGCGCGCCGGGGCGCCGGGATGGTTCATTTCGAGTTCGCCGATCTCGCGGTTGACGCGCTGCTGGGCGCGGACGAGTTCGCGGCGCTTGTCCGCGTCGCGGACGCGGGAGCGCCGCATCTCGGCGAACTGCTCCTCCACATCGGCGTGTTGTTTTTGGAGCTCGGTGGCTTTGGCGAGGTAATCGACGAGCTCGGGAGTCTTCGCAATCCGCGATTGCAACGTCGGCGCCTGGACGAGCTGCTTCGGCTCGACGCTGTTGGCGAAGACACCGTAGAGCGAATAATAGTCCTTGGTGGGGATCGGATCGAACTTGTGGTCGTGGCAGCGCGCGCACGAAACGGTGAGGCCGAGAAATGCCTTCGTCGTGACGTCGATGCGGTCGTTGATCACATCGTGCACGTTGCCGTCGAACTGGTTTCCCAGTGTGAGAAAACCCATCGCGGCGAGCGACGACTGGTCGATGATCGCGTCCGGATTTTTTGCGGTGATCTTTTTCGACTGCGCCTCGACGAGGCGGTCCGCGGCGAGTTGCTCGACGATGAACTGGTTGAAGGGCTTGTCGGTGTTGAAGGCGTCGATGACGTAGTCGCGATACGTCCAGGCGTGCGGGTAGAACGGAAAGGCGCGGTTGGGCGCGTCGCCTTTCGAGTCGGAGTAGCGGGCGACATCGAGCCAGTGGCGGCCCCAGCGTTCGCCGTAGTGGGGCGAGGCGAGCAGGCGGTCGACGACGCGGGTGAAGGCCGCCGGCGAATTGTCCGCGAGGAACGCCTGCATCTCCGTTTCTGTGGGAGGCAGGCCGGTGAGGTCGAAGGTGACGCGGCGCAGCAGCGCGCGTTTGTCGGCGGGGGCGTTGGGTTGGAGGGCGTTCTCCTCGAGTTTCGCGAGGATGAAGTTGTCGACCGGCGTTTTCGGCCATGCGGAATTTTTCACCGCGGGGATCGCGGGCTTTTTCACCGGTTGAAACGACCAGTGCTGCCGGCCGACGCCGCCGTAGGTCGCGTTCGAGCTGCCTTTCGCCGCGAGCATGCGCGGATCGGGTGCGCCACGCTTCACCCATTCGGTGAGATCGGCGATTTGCCGGTCGGAAAGTTTTTCGCCCTTCGGGGGCATTTGCAGATCGGGGTCCGTGTAACGGATCGCCTGGATGAGCACGCTTTCGTCGGGTTTGCCGGGGACGATGGTCGAACCCGAGCTGCCGCCGGCGAGCAACCCCTCGCGGGTGTCGAGCAGGAGTCCGCCCTTCACCTTGTCGGCTTCGCGACTGTGACACTTGTAGCAGTTCTCGACGAGGATCGGGCGGATCTTGCTCTCGAAAAATTGCAGGTCGGAGGGGGAAATTTGCGCCGGTTCGGCGGCCGCGAGTGAGGAGGAGAAGAGCGCGAGCAGACTGAGCACACCCATCCCGAAGGGCATTTTCTGAAACTGTAGCGGCGGTCTATGACCGCCGCTCGACGTGGAAGCGACCTTCCTGCGGCGGTCATGGACCGCCGCTACAGAAAACCGGCCGGCGTTTGGCGTGCTCATGCGAGGATTGGTTTCACGACGTTGCCGGCGACATCGGTGAGGCGGAAGTCGCGGCCGTTGAAACGATACGTGAGCTTCGTGTGATCGAGGCCGAGGCAGTGGAGCATCGTCGCGTGGAGATCGTGCACGTGGACCTTGTCCTTCACCGCGGCGGCGCCGAATTCATCGGTGGCGCCGTGGACGATGCCGCCCTTCACGCCGCCGCCGGCCATGACGATCGAGAACGCCTTGGCGTTGTGGTCGCGGCCCGGGGTGTCGTTGCCGTTGCGGTCCTTCGTCGGCTTGCGGCCGAATTCGCCGCCCCAGACGACGAGGGTGGAGTCGAGCAGGCCGCGTTGTTTCAAATCGGTCATGAGCGCGGCCATCGGCTTGTCGATTTCGCCGGCTTTGGTGGTGATGCGCTCCTGGAGGTCCTCGTGGTGATCCCAGCCGTCGTGCCACACCTGGACGCAGCGGACGCCGCGCTCGATGAGCCGGCGGGCGATGAGCAGTTGTTTCCCCTGCTCGCTGCTGCCGCCCCGGGCGTTTGGCGTAATGCCGTACGCGGTGCGCACGGACTCGGGCTCCTTCATGATGTCGAAGGCATCGGTCGCCTCGGCCTGCATGCGGAACGCGATCTCGTAGGACTCGAGGCGCGTCTCCAGCGCAGCCTCACGCTGGAGATTCTGGGCGTGGAGCTCGTTGAGCTGGTGGACGAAGTCGAGCTGCCGGCGCTGCTCGGTTTTCGAGACGTAGCCGTTGCGGATGTTCTGGATCATCTGCTGCACGCTTTGCGCCTGCGTGTTCACGCTGGAGCCCTGGTAAACGCCCGGCAGGAAGCCGGCGTTGTAGTTGGCGGCGCCGCCGACCGGAACGCGGCTGCCGCGCAGCGCGATGAAGCCGGGGAGATTCTGGTTTTCGGTGCCGAGACCGTACACCACCCACGAGCCGAAACTGGGTTTCGCGATGCGCAGCGAGCCGGTGTTCATGAACACGGTGGCGACGTCGTGCGCGGGGATGTCGGTCCACATCGAGCGGATGACCGCCAGGTCGTCGATGTGCTGGCCGGTGTTGGCGAAGAGTTCGCTCACCTCGATGCCGGCCTTGCCCATTTTCGTGAACTTGAACGGCGACTCCATCGCGATGCCGCCGCCGGGCAGCGTTTTGTCGTTCATCTTCGTGAGCATCGGCTTCGGGTCCCACGTATCGACGTGCGACGGCGCGCCCTGCGCGAAGATGTGGATGATGGCCTTCGCCTTGCCTCCGAAATGGGAGGGACGCGGGGTGAGTGAACTGGCAACGGGCGACGCGGCAGGCGTACCCGAGGCGGCGACCAGGTGCGCCGGATCGATCATCGTTGCGAGGCTCAGCGCCCCCATGCCCATGCCGACGCGATTCAGAAACTGGCGGCGGGTGAGGAAGTAATCCTCGATGTCGGTCGAGATGCCACAGCAAGGAGGCCGGCCGTGGTGCTGAGAGTGATGATCGTGGGACATGTGGGGCGGGGTGGTCGGCGAGTTGTCCATGAGCCGGTGAGACGACGCGCGGCGCCCCGAGTTTCAGCGAAAACTAACCCCGAGGCGCAATCCGGCGAGAAGAGTTTTGAGCGCGTGCCGTTCATCGCGGCCATCTGCGCTCCCCGCCACAGTGTCATCTAATAGATGACATGTGGCGCCAACCCAGAGGAGAAGGTGTGAAACCAATGTCATCTATTGGATGACACTTTCGCCAAAGCGGCGGAGTGCCGTCCGTTTGGGAGAGCCGGTGGTTCAGGCACAACGCGGTTGATTGTTCGGGGGCGCTGAACAACATGCCGGAGCTCGCATGTTTTTAAGAAAACTCCCCGCCTTGCTGCTCGTGGTGGCGTTGTGTGTCCGCGCCCAGGAGCCGTTGAATTCGCCGGTCCCGCTGGCGCCGGCCGAGGCCGCCACGATGTCCCCGGGCGAGATCGCGAAACAGCTGGCGGCCGCGCGCAGTGCGCAGGAGCTGGGTTTGAATTCCCGCGCGATCAGCTTTTATCGCGAACTTCTCTCCCTGCGCTCCGGGGACCGCGACGGGGTGATCCTCGATCTGGCGACGGTATTGCTGGACGACGGGCAGGCGGCTGAGGCGGAGCAGGCGTTGCAGACTTATGCGGGCACCCGCGGGGCGGCGTGGCATTTGCGCGCGGGGCTGGCGGCGGCCCAGCAGAAAAAAGCGGACGCGACCCGGGGTGAATTCGAGGCGATCAGGCCCGAGGAACTCTCCAAGGCGGACGCGAGTTGGTTCCAGTTTTTGCAGGGCATGCTGACGAATCTCACCGACCCGGCCAATCCGGGAAAGGCGAACGCGTTCTACAAGCTCGCGCTCGATACGGCCGTGACGGATCTCGCCCGTGCGCGGTTTCAGATCGCGCTGGATCAATCGAAGCTGCGCATCGGGCCGACGTCGGAAGCGGACATCGCCCAGATGCGCCGGGGCTGGGAAAGCCTGCGCGGTCGCGCCCCCGGCTATGAGATCGCCCGCCTGCTGGCGTTGACCCTGGACGTGAACGGGCAGAAGGGCCGCGCGGTGGAGGTCCTGCAGGAACAACTGCGCTGGATGGGGCAGAGCGAGCGGGCCTGGACGGATGAGTTCCGCCTGCTGCTCGGGATGATCGGAGGCGCGACCACGGGCGCCGGCCGCAACGCGCTTTTCCAAGTGCTGGAGCAAGGCGGGGAGCCCCTCCGGCAGCGCATCGCGTTGCAGCTGCTCGCCCGCGCTTCGCAGACCGAGCCGGCGCGGATGCAATTTCGCACGGAGCTCACGCGCCTGATCAACCAGGCGCCGGCGCCGCGCATTCTCGAGGACCTGCTTTTGTTCCGGGCGCAGGCGGCGCTGGCGACGAGGACTGTCGAAGGCCGCGCGCAGGCGGAGGACGACGCGAACGAGCTGCGGCAGAAATTTCCCGGTTCGCCGCTGCTGGCGCATGCGTACGGCGTGCTGACGGCGTCGGCCTGGGAGCAAAACCGCTTTCGCATTGCGGCCGATCACGCGGCGAAAGCTCGGGACGCCCTGACTGCCGGCGCGGCCCGCGCGGAGCTGGGCGTGCTGGTGGCGGAGGCCTGGTTCCGGGCGGGTCGCGTCGCCCGCGCGGAAGGCGCGGAAGGCGCGCGTGATTTCCGCCTCGCCGCGGATGCCTACGCCGCGGCGCTGCAGGATGCGCCGCCGAACACACCGCGGGCCGACCTGATGTTTCAACGCGTGCTGGCCGAGGTGGAGGCGGGCGCGCTGGACGCGGCGCAAACACTGCTCGACGAGCTGGCGCGCGACCCCGCGTTCGATCTGAAAAGCCGGTGGCAGGCGGAATGGAATCTCGCGCGTGCGCTGCAGGCGGCCGGCAGGACGGGCGAGGCCTTTGCCCGCGTGACCCGGCTGCTGGAGACCCGGGCGGGCGCGAACACCGCGCTCGATCCGGCGTTGCGCGCGAAGATGGCCTGGTTGCAGGCGCGGCTTTCCTTCGATGTTTCGCCGTCCGACCAGACGTTGAAGTTCATCGACGATCTCGGGCGCTCGCTGGAAGGGGTGGACGAGGCGACGAAGGAGGAAATTCTCAGCACGGGTGCGCTGCTGCATGCCCAGACGAACTTCGCGTTGAAGCGGGAAATCTCGGGCCGGGACGACTTGGAAGCCCTCCGGAAAAATTTCCCGAAGACCCCGGCCGCGGTCTACACCTATATCGTGGAGGCCAACCGGCTCGCGGAGCAGGACCAGGCGGCGAATGCGCAGAAGCTGCTGACGAAACTCGCCGAGGATTTTCCCGAGAGCGAATATGCGCCCTACGCGCTGTATCTCGCGGCCGAGCAGGCGGAGCGCCGCGGCCAGAGCGAAAACTACTCCGAGGCGGTCCGCCGCATTGAGGACATGGTCGCGCTGATGGCGAAACATCCGCCGAAGGATCCCGGCAACAACCTGATCTTTGCGGCGCGCCTGAAGCAGGGGGACCTGTTCCAAAAACTGAATCAATTTTCCCCCGCGCGGGATGTTTATCAGTCATTGATCCACAATTATCCGCAGCACGGGGACGTGATCTACGCCCAGCTCGCGCTCGCGAAGAGTTTCAATGCGCAGTCCTCGAGCGACCCGGCGCTCGCGGAGCGGGCCGAGGTCCTGTTCGACCATTTGCTCCGCCGGCTGGATGCGCCGCTCGATGTGCGGGTGGAGGCGGGATACAATCTCGGCAATCTCCACGCGCGGCGCGGCGAAGCCCGGCAGGCGCTCGACGTGTGGTGGCGCGATGTCGCGAACGCGTTTCTCCTCGAGGAAAAAGTGGCCGCGAAACTGGGCGCGACCGGGCGTTATTTCATGGCGCGCACGCTGCTGGAATCGGCCGAGCTGCTCGAGAAGCAGCAGCGGGTGGAGGAGGCAAAGACGGCCTGGCTGCTGGTGCTGCAGACCAATCTGCCGGGGCAGGCGTCGGCCAGGCAGCAGCTGGCGCGGTTCAACCTCGCGGAGGCCGCGCGGTGAGACCTGGCGGCATTTCAGGTTTACGCCCCCGGCGGAAGCGTTTCTAACTGCCGGCAAACCATGGGTATTTTCGATTTCAGTCTCTTTGCCAAAGGCGGGCCGATGATGTGGGTGCTGCTCGCGCTCGGCCTGCTCGGGGTGATGCTTTTCATCGAGCGCACGCTGTATCTGCATCGCGGCCACATCCGGTCGACGGCGTTCGTGGCGGGGATCAAGAACATCCTCGCAAAGCGCCGGACCGTCGAGGCGCTGACCGTGTGCGAGGAAACTCCGGGGCCGGTCGCCGCCGTGGTGAAGGCGGCGCTGCTGCATGCGGACGACGACGCCACGACGATGCGTTTCCATGTGCAGGAGGCGGCGGTGGTCGAGCTGCCCGCGCTGGAACGCCGGCTTGGCTCGATCGCGGCGATCGCGCAGGTGGCTCCGCTGGTGGGACTGCTCGGCACGATTCTCGGCTTCATCGGATTGTTCATGGCCTTCGAGAAAGGTGACTACGTGACCGCGAGCCAGCTCTCGCACGGCATGTGGCAGGCGCTGCTCAGCACCGCCGGAAGTCTCATGCTCGCGGTGCCGGCGCACCTCGCCTACCACTTCCTTAGCGGGCGCGTGCGGGCCATCGTGCGCGATGTCGAATGGTCCGGAAACGAGATCATGAAATATCTGCTGACTGATTATCGCGACGCGACGCCGAAGCCCGAGTGACGTTGAAATTGTTGAAACCATGATCACGCGTCCCCTCGATCTGGCGTCGAAGTTGCGGCCGATGCCGCGGAATTTTGACGCGTGGTTTCTGGTGAATGTGGGGCTGATCCTGCTGTCTTTTTCCGTGCTCGGATCCCGCTTCGTGCTGGCGCCGGGTCTGGGGGTGGATTTCCAGCTTCCGCACATGAAAGGGGCCCGCGCCGAGGCCAGCCGGACAACCCACGACATCGCGGTGAACGACGCGGGGCTCATCATTGCCGGCGAAGGCAGCATCACGTTGCAACGACTCGGCGACTGGCTGAAGGAGCAGGGCAAGGTAACGAAAGAGCCGGCGCTGCTGGTGCGGGCGAGTGCCGGGGTGCCTTCGTCGATGCAGGCGGACATTGTCGGCCTCGCGCGAGAAGCGGGATTTCGCGTTGTCTGGGCGGCGGAAGAGCCGCCGCTCAACCGGGCGCAGGAACGCTAGCCATGGCCCGGGTGGCGGAAAATGAAATGAGACGGTGGGGCATCGCGACCGCGTGCGCGTGCGTGGCGGTGGCGCTCGTGCTGGTGCTGTTTCGGGCGCCCGTTGCGCCCGGGGGGGCGGCAACGCCGCCCGCGATTGCTCCCGTGTTAGTCCGCGCGGCTGAAGGGAACGACGTCGCATTCGACGAACAAAAAACGCTGGCCGATCCGACGCCGCTTTTTCTGCCGACGACTTGGAACGCGGCGCCGAAAGGCCTGCCGCGTCCGGAACCGGGCGCGAGATTCGAAAACTTTGGGGGGCGGCTGAGAAGCGGGGCGGGGGACGGGGAGCTGAAACTGAGTCTGCCGCCGCCGGTGTCCGTGCCCGTCACGCCGGCGGATATTTTACTGATGGAGCCCCCCAGCTCGCCGCTGGCCGGTTTTGGCCGGGCGGCGGTGGCGTTGCCGGTGCTGGATTCACGCCGGGCCTTTGTGGAAATCATTGCCGAAGGCACGGGTCGCGTCGTGTTGCGGCAGGGGCTCGCCGACGCAAAACCTCCGGGAGACGGCGTGTGGGAGCCGATGGAGTTCCTGGTTGCGGTGGACGCCGCGGGACTGGTGGGCGGCGTGGCGGTGAAGAGGCGTTCGGGGGTGGAGGGGGTGGACAATTATTTCCAAGGATACCTCGCGCAAACGTTGCGCGTTGGTCAGAGATTGGCGCCGGGATTCTACCGGATTTCCGTCGGTCCCTAGTTTTTCCAAGTAAAGCGCGAATTTGCTGTTGACGGTGCTTGGAGCGAACTGCACTTTCTCCCCTCTTTTTCGTTTTTTGGCACATCCTTGGTCTGCCCAGATAGCTCAGTTGGCAGAGCACGTCCTTGGTAAGGACGAGGTCGCCGGTTCAAATCCGGTTCTGGGCTCCATGGCCAAAAAACCACGTCGGCAAGGCTTCGCCGACGTTAATCTCGAAGTCATTTTTCATCCTCCTAATCAAGTTAACCTCCCACCTCTATGGCTAAAGGCACATTCGAACGCAACAAACCGCACGTGAACGTCGGCACGATCGGCCACGTCGATCACGGTAAAACCACCACGACGACCGCTATTCTCGCCGTTCAAGCGCGCAAAGGTCTCGCTGAGGTCAAGACTTACGCCGATATCGCCAAGGGTGGCACGGTTCGCGATGCGTCCAAGATCGTCACGATCTCGGTCGCCCACGTCGAATATCAGACGGAAAAGCGCCACTACGCGCACGTCGATTGCCCCGGCCACGCCGACTTCGTTAAGAACATGATCACGGGCGCCGCCCAGATGGACGGCGCGATCCTCGTGGTCTCCGCGGCTGACGGCCCGATGCCCCAGACCCGCGAGCACATCCTTCTCGCTCGCCAAGTGGGCGTTCCGAAGATCGTGGTCTGGCTCAACAAGGTCGACCTCATCGATGACCCGGAGCTCCTCGACCTCGTCGAAATGGAAATCCGCGAGCTCCTGACGAAGTACCAATTCGATGGCGACAAGGCCACGATCGTCCGCGGTTCCGCCACGGCCGCCCTCGAAGGCAAGCCGGAGGGTGATGCTGCCATCACCGCGCTGATGAACGCGATCGACACGGATATCCCGGAGCCGATGCGCGAACTCGACAAACCTTTCCTGATGTCCGTCGAAGACGTGTTCTCGATCACCGGCCGCGGCACCGTCGCCACGGGTCGTATCGAGCGCGGCATCGTCAAGGTCAACGACACCGTCGAGATCGTCGGCTTGAAGGACACCGTGACGTCCGTCGTTACCGGTATCGAAATGTTCCGCAAGCTGCTCGATAGCGGCCAAGCCGGTGACAACGTCGGCATCCTCCTCCGCGGCATTGAAAAAGAAGGCATCGAGCGCGGCCAGGTTCTGGCCGCCCCGAAGAGCATCAAGCCCCACAAGAAGGCCAAGGCCGAGATCTACGTCCTCTCGAAGGACGAAGGTGGTCGCCACACGCCGTTCTTCAACGGCTACCGCCCGCAATTCTACTTCCGCACGACTGACGTTACTGGCGTCGTCAACCTGCCGAAGGGCGTCGAGATGATCATGCCTGGTGACAACATCAGCGTGGAAATCGACCTGATCGTCCCGATCGCCATGGAAAAGACCCAGCGCTTCGCCATCCGTGAAGGTGGCCGCACCATCGGTGCCGGCCGCGTTACCGAGATCATCGAGTAAGCTGCCCTTTAACTGTTTAAACTGACCTCGCCGAGGCCTCGCAACGGGGCCTCGGCTGCGTCGTCTAAAGAAAGCCATCACACAGGCGTGTAGCTCAATTGGTAGAGTAGCGGTCTCCAAAACCGTTGGTTGGGGGTTCGATTCCCTCCGCGCCTGCCAAATTCCAGCATGAAAAACCCGTTCCGCAGCACCCGTATCTTCCTCGGCGAAATGGTCGGTGAGCTTCAAAAAGCCACCTGGCCCACCAAGACCGAGCTGCGCGATTCGACGATCGTCGTCATCGTCGCGGCGATCATCCTTGGTGTCTTCAC
>DATAKE010000056.1:0-25477 GCA_036261745.1 Opitutaceae bacterium
CCCCCAACATGCATCCGTTACCTGCCAACCGTCAGTTCACGTGGTCCAGCGCGTTCGCGCGTCTCGCCACTGTTTTCCTCGCCTGCGTCGCCGCGGTTTCCGCCTCCGGCATCACGTTTGACGCCGCCAGCTCCGGCGCCACCACCTCCAGCGCAACCAGCGTGAGCTGGTCGCACACAACCGGTACCGCCACCAACATGATGCTGGTCGTCGGGGTGGCGATTGAGGACACCAACACCGCCGACATGGCGATCACGAGCGTGACCTACAACGGCGCCGCCATGACTGCCGCGCCAAACTCGCTCATCACCAATGGCAGCGGCACGTTCAACCGCGCCCAGATATTTTATCTGGCGAATCCCGCCACCGGCGCGCGGACCGTGCAGGTGAATTTCGCCGGCACCGTCAACGGCATCACCGCGGGAGCAATCACCCTTTCCGGCGTGGCGGCCCAAGCGCCTCAAGCTGTCGCCACGAACCAGGTGGCCAGCGGCAACACGATCAGCACGAACATTTCCACGCTCACTGCAGGCGCGTGGGTCGTCGACGTCGTGGGCAGCGGCGCCTCAAGCGTGAGCTTTACCACGACCACCAGCGGCATGACCGAACGCTACGAGCGTGCCGCCAACGGCGCGGGCGGCGCTGGCTCCACAAAAGCTCCCGCCGCGACCGGGGCCACGACGATGAGTTGGACCTCCTCCTCGGGCAGCCGCCTCGTTCATTCGCTCGCCGCATTCGCCGCCGCCGGTGGCGGCACACCCGGACCTTTCACGCTGACCACCACCACGAGCGGTTCCGGTTCGATTACGCGCAACCCCAACGCCAGCACGTACGCCTCCGGCACGGTCGTCACGCTCACCGCGACGCCGGTCTCGGGCTGGAGTTTCTCGGGCTGGAGCGGAGCGGTCACGGGTTCAAGCAACCCGGCCACGGTCACGATGGATGCCAACAAATCCGTCACCGCCACGTTCACGCAAAACACGGGCGGGCCCTTCACGCTCACGACCAATATTGTCGGCTCCGGCTCCGTCACACGCAGTCCCAACGCCACGTCCTATACTGCAGGCACCGTCGTCACGCTCACCGCCACGGCGAACTCCGGTTCCACGTTCAGCGGCTGGAGCGGCGACCTCAGCGGCTCGGCGAGTCCGACGACGATCACGATGAGCGCGAACCGCACCGTGACGGCCACATTCGTCACGAACCCCACGGGCGGCGATCTCTTCGTCGCGACCAATGGCACCGCCGGAAATCCCGGCACGCTCGCCAGCCCCACCACGCTTGAGAGCGCAATCACGCGTGTCGCGAACGGCAGCACGATCTGGATTCGCGGCGGCACCTACAACTACTCGACCGGCATCACGGTGGTGACCGGTAACAACGGTGCGTCGGGCAACACGAAGAAGATCTTCGCGTACCAGAGTGAAGTTCCCATCTACAACTTCTCCGGCCAGGGCGTTTCCACCACCAACCGCGGCCTCACCATCAACGGAAATTTCTGGCACGTGCGCGGCCTCACCGTGGAGCGCGCGGGCGACAACGGCATCTTCGTCGGCGGCAACAGCAACACCATCGAGTCGTGTCTCACCCGTTTCAACAACGACTCCGGCATCCAGCTGTCCCGCGCCTCGTCGAGTTTCACCAGCATCTCGCAGTGGCCCTCGAACAACCTGATCCTCAATTGCACCTCGCATGACAACAGCGACGCCAGCGGCGAAAACGCCGACGGCTTTGCGTGCAAGCTCACCGCCGGCACGGGCAACGTTTTCCGCGGCTGCATCGCGCACCACAACAGCGACGATGGCTGGGATCTGTTCACCAACACCGACACCGGTGCGATCGGACCCGTGCTGATCGAAAACTGCGTCGCCTACAGCAACGGCACGCTCTCCAACGGCACGGTCACGACCAACGGCGACCGCAACGGCTTCAAGCTCGGCGGCTCGGGCGTTCCGGTGAACCACACGATCCGCCGCTGCATCGCGTTCAACAACGGCCACCACGGGCTCACCGACAACAACAACCTCGGCAACATCGACGTTCGAAACAACACGAGCTTCAACAACGCCGATTCGAACTTCCAGTTCCGCGAGGGCGGCAACCACACGTTCACCAACAACGCTTCGCTCAACGCCGGCAGTTCCGACAAGGCCACCGGCACCATCAACGGCACGACGAATCTGTTCTGGATGAACAACGCGAGTAACAACAACGGCGGCACGAAGGTCATTTCCGCGAGCGATTTCCAGACGCTCACGCCGCCGGCCAGCTTCGCGCGGAACGCCGACGGCAGCATCAACCTCGGCAATTTCGCGAGGCTCGCCTCCGGTTCCGACCTCGTGAACGGCGGCACTCCGAGCGGCACCGACATCGGCGCGGTTGAGAGTTTCTAATCCGCATCGCTCCCCTGCATCGCTTCCGGCCGTCGTCACGATGGCCGGAAGTTTTTGTTTATGCGCGCCGGCTCGCGATCAGCCGCGTTTGGCGGACGCGAGCCGGGTCAGCATCTCCTGGCGCATTTTCGGATCGCTGATCGCATTCGCCCACTGCCGCGCCTCCACCGGATCGTTCGGCGCGATCGTCTCGATGAGTCGCGCGATCGCGGGATCGAGCTGCGGTCCCGGCGGCTGTTCGCGGAGCCACGCCGCCGCACTGCCGAGATCCCGTTTCGCCCACAGGTAGATCACGTCGGCCAGGTGGCTCTCACGAATCTCCGGGTCCTTGAACTGCTGCGTCAATCCGGCGGCAAAGCGCGGGTCGTCGACCACCAGCGTGTGCACCAGCGTGCCCATCCCCGCGCGAAACGTTTCATCCGAGGCCGTTGCCGCCAGCCATTGCGCAGCGTCGGCCGGAGCCTTCTCCGCCCAGAAATGAACGGTCTGGCGAACGAGCAGCTCGCGCAGATTTCCCTCCGGAAGTTTCTCGATCCACGCGCGCGCCTCGGCCAGCCGGCCTTGTTCGGCGAAATGAAACATGACGACCCGGCTGAGCGCGTCGCGATCGCCACTCAGTTCGTCCCGCTGCAGCGCCCGCAATGCCTCCACCGGGTGCTTCGCCGCGAAACCTTCGTAGGCGGCGTGATAGCGCCCGTGATCGTTCTCTCCCCGCGGGTGCTCCGCCGCCCAGCGCAGGGCCGCGATCGGATCGCTCCCGCTCCATTGCACGAGCACGAAGCCGAGGCCGAAGTCGCGCCATTTCTCATCGTCCATCGTGACGATCAAATCGGCCGTTCCTTCGCGGTCGTTTTCCAGACAGAAGGACAGCAGGGACTGAAAATACTCCGCGCGGTCCGCCTGATCCATCGTGCGCAGGTAAGCCAGCGCCTCGGCCACCGTGTTAACTCCCGGACGCCGCAACTCCACCGACAACGCCAGCCCGGCGAGGCGTCTCGCCGGATCCAGCGTGTCGACTTGCGCGACCGTGATCAGTTCCCCGGCCGATTCCGGCGCGACGACAATGGCCGGGGCCACCGGCTGATCGGGCACCAAAACCGGAATCTCCGCCAGCGGTGAAACCTCCAGTTCGATCTCGCGCGGCGCTTTCCACAGGCGATACCCAATCCCCGCCAGAATGGCGAAAGCGACCACGGCAACCGCGCGCAACCAGGGGGACATGACGGAAAACTAAATTCAGCTCACGCCAGGCCGCCATCCCTTTGTGCTCTCAAACTCCGAAATGCGGCGAGGGCCTCAGCGCGAGCGGTCGCGTGGTCCACAATCGGACGCGGGTAGTTTTCCCCCAGCCTCACCCCCGCGGCGCTCAGCACCGCGTCGGTCGCCGCCCACGGTGCATGGATGTTTCTGGCCGGGAGTCGCGCGAGTTCCGGCACCCAGCGCCGCACGTAGTCGCCGTCGCCGTCGAATTTCTCCCCCTGCAGCACAGGCGCAAAGATCCGGAAATACGGGGCGGCATCCGCGCCGCAGCCCGCACTCCACTGCCAGCCGAGCGTGTTGTTCGCGAGGTCCGCGTCGACCAAGGTGTCCCAAAACCACTCCGCGCCCCGGGTCCACGGAAGCCGGAGATGCTTCACGAGAAACGACGCCACGATCATGCGCACCCGGTTGTGCATCCACCCCGTCCGCCAGAGCTGCCGCATGCCCGCATCGACAATCGGATAACCTGTCCGGCCGCGCTGCCACGCCCGCAATTTGTGTCCGCCGGGATCCTCCGCCCACGGAAATTTTTCGAACTCCGCGCGCAGCGGCTGTTCGGGAGTCTGCGGAAAATGAAAGAGCTGGTGATAGGCAAACTCGCGCCAGCCGATCTCGTTCAGGAAAACACGCGCGCCGTTTCCCGAGGGGAAAACGCCCGTGTCCTTCGAAAGCGCTTTCACGGCCGCCCACACCTGCCGCGGCCCGATCTCCCCGAAATGCAGCCACGGTGAAAGCATCGAGGTGCCGTCCTCCGCAGGGTGATCGCGGTGCTCCGCGTAACCGGGGATTTTTTGCTTCGCGAACGCTTTCAACCGCGCAGCCGCCCCCGCCTCACCGGGCCGCCAGACGTTTCCGAATTCGGCGTCCCATCCGATCTTCGGCAGAAGATCCAGTTCGACGAGCTCGCGGGAACCCGGCCATTTTTTCGGCGCGGCCAGTTTCTGTTCGGAAAACTTCACCGGCGCCGCAACGGGGAGCGTGAGGCAGGTTCGCCAGTACGGCGTGAAAACCTGAAAGGGTTTCCCCTGTTTGTTCGCGATCGTGTGCGGCTCGTGGAGCAGCGCGCTGTTGAAACTTTTCGCCTCCAGTCCGGCGCGCGTGAGCCCGGCCTTGATCGTCTTGTCCCGCGCGACGGCGGCCGGCTCATAGCGCCGGTTCCAATAAACCGCGCCGGCCCCCGCCTCCGTGACGAGCGTGGGCAACGCCACCTGCGCGTCGCCGCGAACGAGGACCAGACGCGAATCCAGCTCGTGCAGCGACGCGTCAAGCGACGCCAGGGCGTGATGAAGCCACCAGCGTG
The DNA here is from genome assembly GCA_036261745.1 of Opitutaceae bacterium. Taxonomy (GTDB): domain Bacteria; phylum Verrucomicrobiota; class Verrucomicrobiia; order Opitutales; family Opitutaceae; genus DATAKE01. The sequence continues at coordinate 4,954 of DATAKE010000056.1, forward strand.
ACGCGCCGCCCATGGGCCACCGGCCTTCGCCTGTTTCATCGAGCACATAAAACGGCACGATCGGAGCTCCGCGCGCGATCGCCGCCTGCAGCGCGGGATTATCCTGCAAACGCAGATCCTGTCGGAACCAAAGCAGCGTGGGCGAAGCGGACACCGGCCAAGACAAACGGGTTGGTCGGATTTAACAAGCGGCCGGGATCTCCGGTCGGAGTACTGCTTTGTAATCCCGCCACGCGAGCTCTCGCTCCCTCGCCGACCCAACAAAAAAACCCGCCGGTGAGGGCGGGCTTTGGAAATCGGAAAAGTCGGTCGCTTATTTCTTCGTCGCGACGCGCTTGAACTTCGTCGTGAACTTCTCGACGCGGCCAGCGGTGTCCACGAGGCGCTTCTCGCCGGTGTAGGCGGGGTGCGAATCCATGGTCACGTCGCGGATCACGACGCTGTATTCGACGCCATCGATGGTCTCCTTGCGGGCGGACTTCATCGTGGACTTGGTGAGGAAACGCTTGCCGGTCGCGACATCGAGGAAGCAAACGTTGTTCAGAGTGGGATGGCCTTCAGCTTTCACGGTGGTAAGGGGTTAATCAGCCTTGGCGTGCTTTGTAGCGCGGCTCGACTTTGTTGATGACGTAGATCTTGCCGCGGCGACGCACAACTTGACACGCCGGGTGACGCTTCTTCGCGGATTTGATGGAGGAGACAACTTTCATAAAACGGGTGAAAACAGAGTGCGGTTCTACCTCTGTCAAACGAATAGTTGGGCAGGGCGTAAGTCAGTCTGCCGTAGCGGCCGTCCACGACCGCCGGACTCGAAGAACGCGGTCATCGACCCCCGCCGCAGCAAAGCACGGAAGGTCAGTTTTGCTCGGGATCGTCCGGCTCGTCCGCGAACAGCCGCCATTCCGCCCCTTCGCGGCTTAACACCGTTTTCCAAAGCAGATCATCCTGCGGCTGCGCGAGTAAGTCCTCCGGCACGCTGGCCACCACCCAGGTGTGGCGCTCCATCTCGGTTTCCAACTGGCCCGCCGACCAGCCGGAATAGCCGAGAAACGCGCGGACGTGCGTACCCTCCTCTTCCATCAGCTGCACCGCTTTGTCCGGCTCGATTCCGAAATGCAGGCGAAACCCGTCCGGCCGCGACTGCCACGCCGCGATGATGAGTTGCTCGGGATGAACCGGTCCGCCTTTGAAGAGCGGTACGCCGGCCAGGGGACCCAGGGCAAAATCCCCGTTGAGCTCGCCGAGCCGCTGGCCCACCGGCCGGTTGAGCACGACGCCCATCGCGCCTTCCGCGTTGTGCACCGACATCAACACCACACTGCGCCGAAAATTGGGATCGCGCATCACGGGATGCGCCAAAAGGAGCGATCCAGCGAGCGTGTCTTTGGCGTCTTTGCGGCGTTCGCGCATGTGGGAAAGCGGGGCGGATCGTTCCGAAAGGCACCGCCGTTCAGTCACGGTCAGAGTTTCAAAATTTTGACCCCGGCTTCGGACAGCAGTGGCACCACCAGGGGGTCGTTGCAATAGTCGTCGCGATATTTGATCTCGGAAATCCCCGCTGCTGACAGGATTTTCGCGCAGTTGATGCAGGGAAAATGGGTGACGTACGCGACGCAGCCGTCGACCGAACTCCCGCGGCGGGCGGCATCGGCAATCGCGTTTTGCTCCGCATGCACCGTGGCCTGCTCGCGGCCTTCGCGAAGGCGCGAGACATGCGGGGTCGACGGCAGGAAGCCATTGTAGCCCGCCGCGACCAGGCGGTTTTTGCGGTCGCCGCCCGTCACAATAATACAGCCGACGTGCAGCCGCTCGCAGTTGGAACGCGTCGAGATCAACACCGCCGTCGCCATGAAATACTCGTCCCAGGAAGGACGGTGCGGAAATTTTTCCGTGGCTTGGGCGATCAGATCGACGGGGCCGGCAGGGTGATCCATAAAGTGCGGCCGACTCTGGACACTCCGGCAGGCCGCGGGCAATCTTCGTCTCGCCCCATGCCGCGATTCGAAAATTGCAGGAGCGGCTTTAGGCTGCGACCGGAAGCCGGACGTGTTGCGGTCGCGGCCTAAAGCCGCTTCCACAGTTTCTGCACCGGAATCAATCCTGTCCCGCCCATGCCGCCGCGCGTCCTTCAACCCGAACTCCTCGACTCCCTTGCGCCGGAGCATCCGGACGCGTTGCACAGTCGCCGCGATCTCCGGCTCATCAACCAGATCATGGGCAACCACCGCTGGCTCACACGAACGATCGCCCCGTTGCTGCGACCCGGCGAACGCACGCTCGAACTCGGGGCCGGCACCGGCGAGTTCGGCCAGCGCATGGCCGCGCAGGGAATCGCCGTCGACGGACTCGACCTCTGCCCGCGACCTTCAAGCTGGGCCCCGGGCCGCGCCTGGCACATCGGGGATCTGCGCACGTTCGAGGGCTACGACCGCTACCCGGTCGTATTTGGAAATCTCGTTTTCCATCACTTCAACGACACCGACCTCGCGGTCCTGGGGGGAACTCTCCGGCGTTGCCGCGACCTCCGTGTCATTGCCGCCTGCGAACCGATGCGGCGGCGGAAATCGCAGACGGCATTCGCTGCCGCGGGACGTCTGCTCGGCGCAAATCCGGTCACACTCCATGATGCACACGTCAGCATCGCCGCCGGATTTCTGGACGATGAACTGCCGCGCACCCTGGGCCTCGATCCTGCCGTCTGGGATTGTCGCTGCCGCACCACCGTTCTCGGCGCCTATCGGATGGTTGCCGTCCGTCGCGCATGAAATCGGTGGCGCCGCTTGAAATTGTCGGCGGTGGACTCGCGGGACTTTCCCTTGGCCTCGCGCTGAGTCGCGCCGGTGTGCCGATCACACTCCACGAAGCCGGCGAATATCCGCGACATCGCGTGTGCGGCGAATTCATCACCGGCCTCGCGCCCAAGACGATCACCCGCCTCGGCCTCGAACCTTTTCTGGCGGACGCCTTGCGGCATCGCGAAATCGCGTGGTTCGTCCGCGCCAAACACGCCCGCATCCAGCGCCTCCCCTCGCCGGCGCTCGGGCTCAGTCGTCACGCACTCGACGCCCGCCTCGCCGGCGCGTTTGTCGCCGCCGGCGGAAAACTTCTCACCGGCTCGCGTCTCACGGACCAGACCGCCACCCCCGGCCGCATCTTCGCCACGGGCCGGCGGCGCGGCGATTCGCCGTGGATCGGGCTGAAGTTTCATGTCGAAGCCCTCGAGCTCACGCGCGACCTCGAACTGCACCTCGGCGACCAGGCGTATGTGGGGCTGTCGCGAATTGAGAATGGCCGGGTCAACGTCTGCGGACTTTTCCGGCGGCGCGCGCTTTCCAAAAAAGGCCCGGCGCTCCTGCTCGCCTATCTGCATGCGGCCGGACTCGGCGGGCTCGCCGACCGGCTCGCCGCCGCGCAGCCCGATCCCGCTTCGTGTTGCGCCGTGGCCGCGGTGAGTTTCGACCGTCGCGTGCCCGCCGACGATCGCGTGATGCTCGGCGACGCCTGTGCGATGATCCCGCCGTTTACCGGCAACGGCATGGCCATGGCGTTTCAGAGCGCGGAAATCGCGCTCGATCCGCTGCTCGCCTACGCGTCGGGCGCAACCAAGTGGCCGGAAACGTGTCGGCTCATCCACGCCGCGCTTCGCCGCCGTTTCCGCGTGCGCCTCGCTTCCGCCCATGCCCTTCATCCCTACCTGCTGCACTCCCCTCATCAGCGCATTCTCGGCGCCCTGACGCGTGCGCGGCTATTGCCGCTGCGACCTCTCTACCAACTGCTCCATTGATGAAGCGCCCAACCGTTCTGTTACTCAGCCTGAGCTGAAACCTCCGAAATAAAGTGCATCTCAAGCGATCGCTCCGGCATCCAAAACCTTGATGTTCCTCCACGCACTCGCCACCGCGGTTCCCGCCGCGACTTTCACCCAACCGGAGTGCTGGCAAATCGCCGAGCGCTCGAGCGTCCGCCAGCGGCTGAAAAAACGCTCGATGCTGATTCTCCACACGATCCTCCGTGGCGACCACGGGATCGCGACGCGGCATTTCGCGATGCCGGACATCGATCACGTCTTCGACCTCACGCCGGACCAGCTCAACGCCGCGTTTCGCACCGAGGCTCCGAAACTCGCCGGCCGCGCGCTCACCGCCGCACTGGAGCAGGCGGGCGTCCGTGTCGCCGACGTCGACGCCCTGCTCATCTGCACCTGCACCGGTTATCTCTGCCCCGGCCTCACCAGCTACGTGGCCGAGCAGCTCGGTTTCCGCTCCAACACCTTCCTTCAAGATCTTGTCGGTCTCGGTTGCGGCGCGGCGATTCCCAGTTTGCGCGCGGTCAGCCATGTGCTCGCCGCAAATCCGAACGCCACCGTCGCGTGCGTCGCGGTCGAGATGTGCTCGGCCGCATTTTATCTCGACGACGATCCGGGCGTGATCATCAGCGCGTGTCTTTTCAGCGACGGCGCGGCGGCGACGATCTGGCGCGCGCAACCGGCCGCGAGCGGATTGCGCTGTTTCGATTTCGACACCCTTCATTTGCCGGAAGACCGCGACAAGCTCCGCTTCGAGATGAAGGAGGGAAAGCTGCGCAATCTCCTTCATCGCACGGTGCCCGAACTCGCGGCCGGCGCGGTCGGAAAACTTTGGGAACGGCGCGGCCCGCGGCCGGTGTCGCGCGTCGTCGCCCACACCGGCGGACGCGACGTCATTGAAGCGCTGACACCGGTCGTCGCACCGCACTCGCTCGCGGCGAGTTCCCACGTGCTCCGCACCTGCGGCAACATGAGCAGCCCTTCCGTGCTCTTCGCGCTCGAGGAAACCCTCAAGACGGCGCAGCCCGGACCGGAGGGCGATTTCTGGCTCGTGAGCTTCGGCGCCGGCTTCAGCGCGCACAGCTGCCGCGTGGGTGTCGCTTAGAATCGTGCTCGTAATCGTGCTCGTTCGCCCCTGATTTCGAGCCGAGCCCGAACATGCCCGCGACCCTCGAAGACCTCGTCACCTACTGCGACCGCCGCACCCGCCGTTCCGCGTTCAAGGATGCGCCGGGCGCATTCAACGGCCTGCAGGTTTCCAACAACGGCCGCGTGACCAAAATCGGCGCGGCGGTCGACGCGGGTCTCGTCCCGTTTCAAAAAGCCGCCGCCGCGGGCGTGGACTTTCTCATTGTCCACCACGGCATGTATTGGGACATGCCCCGCCCGCTCACCGGGCCGGTCTACGACCGCGTTGCGACGCTGGTGAACGGCAACTGCGCGCTCTACTCCAACCATCTCCCGCTCGACGGACACCCCGAGATCGGGAACAACGCCCTGCTCGCGAAGCAACTCGGCTTGAAGCCGACGCGGCCATTCCTGGTCCGCGACGGCGAGTCGATCGGCCGGATGGCCGCCTCAAAACTGAAACGCACGGCCCTGCGCGCGAAACTGGAATCGCTCTATTCGCGCGTGATCGCCCTCGAGTATGGATCGGCCGCGCCGCAGGCGATCGCGTTCTGCAGTGGCAGCGGCAACAGCGCGGTCCCGGAACTCGCCGCGGCCGGCGCCGACACACTCGTGACCGGCGAACTGCGCGAGGAGTGGTTCAACGTCGCCCAGGAACAGAAGCTCAACCTCTACCTGTGCGGGCACTACGCCACCGAAGTTCACGCGGTCAAAGCCCTCGCCGCGGACCTCGCGAAAAAATTCCGCCTGCCGTGGGAGTTCGTCGCCACGGAAAATCCGCTTTGAATTCAGAACCCAGGAAGCCATGAAGAGCCCCTGGCAATTCCGTTTCCTGGTTTCCGGCTTCTGAATTAATCACCACCGTCCCGATGAAAAAAATCGCCGTCCTCAATGGTCCGAACCTCAACCGGCTCGGAAAACGCGAGCCGCACATCTACGGAACCGGCACGCTCAGGGATCTCGAGCAAATGATCCGCGCGGAAGCGAAGCGCCTCGGCGTCACCGTCACGTTTTTCCAATCCAACCACGAGGGGGCCCTGGTCGATAAAATCCACGCGCTGGCGGACGCCGGCACCGAGGGCCTGATTGTGAACTTCGCCGCCTACTCGCACACCAGCATCGCACTGCACGACGCCCTGAAGAGCGTCGGCCTGCCGGCGATCGAGGTGCACATTTCCGACATCAAGAAACGCGAAAAATTCCGCCGCTTCTCGATGACGGCCGGCGCCTGCACCGGAATGATCAGCGGACAGGGGTTCCCCGGCTACCTTCTCGCGCTGCAGCAGCTGGCGAAGCTTTGAGCTGATGCCCCGTTCCTCGCCGGACCTCGCGAGCCCGCGCTGGCTCGTCTGCCACACCAAGCCGCGCTGCGAGAAAAAATTCGCCGCGCTGCTGGCCGCGGAAAAGCTCGAGCACTATCTGCCGCTCATGCCGAGCGTGCGGCGCTACAAGCAACAGACGAAAAAATTCACGAAGCCGCTGTTTCCCGGCTATGTGTTCGCAAACGTGGCGCCGGAAAAAAAAGCCCGCATCTACCAGCAGGACTTGCTGGCGCGGGCGATCGCGGTCGATGACGAACCGGCGTTTCTCCGCCAGCTGGCCGACGTGAAGACGATCGTCGCCTCCGGTCTCGAGCTGAGCGTGATGCCGCTCTTCACGCGCGGCCGGCGCGTGCGCATCGTCGGCGGTCCGTTGCACGGCCTTGAAGGTTACGTCGACGATCCGTCGAATCCGCGCGGCGTCGTGCTTTCCGTCGATGTGCTCCAACAAGGCCTGCTCGTGAAAATGCCCGCGGAGAGTTTGCGCGCGCTGCCCTGAATTCGCGCGCTAGGTCAGCGCGTCCACAGCCACACGCCGAGATGCAGCGTGACGCAGGCGGCGAGTGCGGCGGCGGCATCATCGACCGCCACGCCCCACCCGCCCGGCAGTTTCTGCAGTCCGCGAATGCCGAGCGGTTTCACAATGTCGAAAAAACGAAACAGCGCGAAACCCGCGAGCAGCACGCCCCACACGGGGAGCGGACCCACCAGTTCCCGCCAGCCGAGAAAGCACAGCGGCATCGCGACGAACTCGTCGAGGATCACTTCACCGGGATCCTGTTTCCGCAGCCGGACCTCCGCCTCGCCGCAGAACACGACCGCCAGGTAGAGCGCGACGGCACTCGCGATCAAATTTTCCGCCGTGGTCAGCCGCTGGAAAAACAGCGTGAAGTAAAGCAGTCCCGCGGCGGAGCCCCAGGTGCCCGGAGCCGGAAGCCGGCGGCCGATCGGCCCCAAGGTCGCGAGCCCGACCACGAGCGCGGTCGGCAGGATGCGCGGCCAGGCGGGCTGCTGGAGTTTCATCAATCGGCTTCGCTGAAGACGACGTCCTGGTTGTTGCGGATGTAACGCCAGCCAGACCACACCGCGAGAAACGTCCCGAGCACGAAACCCCAATACCCGATCGCGTGCACAATGACCGTGAAGTCGGCCAGGTCCCAAGCCACCCAACGGTCCCAATCCTGGTCGACCATGGGTGTGCCGATCAGAAAGCCGAGCGCGATGAGCTGGGTCATGGTCTTCGCTTTGCCGCCCTTGTCCGCCGGCACGACCACGCCGCGCGCGGAGGCGACCATTCTCATCCCCGTGATCAAAAATTCCCGGCACAGCGTAATGAGCGCGAGCCCGACCGGAAGCACCTGCTTGTCCACCAGCGCAATCACGAGACCGAGCACCATGATCTTGTCGGTCAGCGCGTCCATCAGCTTGCCGAACGTGGACACGATTTTCAGTTTCCGGGCGAGATAGCCGTCATACCAGTCGCCCACGGCGGCGAGAATGAAGAGCCAGAACGCGAGTGACGGCGCCCCCTTAAAATCGCAGTACATCAAACCCACGATCACGAACATCAGCGGAATCCGTGAGAGGGTGATAATGTTGGGAAGGTTCATCGGGCGGTGAAACGCGAGAAGACACCGGCTCCTCCCCTGAACGCAAGTGTGGAGGCCGGGCCGGGATGCAATTCAAGGGACACGCCCCGGCGCCGAAAGAAACGGGAAAAACGGGTTCGCCTCCGCTCCGCTTCTTGGTTTCGTCGGGCCGAGCCCCTCCCCATGCGCCACTGCATCTATCCCGGCACGTTCGATCCCATCACCTACGGGCACCTCGATGTTCTCGCGCGCGCGGCGAAACTCTTCGACCGCGTGACGGTGGCCATCGCCCACAACGCCGGGAAAACCCCGCTCTTCCCCACGGCCAAGCGTCAGGAACTCGTGAGCGCCAGCGTCGCGCAGTTTTCCAACGTGAGCGTCACGAGTTTCGGTGGACTGCTGGTGGACTTCGCGATGGCGCAGAAGGCCGACGCGATCATCCGCGGTCTGCGCGCGCTGTCCGACTTCGAGTTCGAGTTCAACATGGCGCTGATGAACCGGCACCTTCAGCCGAAGATCGAAACCATTTTCGTGATGCCGAACGAGCAGTTCAGCTACACCAGTTCGTCGCTCGTGAAGCAGGTGGCGATGTTCGGTGGCGACGTCGCCCATTTCGTGCCGCCGAATGTGGCCGCGGCGCTAAAGGCCGCCTACGCGCAGTAAAGCGCGCCGCGCGGGGGCAGCCGCCCTGGCTCCGCGCAAATTCCGTGTGACCTTTTGTCCACCGCGGCGTCTTGGCTCCCGTGGCTGACGCCGCCCTCGGGACTGGAAAAAACGTTCGGTAGCGTCGCCGCATTCGCGCATCACCTTTCTTACTTTCCCATGGCTAAATCACGCAGTTTCAGCGGCCTCTTCCTCCTCCTGCTTGTCCTCGCGGCGGCAGGCGGAGGCGGCTGGTATTACTTCAACAAGGAAGGCGACAAGACGCCGGAATACACGACCGTCAAAGTCGCACGCGGCAACATCACGCAGGCCGTCACCGCCACCGGGGATCTGCAACCCGTGGTCACCGTGGACATCGGCGCCCAGGTTTCCGGCCAGATCAAGGAAGTGCTGGTGGACTTCAACTCCATCGTGAAGGCCGGCGATGTTCTCGCCCGGATCGACGAAGCCACTCCCACGCAACGCCTGAAGCAGGCCGAAGCCGATCTCGCCTCCACCCTGGCGAACAACCGCCTCGTGGTGATGAACGCCACCCGCACCCGGGACCTCTTCGAAAAGAAACTGGTTTCCCAACAGGAGCTCGACAACGTCGAGGCCACGCTCGCCCAGTCGGAAGCCACCCTCCTCACGCGCCGCGCCGCGGTGGAAGACGCCAAGCTCACCCTCTCCCGCACCGTGATCACCGCTCCGATCGATGGCATGGTGCTCACCCGCGCGACCGACAAGGGCCGCACGGTCAACGCGAGCACCAACTCGCCCGTTCTCTTCACCCTCGTGAACGACCTTTCGAAAATGCAGATCAACGCCGCCGTCGCCGAAGCCGACATCGGCATGATCACCGAGGGACAGCTGGTGCGTTTCACCGTCGATGCTTTTCCCGGCAACACGTTCACCGGCACCGTGCGCCAGGTCCGCAACGCTGCCACCGCCAACCAAAGCGTGGTTTCCTATGCGACGATCATCGACGTCGCGAATGAAAATCTGAAGCTGAAGCCCGGCATGACCGCGAGCGTGTCGATCATCGTGTTCGACCGGCCCGACGTGCTGCGCGTGCCCAACACGGCACTGCGGGTGCGCATTCCGCAGGAGGTCCAGGCGTCGGTCATTCCCCTGCCCGCCGCACCCGCGAAGGCGGACGCCAAAGCCGAAGCGGTCGCCACAACCGCGCCCGCGTCCGGCGCCGCCGCGCCCGCGGGCAACCTGACCGACGACGAGCGCCGGCAGGCCATGATGTCGATCTATCGCGAAATCGGATTTCAACGCGGCCAGGGCGCGCCCACTCCCGAAGTCATCGAAAAAGCCAAGCTGCTCGCGAAAGCCAAGGGCATGGATCCCGATCTCGTCGCGGCCTCGCTGTCGGCGCCGGCCGGCGGACGCCGCGGCGGACGTGGCGGCGCGGGCGGTGCCAGTGCGGGGGCGGCCGGCGACCGCGGCTTCAACAACACCGTGATCGAACGCCAGATTTACCGCGTGCCCGATCCCGCCGCGAAAGAGAAGAAAATCGAAACCGTGCGGGCCCGCCTCGGCATCTCCGACGGAATCTACACGGAGTTGCTCAGCGGAATGGCCGAGGGCGATCACGTTCTGACCGCGGTCACCATGCCGGGCGCCGCGCCCGTCCTCCAGCAGCCGGGTGGCGCGAACAGCGGCATGCAGAATCCCTTCCAGCAACGCGGCGGTTTCGGCGGTGGTGGCGGTGGGGGCGGCGGCGGTGCTGGTGGTGGCGGCAATCGCGGCGGCGGCGGCCGGTAACGGGCCGGTTTTCTTTCTGCTCTTTCTGTTTTATTCGTCCTGTCGTTTCCATGGCTCCTGTCGTTCAGATCCAAGACCTCCACAAAATCTACGATTCCGGTGAAATTCCGGTGCACGCCGTGCGCGGGGTTTCGCTGGAGATTCAACGCGGCGAGTTCGTCGCGCTGATGGGCGCGAGCGGTTCCGGGAAGTCGACGCTCATGAACATGCTCGGCTGCCTCGACCGGCCTACCCGGGGCGTCTACAAGCTCGATGGCATCGATGTCTCCCAGCTCGATCGCAACGAGCTCGCCGACCTGCGGAATCAAAAGCTCGGTTTCGTTTTCCAGGGTTTCAATCTCCTCGCCCGCACCACGGCGCTTGAAAACGTCGAGCTCCCCATGCTGTACGGCCGGCACCGCCGCGCCTCCATGAGCGAAATTCGCGAGCGCGCGATGCACTGCCTGGACATCGTGGGGCTCTCGAAACGCTCCGACCATTTCCCGAATCAACTCTCGGGCGGCCAGCAGCAGCGCGTCGCGATCGCCCGCGGACTCGTCAACCAGCCGCAGGTCCTCCTCGCCGACGAGCCGACGGGCAACCTCGATTCCAAAACCTCGGTCGAGGTCATGGGGGTGTTCCAAAAGCTCAACGAAGAGGGCATCACCATCGTGATGGTCACGCACGAGCTCGACATCGCCCGCTTCTGCAAGCGCAACCTGATCCTCCGCGACGGCGTGGTCGTGCGCGACGAAGCCGTGAAGGACCGCTCGATCGCCGAACACGAGATGAACCGCATCGCGCAGGCCGAGGCCGCCGCCAAACTCACTTCCGCCCCCGCCGCCTGAACGAGAATCCTTTCGATGCGCTTCACCACGATTCTTCTCGTCGCCCTCCGCGCCCTCCGCCGCAACACCATGCGGTCGATCCTCACCGCGCTCGGCATCATCATCGGCGTCGGCGCCGTCATCACCATGGTGAGCATCGGCAATGGCGCGAAGGCCCAGGTGGAGGCGTCCGTCGCCTCGCTGGGCACGAACGTGATCACGGTTTATCCCTTCAACATGAACGCCGGCGCGGGCGCGGGCGGCATGCGCGCCGGCATGGGGGGCGCACCCACGCTTACCCCCGAGGACGCCGATGCGATCGCGGCCGAGGTCGCCGATGTCGATGGCGTCAGTCCCTACATTCAGGAACGCGCCCAGGTCCTCGCCGGCGGACTCAACTGGCAGACCCAGGTCTTCGGCGTTTCGTCCGACTATCCCTATATCCGCAGCTGGCCGATCGCGCAGGGCGGCATGTTTGGCGAACAGGAAGTGAAGACCCTCGGCAAAGTCGCCGTCATCGGCCGCACGATCGCCGAGCAGCTGTTCCCGAACGAGGACCCGCTCGAGAAAACGGTGCGCATCCGCAACCTGCCCTTCCGCATCGTCGGCGTCCTCGCCCCGAAGGGTTTCAACCCCACCAGCGGCCAGGACCAGGACGATGTGATCCTCATCCCTTACACGTCGCACATGAAGCGCGTGTCGCGCCGGCAGAACATCAATCAAATCCTCATCCAGGGCAGCGCCCCGGAAAAACTGGACAAGATCAAAGCCGACATCGAAGACCTCCTCACCCAGCGCCGCCGCGGCCGCGAACCGGATTTCACGGTCCGCACCCAGGAGGAAATCGCCGCCCTGCGCACCGAGGCGAACCGCACAATGACGCTGCTCCTCGCCGCCATCGCCGGCGTGTCGCTCATCGTCGGCGGCATCGGCATCATGAACATCATGCTGGTGTCGGTCACCGAGCGCACCCGCGAGATCGGCATCCGCCTCGCGATCGGCGCCCACGGTCGCGATGTGCTCACCCAGTTTCTGATCGAGGCGATTTTGCTGAGTTCGCTCGGCGGTGTGCTGGGCGTGCTGCTCGGGATCGGCGCCTCGGAATTCATCTCCTGGCGCAACGGCTGGCCGGTGCTGGTTTCGACGACGTCGGTGATCGTGGCCGTCAGCTTCAGCGCCGCGGTCGGCGTGTTCTTCGGTTTCTACCCCGCGCGCAAAGCCGCACAGCTCGATCCGATCGAGGCGCTGCGCTACGAGTAAGCGGGGTCCGTTGAGCGGCAAAGTAACCCAATAGGTTACTTTGCGCCGTGGCTTGAAACATTTTCCGGCCGCGTTGTTCTCAGGAGACCGCATGCGTCTTCGTTGGCTTTTCCTTTCCCTCGCCCTGGTTTCCCTGCTGCGCGCCGGCACGCCGTTCGAGGACGCGGTTGCTCTCTATCAGGAGAAAAAATATCCGGACGCCCGCGCGGCCTTCGAGAAGATCGTCGCCGCCGAGCCGAACAACGCCGCGGCCTGCCACTACCTCGGCCTGACCCTCCTCCGTCGCGGCGATGCCGCGGCCCTCGGCGAAAGCGTGAAGTGGATGGAAAAAGCGGCGGCCATCGAGCCGGGCAACGCCACCTATCTCGCCGATTTCGGCGGCACATCCATGCAGCTGGCCGGAAGAACCCGCTCGATCGGCGCCGCCACGAAAGGCCGCGATGCGATGGAAAAGTCCCTCACCCTCGATCCCAACAATCTCGATGCGCGCGAAGGTCTCTGGCGTTTCTACACCGAAGCGCCCTGGCCGCTCGGCAGCAGCGGCAAAGCCGCGAAACAACTCGAGGAAATCGGCAAGCGCGATCCCGACCGCGCGACCGTGATGCTCGTGCTGACCAAGGCGAATGCGAAGGACTACGCCGCCGCCTTCAAGCTCTGCGAGGATATCCTGGCGAAAAATCCCGCCAACTACACCGCGCTCTATCAGTATGGCCGCACCGCCTCGGTCAGCGGACAAAACCTCGAGCGCGGCCTCGAATATCTGCAAAAATGTCTGGCCGTTTCTCCGTCTTCCCCGAGCTCGCCGCAACCGACGCACGTGTGGAATCGCATCGGCGCCATTCAGGAAAAACTCGGTCGCACCGCCGAGGCACGCGCCGCCTACGAAACCGCCGTGAAGCTCGATGCCACGAACAAGGCGGCTCGTGACGCACTCGCCCGGCTGCCGTAGCCCGAGCGCGTTCCCCCTTGCCTCCGATGCGCGGCTGACTGTCGTTGGGCCTCATGTCCGCCCCGCCCATCGTCGAGTTTCGCGCGGTCGAAAAGCGCTTCGGCAACGGACCCCTCGTTCTCGGCGGCGTAACGCTTTCCGCGCAGCCGCGCGATTTTGTCTCCCTGATCGGGCCGAGCGGTTGCGGAAAATCCACCCTGCTCCGGCTGATCGCCGGACTAAGCCCGGTGTCCGGCGGCACGCTCACGGTTGACGGACGTCCCGCGGATCCAGCGCCGGCGGCGGACCTCGCGTTCGTGTTTCAAGAACCGACCCTCCTGCCATGGCTGACCGTCGCGAAAAATGTCGAGCTCGCGCAACAACTTCACGGCGTCGCCGCCGTCCAGCGCACCGAGACGCGCCGCCGGGTGCTCGATCTCGTGCAGCTCACCGAAAAAGCCGGCGCCTACCCGCGGCAGTTGTCCGGCGGCCAAAAGATGCGCGTCTCGCTGGCCCGCGCCTTTTCGCTCTCGCCGAAAATTCTCCTGCTCGACGAGCCTTTCGGCGCGCTCGACGAGATGACCCGCGAGCACCTCAACGAGGAACTCCTCGCAATCCGAGAGCGCCAGGCCTGGACCGCTTTCTTCGTGACGCACTCGGTGGCCGAAGCGGTGTTTCTTTCCCACCGGGTTCTTGTGATGGCCGCGAATCCGGGCCGCATTCACACCGAGGTGCCCGTTGACCTCCCCTATCCGCGGACAATGGAAACGAGACTGTCCCCCCGGTTTCACGATCTGGTCGGCCAGGTGTCGCGAATCCTTCGTTCGGTGGAAACCGTCGCGGCGTGATCATGCAACGCCGCGTCCTCAAGCTTCTGCTTCCACTCGTCACCGGCGTGCTGGTAATCGCCGCGTGGTACGTCCGGCGCGCCACGCTCAGCGACGACACCCAGTTTTTGCTGCCGTCGCCGGGCCAGGTCCTCGCCGCGCTGCGCGACAATCGCGAGATCCTGACGCGCGCCGCCTGGAACACGACGCAAGGCGCGCTGATCGGCTTCGGCCTCGCGGTCGTCGTGAGCATCGCGGCCGGGTTGGTGCTGTCGCTTTCGGAATGGGTGCGCGCGACTCTCTATCCCTACCTCATGATTCTTCAGATGACGCCCATCATCGTCATCGCTCCGATCCTGGTGTTGTGGGCGGGCGCGGGACTGAAAAGCGTGTCGATCATCACGTTTCTCATTTCGTTTTTCCCGCTCGTCGTAAACACCACGCAGGGCCTCATCTCGACCGACCGCAATCTCGTGGAGCTTTTCCGGATGCATCGCGCGCGTCCGTGGCAGGAATTGTTTCTCCTGCGCGTGCCGGCGGCGCTGCCGTATTTTTTCACCGGCTTGCGGATCGCCGCGGTGCTGGCGCCGATCGGTGCGATCACCGGCGACTTCACCGCGGGAAGTTCCGCGGGCGACGGCGGGGGACTGGGATTTCAGGCCTTGATCTATTCGAACCAGGCAAAATATCCCGCGCTCTTCGCCACCGCCGGGATTGGCTGCGTGCTGGGTTTTATTTTCACCGCCGCCGTCCTCGGCCTGAGCTGGCTCGCGCTGCACCAATGGCACGATTCCTACGAGCGCGCGGACAAATGAATCCGTCACCGCTGAATGCGAATAACCGGGATTCATTTAATAATAGCCGTGTCTATCCGGGCGCATCCGTGGTTAATAATTTTCCGTCGTGAAATCCCCGAAGCTGTTTTTTCTCGCCGCGGTCTTTTCCCTCTCAGCCTTCGCGGCCGAAAAACCCCTTTTCAAAATCACCGTGCAGCTCGACTGGATTCCCGAGCCGGAGCACGGCGGGCTCTATCAGGCGCAGGCGCGCGGTTTTTTTCGTGAGGCGGGGCTCGACGTCGTGCTGATCCCTGGCGGCCCCGGCGCCCAGGTGCTGCCGAGCGTTGCCACTGGCAAGGCCGACATCGGACAGGCGGACAGCACCAGCGCGCTGCTTCAGCAGGCCGAGGGTTTGCCGTTCGTGCAGTTCGCGGCGGTCTTTCAAGACGATCCCGCGGGCATTCTGGTTCACGCCGACAGTCCCGTCCGCAAATTCGAGGACCTCCAGGGCAAGACGATCATCGCGCGCCCCGGCTGGCCCTTCCTGCAGTTCCTGCAGAAAAAATATTCCCTGACCGTGAATGTCGTTCCCCAGAATTTCTCGGTCGCGGCCTTCCTCACCGGGAAGGATGCGCTGCAGCAGGGCTACTTCATCGCCGAGCCCTATCATGTCGTGAAAGCCGGCGGAAAAATGCCGCGCTTCCTCTCCACCTGGGACGCCGGTTTCCGCTCCTACGCCGTACTCGTCACCAACAAGAAATTCGCCCGCGAACATCCGGCGGAGTTGCAGGCATTTTTCCGGGCCAACATCCGCGGGTGGCGCGACTATCTCGAAGGCGATCCGACGCCGGCGCATGAAGCGCTGAAGAAGGCCAACTCCGCCAACACGGACGACTTCATGGCGTTCTCGCGGAAAATGATCATCGACGAAAAACTTGTCACCGGCCGCGACGCTGGCGGCGGCCCTGCCCAGGTTGGCCGCCTCGATCCGGCCCGCTACGCGACCCAGATCGCGCAGCTCGAGGAACTCGGCCTGCTGCCCAAAGGAAAAATCACCGTGGAGCAGGTGTTGCCCGCATTCCTGCTGTCCGGCACAAAGTGATGACCACGCCACCCCGCGAGCGCTTCCTGGCGCTGGTCAAAACCGCGATCGACGAGGGGAAACTCGTCAAACTCACGCTTGGCAAGTATCGCGGCGCCGATGGCACGTTGAAAAATATTTTCGTCCGGCCCGTGACGCTGAAGAGCGGGCCACAGCTCACGTTCGTCTCGCGTCACGACACGCGCGACATCACGAAAAATCATCCGCCTGCGGAGGCGCTCGCCTTGATCGAAGCCATGCTCGGCGGGGAATTTCTGGACGCGCATCTTTTCACCACCACCGGGACGGCGCAGTTCGAGGGTTCACCCGAGGGCAAGAACCGCCTGCGGATAAAAGCGAACTTGGCCGGTGATACCGCGACCGAGTCTTCTCCTGCGCCGCATGATCGCGCCAAGTCTTACGCCATCCCAGCCGATGCCGCGTGGCTCCGCGCCTTGGGCGTCACCAACGAGCGCGGCCAGCCGCGCGAAGGCATGGCGGACAAATTTCGCCAGATTCAGAAATTCTCCGAGCTTCTCTCCCATCTCATCCAGGAGGCGAAGCTGCCCGACGATCGCCCGCTCACCGTCGTCGATATGGGCTCGGGCAAGGGCTATCTCACGTTCGCGATCGCTGCGCTCCTGCGCGACCGGGCCACGGTCAGGGGAGTCGAGTCGCGACCGGAACTGGTCGAGCTCTGCAATCGCGTCGCACGCGAACAAGGTTTTCCGCACCTCAGTTTCCAAGCCGGCCGGATCGATTCCGTCGCATTCGAGAATCGGGACGCGAAAAGCGAAAATCCCGTCGATGCCCTCCTCGCGTTGCACGCGTGCGACACCGCGACGGACGACGCCCTCGCGCGCGGAATTGCGGCCGGCGCCTCGCTCCTCGTGGTCTCGCCGTGCTGCCAGAAGGAATTGCGCCACCAGCTGGTCGCCCCAGCCGTGCTCGCGGGGGCGTTGCAGCACGGCATTTTCCAGGAACGCCAGGCGGAATTCGTCACCGACGCCCTGCGGGCCCAGCTCCTCGAATGGGCGGGCTATCGCACCAAGGTTTTCGAATTCATCTCGACCGAGCACACCGCCAAAAACCTGATGATCGCAGCGATCAAAACGCATCCGGCCGGTGGCGAGAGCACGGCCAGGCGCATTCGCGAATTTGCGGCATTTTACGGCGTGCGCTCGCAAAAGCTCGCCGCCCACCTCCGGTTTCCCTTGATTTCGCCGGCTCAGTGACGGCCTTTTCGTTATGAAATCCATCCGCACGCTGGTTTTGCTTCTGTTCATTTCCGGCTGCGTTTTCGCCGCCGAGCCCGCGATCGAGTTTCGCGGCGTCATGGCAGGCAGTGGCGCCACCAAACTCTCTTTGCGCGACAAGGCCACCGATACCACGCGCTGGCTGGAAGTCGGCCAGACCTTCGCCGGCTATAAAATTTCGGGTTACGATGCGTCCAAGGAAATCGCGACCCTGACCAAGGACGGCGTCGACCTGCGGCTGCGTTTGAACGCCTCTCAAGTCAAAGAAGCCGGACCGGACTCCTCCGCGGCGCCCGCCAAGTCCAAGGAAGAAATTACCAGGGGCGTCCTGAACAATCTCCGTCAAATCTCGGCCGCCGCCGACCAGTACTTCCTGGAAACCGGCAAGACGAGCGTGACGCTCACCGAACTGGTCGGCCCGACAAAATACATCCGACGGCTGGTTCCCCTCGACGGCGAATCTTACGACGGGTTGCAGCTCAAACAGGGAGCTGGTCCGCTCACCATCTCGACCGTGCAGGGCGTCAGCGTTTCCTATGCCCCGTGAAACCGGGGCGGCCTCGCGGAGTCGCTGCCATTCCCACGAAGCCATGAAACTCGTCGTCGCCCTTCTGATTTTCTGCCGTCTCGGACTTTTCGCGTCGGCCGCGGATGCGGATGCGCCCATCGAGTTCCGCGGCGTCATGGCGGGAACCGGGGCGACCAAACTTTCGCTCAAGGACAGAACCACCGACACCACGCGTTGGGTCGAAGTGGGCCAGACCTTTGCCGGGTACACGGTGACCGCTTACGACGCCGCGAAGGAAACAGCTTCGTTGAACAAGGACGGCGCCGAACTGCGGCTGCGGATGAACGCGGCGCAGGTCGCGGAGGAATCGCCGCCGCCCACCCTTTCACCCGATAAGATTGAAGCGATCCGGAACAATCTCCGGCAAATCGCGGCGGCGGCCGACCAGTACCGGATGGAAACGGGGAAAAGCAGCGTGTCGGTGGCGGAGTTGGTGGGTCCCGAAAAATACATCAAACAACTCAACCCCGTCGCCGGAGAAAACTACGCGGGGCTTCAGCTGACGGGTTCCGAGGCGGCGGCTTTAAGAGTCACTACTTCGACTGGGGTCGTCGTCGACTACGACCTGCCTGTCGCCCAACGTTGGGCGACAGAAATCCAACCGCCCCCTCCCGGCACCTACCCCATCGTCCCCGGCGACACGGGCGCCAAAATTGCCGCCAGGCACAATCTCAGCCTCCGCGATCTGCAGGCCATGAATCCTGGGGTGGATTGGTCGAAGCTTCACGTTGGCCAGACCGTGAAGGTGAAATGACGTGGGCTGACCTCGACTGGCCTGCGCTCGACCGGCTGCGCTCCCAATTTCTCGCCGGGACGTCAGGCGGCGGATCCTATTGGAAAACGGCGGCCGATCTCGCGAGCTACGACTTCACCTACGGCGAGCGCATCGGCTGGAAGTGGGATCACGTGCTGCGCGAACTGCGGTTGCGCGGCTGGCGGCCGGGTTCTCGCGCGGTGTTCGACTGGGGCTGCGGCAGCGGGATCGCCGCGCGAAGGGTGATTTCGTCTTTCGGTGCGGAAAATTTCGACGCGCTCACGCTCTGGGATCACTCGGCCCTGGCCTGCGACTACGCGGGTGAGTCAGCGCGAAAAAAATTTCCCTCCCTGCGCGTGGCGCAGGCCACGCCCGGCCTGCTCGTCGCGGGCGAATCGATCGGACTGCTCATCGTCAGCCATGTGCTGAACGAGCTCGCGCCCGCCGCCCTCGCGGAATTGCGCGGGCTGATCGCGCGGGCCGACGCGGTGCTCTGGGTCGAACCCGGCACGCATGCCGTCAGCCGCCAGCTCGGCGTCCTGCGCGACGAGTTGCGGGCTTCGTTTCGAATCGTCGCTCCCTGCACCCACGAAAACCCCTGCCCGATTTTGCTGCCGGGCAGTGAGCGGCACTGGTGTCACTTCTTCGCGCCTCCTCCCCCGGAAATTTTTGCGGATTCGAACTGGGTGAAATTTGGCCAGCGCGCGGGGATCGATCTGCGCAGCCTTCCCTATTGCTTCATCGCGCTCGATCGCGCTCCCGCTGCGACACCGCGCGATGCCACGCTCTCGCGCGTGATCGGCCGCCCCGAACATTTCAAACCCTACGCCCGTCTTCTTAATTGCGATGCCTCCGGCCTCGCGGAGCTTGAGCTTTCCAAGCGTGCAAACCCGGCGCTCTACAAGGAACTCGAGCGTTCGAAGGCCCCGCTGGTGTACCGCTGGCAGCGCGAGGGCGCGAAGCTGGCTGACGGCGAAGCGGCGGGAGCGACTCCCTCGTGAGAACGCGAAGCAGCGCGTAAAATAACCGCGAAATTCCGACGCAAGTTCTTCCGTCAAGTGTTCCGCTTCAGAGGGAAACACGTAGTCTGAGGCCTGAAAAAAATGCGGGATAAGTATTTGCCGGTCTCGCGAGGCGTAGGGGGAACAGCCTAGTTTTGAACCATGAAACCACTTCCTCTTTTCCTGGTGTTAGCTGCTGCTCTTTCCTGCCGTGCTGAAACTCCCGCTGCGAATTCCGCCAAGCCCTCCGAGACGGCCAAGCCGGCCCAGAGCGCGCCGGTGCAGTCCGAGGATGTCGCGGATCAGGCTCCGACCGTCATCGCCGCGGTTGTCTCGAAGCCCGTCAGCCTGAAACCCTTTGGCCTGGATATTAAGAAGAGCCTCAGCAATTCCCTCGCCGATCAACAGGCCGCCATGACCCAGAACCTCGCCGACCAGGCCCAGAGCCAGAAGCTCGTTGCCGGTTACCTGACCGTCGAGCAGCCCGCGCTTCCCTCCGTGACCGCCACCAGCGCTCTCGTGACCGCCCGTCCCGACGGCACCGCGACCGTCGTCATCGCCGGCAAGACCACCGAATTTAAGACCGAAGCGGATGCGAAAGCCTTCGTCGCCCAGCAGCAGCGCAACCAGCCCTCCGCGGCGCTGGGCGCTCCCACGAGCGAACTGAAGAACATGGGCGCCGCCGCCTTCCGCCTCAAATAAGCAAACCCCTCGAAACTTGCCCAAGGCGGGGAACGGTTCGTCCGTTCCCCGCCTTTTTGTTTGGCGCATCAAATCCAGCCGCGTAACCACCCCCGATCGCGTCAGGCTTGTGCTCACAATTCAAACTGAGCCACCACCCCTCCGTCGGTTGTGTCCTAATTTGAATCTGATTCGCTCGGCGGTCGTTGAAACCCGCCGATGAGGAAACCTCTAGTTCAGCGACGGATTTGAGGAATCTCCGAGCGGAGGTTCGCCGCCGCTTTGATGACCGGATTTCAGCCGGTCTAAAACGCGCTGGCGACATTCAGA
>DATAKE010000062.1:0-4812 GCA_036261745.1 Opitutaceae bacterium
CCCGAAGGCACGTGCGCCTTGTATGAATGCGGTATGGCGTAAGGCAAGCACATTCGATATCGTATTCTAAGATATCTGACCTATTACATATTACTTGGATATCGAAGTAGGAAGAACATCGTTCCGTTCTGGTAAGCCGGCAGGAGTCTGGGTGTGAACAATACTCCAACAGAGGAACGGAACGCTGTGGCACGAGTTTCGAACGCTGCATGAGTCGCTCCTGGTCTCCGCCGCAGTCGCCGGCGGCACAAAGTTTGTCCTGTCCTCCGCCTGGGGTGGCGTCGCAACGCGCAAACCTTTGCTGGCAATACGCGCCGCGGTTTTCGAACTTAGCCGAAGTTAGAAATTCTCCTCCCCACCGCACCACCTTAATCGCATTTGTTCTCCCATCTTTCACCTGTTTACCCCCGGCACGCGTCGCCGACTTAGGAATCCAAGTACTACGTTGATCTAAGTCCGGAAAAAGCTCGACAAGTCCCTCCATCGTTAGAGGAATACGCGGCGTGGCATATCTTCGGATTCCCGACACAATATTCAGGGGCGCCCGACTTGCGCTGGGTGACACGCCGCGCGGGGAATATCGAAAAGCGAACTGACGATCGGACCGCGTGGTTTCCCCGACCTTCAACCGCGAGCACGCCTTAGCTCGGCTCAAAGCATTGGAGCCGGTCTTTCGGCACTCCCCGCTGCTACGGCTTGGTGCCGACGGGTTGTTTGCCAAGCTAGAATACAATCTATATAGCGGGAGCGCGAAGGACCGCCCCGCGTATCGAATAATGCTGGACGCGCTCAACGCTGGAAAACTCGATAGCGGCCCTCAAATCATCGAGTCGTCCTCTGGAAACTTCGCGATCGCGCTCGCTTCGCTCGCGCGGATCATCGGGCTCGAGTTCATACCCGTGATCGATCCCAATATCTCCCCTGGAAAGGAACGCATGCTCAAGGCACTAACGCAAAGGCAGATCAAGGTGTGCGAGCGCGATGCAACCGGAGGATTCCTGCTCAACCGCATCAAGGCGGTGAATCAGTTTGTTCTCGAGCACCCGGGGACGTTCAACCCCAATCAGTACACCAACGAGGGAAATTACATGAGTTATCGCGACACGCTTGCCGAAGAGCTCATCACGGCCCTGCCGCGCTTGGACTATGTTTTCATCTGTGTAAGCTCGGGCGGCACGATCACCGGGGTGTCGATTCGCCTCAAGCAGGTCTTCCCGCGCGTTAAGATCATCGCCATCGATGTGGAAGGCTCGGCCATTTTCGCAGACCGGCCCAAGGTCCGCTTTCTCTCTGGCATTGGTTCCAGCATCAAACCGCCTCTGCTGAAACGCGCTTTGATCGACGAGATTATCCTGCTCCCTGAAGCCGACGTGGTGCAGGGCTGCCAGTTGCTCTTGCGCGACGAGGGGGTGCTAGCCGGCCCGAGTTCCGGCGCGACGTACTGGGCCGCACGGCGGGTATATCAGGAGCAATGCCAGAGTCCGGCGATTAGCGTCCTGCTTTTCCCCGATCGCGGCGACACATATTTGGACACAGTTTATAACCCTGATTGGGTGTCCGAGCACTATTCGCTCCCGGTCCGCTAAAGGGTCTGTTTTCTTCGAGCATTCGGGCTGGATGAAATGAATATCCGTTTCATTTTCGCGGCCACTTCGGCCGCACGATCCGGCGGTTGAAGAGCCGCGGGCGGCACGACATCGAGTTCGAAAGTCTCCCTTCGCCGATCTTTTCGTAAAGCTCAGGGTTGGCTTTCACCGCTGCGGGTACGATCAACGGTCTCCGCGACCGGCAGGTGCGCAAATGCTGCGGCAGGGGCGGTGCGCTTTTGCGGCACCGTACGCTCGTGCGGGCCGACAAGTTACCTGGCCGTCGGGACGGCGAGCTTCTCCAGTTGCTCGATCTGCAAAATCAGTTGCGCGCGGTCAAGCCGCTCGCCCCGCCCGCCGCCAAAAACCTTTTTTCTCAGCCACTCCAGTGTGCCCGAACCCCGCGAGTTCGGTCTGGAGCAGCGCACTTCATCGAGGGCTTGGACGAGGGTAGTAGTCACTCATGTAGATGAAAGAAGGATACGTAACCGCCACGCGCCTCAGCTTTCATACCACGCCTTGCGGCAGCCGTCCTTCAGATCAATTCCCGTCATGAGCATCGCCAGCGCTTCCGGTTGCAGTGACAGCTTCGTGTGATCGCTGTGCCGGGCAAATACCCGTTGCGTCAAAGTGCTCGTATCGTGTCGCGCTTCTGTTTATCGTCCGCGACCTCCGCCGAAATCGGGTTCCACATCGTCACCATATGGAATCTTTTTTACTACGCTAGCGGATCCCCATCGGTCGGATACTCTATACGCTCTTTTCGATAAATCACGGACCAAGGTCGCCCGGCTTCCCTCCATGGAAGTTGTCGTCGGCCGTAGTCGCACAGGCACTCACGGCGATCCGAGCGCCGCGGCGGCCGAACGCGCTAAGACCTATCGTTACCCGAACGTTTCGCGCAGGAAGCTTCGGGTCACCAGAGCAAAGCAGTGCATCGTATCCGCGCAAGGCCCGGGTGACACTTCCCTCCCTAGAGGATAGGGGCCGGCGCCCATCTGGTTTTCCGAGCACTCCGAAGTCTCCGAAATACTTCGGCAATTTCCTCAACTTGAGTTGTAAAATCGAGGAATGTTATGCAATTGGCGACTGACGGACATGTCATCTGAGGGCAGATGCTCAATCCGCGCAACAAACTCCGACCGCGCATTGTATTGTCGATTCTGTCCCCACGTTCCCGGTTCGTCGCGACGCGATATCAATCGAGCACAACTCGCGCTCGGCCGCTGCCGCATTTGCACACTCTACGTAGTGACTCAAGACAAACAAAACAGCGACGCCGGTCCCGGAACTGATTGTCGCGGCTAGGCCCTCCGGGTTACGATCGGTGTAACCGATTTTCAGAAATTCGTGCGTTCCCGAGTTAACCAAAATGTAGACGAATCCTCGATCGATTGTGAACCCCGGTTCCGTCTTGCCGCTTCACGGCCTTTGGCTCGGAAACCACGCGATGCGGTCGCAATCACTAACGGCATTGCCGCAGACTCCGTCGTAGCAGCAGAGCGGGCCGTTACTTATAACCAGAATGTGCGCTTGTAGCCTCGAATGTTCGGCGGGGGATAGAATGACCCAATGACGATTACCTTCCGTGAAATTGAATTTGGATCGCCTACTTTCCACCTGGCACGTGAGCTGCGACATAACGTGCTACGTGCGCCCATTGGGCGCAGTTTCGACGATGAAGATTTAACCGAAGAGAGTACCCAGATCCACTTCGGGCTGTTCGTCCGAGATGTTTTAGTTGGCTGTGTTATTGCCGTTCCCATCTCGCCGAAAGAGGCGAAGGTGCGACAGATGGCTGTTTCGTTTGAGAGCCAGGGCCGAGGATATGGACGGCAGATTCTGGAGCATCTAGAAAGTGAGTTGGCGCAACGGGGGTTCGCGCATCTCTGGATGCACGCTCGCACCACAGCGATTGGGTTTTATGAGAAGCTTGCGTACACTCGCATGGGTCCCGAATTCGTTGAAATCGGCATTCCTCATGTGAAAATGGTAAAATGCCTAACTAGGCACTAGAGCCACGCGAGTACGAGCCCGAAAGATAGTTCAGAGATCACCGTTCAAACTTTGGTTGCGCTCAGGCAAGACGCTGACGCCATTCGAATCGCGATCCGCACCAAGCGGTGGACCTGCCAGTCTTGCGGGAAATCACTACAATGATGTTTCCTCGCGCGATCACGGCGGTGGCGGGAGCGGGCGAGTTGGTCGCAAGCGCGATACCCGCCGCCAGCTAAGGTATCCGGTCACTCGGCAATGGCTCGATTTCCGCGAGCGGAGGTGAGCTAGACCTTGGTACGGGAAGAGCGGTGCTGCGGACGGCTCGTCTGATTTTTCCTTGGTGCCCGTTGGGGAAATTCGTTTGTCGCACATTCCGCCGCGGGCGATTCTCTGACGTTTGCGGCGTTTAGCCTGTGCCATAATAAATTGGCAGCTGCCGAGTCCGCGGCTTGATCAGTCCATACCGTCCTTTAGTTCCCCTGCAAAACAATCGCTAAAGTAATGGTCTTCGTTCATTCACTTCGTCCTCTCCTGAAAAGTTGATGAAGACGCTCGGTCCCATCTATGCTTTGGCCGACAGTAATCTGCTGTTCCGGCGGAAAAAGGACGGTTCGGTCCTCCTAGACGACGTGGTCAAATACACGGGTGTACAACGACCCTTGGTCGCGTATGTCGGCGCGTCGAACGGTGATCGCCCGGAATTCTATTCCCAAATATTCCAGTCAGCAATCAAACAGGTGGAAGTGGGAGAGACACACTTGATCCCAGCTGCGCCGTCGACACAAGAATGGGCTTTTTTCGAAAAGGCCGCTATCATCGTGTTGGCGGGTGGAAGCGTGGAGGCGGGTTGGCAGGCGTTTGCGCGGAACGGATTACGTGAACTTCTGCCGAAACGTTTTTTGGAGGGCGCGATACTGGTCGGAATCTCCGCTGGCGCCGTGCAACTCGGCCGAGGCGGCTGGTCAGAGCAAAACGGGGAACTTTTGTCCACGTTTGGACTGTTGCCATTTTATGTTGGCGCGCACGAAGAGCAGGAAGAGTGGCGTTCGTTGCGCCGTGTACTGGATCACAAATCCGCTGCCCGGGGAATTGGACTGCCAACAGGGACGGGTATTTTCTATCAGGCCGGTGAACTTAAGCCGATTGGTCGGCAGGTAGTTGAATTTACCATCGCCGATGGCCATTGCTTGGAGGCCGTGCTTTTTTCTCATGACGACTAGCTCTTTGG
>DATAKE010000063.1:0-11260 GCA_036261745.1 Opitutaceae bacterium
CCGCCTCCCCTCCTCTACGCCGCCACCGAGCACAGCGCCGACGCCCTGTATTTCGGGCGCGTGGATGTGCCGGATGCCTTCGTGGCCTTCGGCGCCCGCGGAAAAAAATACGCGGTGGTCAGCGCCCTCGAGTTCGGGCGGGTGAAAAAGAAATCCGACTTCGACGTCGTTCTCCCCCTCGAAGCCTACCTCAAAAAAGCCCGGGAGGTCTGGCCGCAGCGCAAGCCCGGTGGAGCGGAGGTCATTTATCTCGTGGCCCGGGAACTCCACGTGACGCGCTTCACGGTGCCCCAGGAATTTCCCGCCGGAATCTACGAAAAACTTTTCGAGCTCGGCCTCGATCTCGAGGTGGCCGAGGGCGCACTGTTTCCCGCCCGCGAATTAAAAACCCCCGCCGAGGCCGCCGCGATCCGCGAGGGCAACCGGTGCAGCGCCGCCGGCATCGCCGCCGCCGAGCGATTGCTTCGGGCGAGCAAAATCAGCCGGGGAAAACTCATTTACCAGGGAAAGCCGCTCACCAGCGAGCGGCTCAAGGTCGCGATCGAGATCGCCTGCCTCGAGGCCGGCGCCCTCTCCGCCAACACCATCGCGGCCGGCGGCGACCAGGCCTGCGATCCCCACGACCGCGGCTCCGGTCCGCTGCGCGCCAACGAGCTCATCATCGTCGATGTGTTTCCGCGGGTCGCCGCCACGGGCTTCCATGGCGACATGACCCGCACTTTTTTGCGCGGACGCGCCAGCGATGCCCAGCGCGCCCTGGTCGCGGCCGTGCGCGCCGCCCAGCTCGCCGCCCTCAAAAGCATCCGCACCGGCGTGAACGGCCGGACCGTGCACAACAAGGTCGTGGAAATTTTCACCCAGCGCGGCTTCGAGACGAAGCGCACCCCCCAGGGCTCCGTGGGATTTTTCCACGGCACCGGCCACGGGCTGGGACTCGACGTCCATGAGCCGCCGCGGGTCAGCGGCGCGGTGGACTACCTCTTGAAAAAGAACTCGGTCGTGACCGTGGAACCGGGGCTGTATTACCCGGGACTCGGCGGCTGCCGGATCGAGGATGTGGTGCAGGTCACGGACCGCGCGCCGAAAATGCTCTCCAAATTCCACTACAACTGGGAGATTCGCTGACCATGAAAGGTTTGCCCGCTCTGCTGAAAAAAATCACCGGCCTGCGCATACTCGTCCTCGGCGATGTGATGCTCGATCACTACATCTGGGGCGACGCCACGCGAATTTCCCCGGAAGCCCCGGTGCCGGTCGTCGATATCGCGCGTGACAGCTGGACCGCCGGCGGCGCGGCGAACGTCGCCCTCAACATCGCTTCACTCGGCGCGCGCTGCACCGTCGCGGGTTTCATCGGGGACGACGATGCCGGCGTGAGACTCACCGCCATCCTCCAGGGTAAAAACATCGAAACCCGTCCGACCCCCGGCGCCGGCGCGACGATTCTCAAAACGCGCGTGATGGTGCAGCACCAGCAACTCTGCCGTCTGGACCGCGAAGCGCCTCCCACCGCCTACTCTTTCTCCGCTGTACAGGCGGAAAAGCTCCTCGCCCCGGAAATCGCGCGCTGCGATGCCGTGATTTTCTCCGACTACGCCAAGGGCGTCCTGAGCGATGAGAATGTCGCGCGCATCACCAAGCTCGCGCGTGCCGCCGGCAAATTCGTCGCGCTCGATCCCAAGCCGAAACGCCAGCTCGCATTTCATGGGCTCGACCTGATCACCCCGAACAAACGCGAGTCGCTCCAGCTCGCCGGCATCGAGCCGCCGCCCCACTCGAAGTTTCCCGCCGTCGAGGTTTGCGCCCGACTCCACGAGCGCTACGGAACGAAACACGTCGTGATCACGCTCGGCGAGGAAGGCATGCTGCTCAGCTCCGGCGGCAAGATCCTGAAAACCATCCCAACCGCCGCCCGCGAAGTTTACGACGTGTCGGGAGCCGGCGACACCGCCCTCGCGGGTCTGGTGCTCGCACTGGCTGCTGGCGCGAGCCTGGAACAGTCCGCCCACTTCGCGAACGCCGCCGCAGGCGTGGTCGTCGGCAAACTTGGCACCGCGACCGTCACGCCAAAAGAACTGGCCGCCTACGTCGCGCAGACGCCATGAGCAAGGCGCTGTTCCTCGATCGCGACGGCACCCTGATCATCGACAAGGTTTATCTCGCCGATCCCGCGGGCGTGGAACTGCTCCCCGGCGCGGTCGAGGGACTGCACCGTGCCCGTGCGCTAGGCTACAGCCTTTTTTTGTTCACCAACCAATCCGGCATCGGGCGCGGCCTGCATACGCTTGAGGACACGCTGCGCGTGAACGCCCGTCTCGAACACCTGCTCGGCCTGCCCTCCCCGGCGTTTGCCGAGGTGTGCATCGCTCCCGAGCGGCCCGACCAGCCGTCGCTCTATCGCAAACCCTCGCCGCGTTTCATCATTGAGAAGATCGCGCAGCATCGCCTCGACCCGAAGCGATGCTGGATGGTGGGCGACTCCGCCGCTGACATCGGTGCGGGCCTGGGAGCGAAAATCAACGTCGCGGCCGTGCGCACGGGCAAAGTCGACCCGATCACTTTGCCCGAAGTGGTCAGCGGTGCCGTGCCAGTCTTCGCCAACTTCGGAGAATTTGCGGCTACGCTAAAATAGCTTTCGCTCCGGAATGCCCGAACTGGCTGAAGTCGAATTTTTCCGGAAGCGCTGGGACCTCGCCGGCCACGGCCGAAAAATCGCCGGGGTTCAAGTTCACGAAAAGGCGCGAATTTTTCGCGGTGTCGATGTCGCATCGCTCAAACGCACGCTCACCGGAGCCACGCTCCGCTCCTCGGAAGCGGCGGCGAAGCAGATGCTCTTTCGCTTCACTCGCGATGCGTGGCTGGGAATTCATCTCGGCATGTCCGGCGAGCTCACCGTTGCATCCGCGGATCATGCAGTGCGCCGGCATGACCATCTCGTCCTCGCCACAAAGCAAAGCGCGCTCGTGTTCAACGATCCGCGCATGTTCGGACGCGTGCAGTTTCACGTCGGAAAGAAACCGCCCGCATGGTGGGCGTCCATCGCACCGGCCATCCTCTCGAAAGAATTCACGGTCGGCGTCGTGACCGCATTTCTCCGGCGACGTGCGCGCGCTCCAATCAAGGCGGTGCTGCTGATGCAGGAACGGTTTCCTGGCGTGGGAAACTGGATGGCCGACGAAATTCTCTGGCGGGCGGCGATCCATCCGAAACGGCTGTCGGGTTCGCTCACGCCGGCGGAGGTGCGCACGCTTTGGACGGAATGTCGGCACGTATGCCGCCTGGCCCTCGATGCCATCGCCGGCCGGGGCAAAAAACTCCCGCGCGATTTGAACGTGAACATCCCGGAGACCTGGCTCTTCAAACATCGCTGGCGGAAAGGCGGGCGTTGCCCCCTCACAGGCAAACCCCTCGCACACGGAGTCGTCGGCGGACGCACCACCTGCTGGTCCCCCGCGCGACAGAAACTGTAGGAGCGGGTTTACCCCGCGACCGGGTTCGACGTCGCCCGCAACCCGTCGCGGGGTAAACCCGCTCCTACAGCCAACCGGGATCCCTCAGGGCATTCGATCCAGCGCGTCCACCGTGGCGCGCAATCCGCGAACGACGGAATTCAACCGCACATAGTCCAGCGTCGCCGGAAGATCGCTGGCGCGATGGTAGTGCGGGTTTCGAAAAGTCGCCGTGTCCGTGATCATCACCGCCGGATAACCCTCCTGCCAGAACGCCCAGTGATCCGACCAGCCCACGCCCGGCAGGCCGGCCGGCAGGGCAGCCTGCACGACGGGGAGCGTCCCGCCCGACGTAAACGCTTTCGCGACGCGTT
The DNA here is from genome assembly GCA_036261745.1 of Opitutaceae bacterium. GTDB lineage: Bacteria > Verrucomicrobiota > Verrucomicrobiia > Opitutales > Opitutaceae > DATAKE01. The sequence goes on from DATAKE010000063.1 coordinate 3,824, forward strand.
TCACGAGCGCCTTGGAATCGCGGTTCGACACCACGGCGACAAAATTTCCCTGCGACGGATAGAACCACCGCAACACGCTCGGATAACGCTGGCTTTTCCTCTCATCGGAAAAATATCCCACCGACTCCACGCTCACCATCGCGACGATGCGATCCCCACGCTCCTTGGGGGCCCGCGCGTAAACCCGGCTCCCCATCAGCGCCGTTTGAAAATAAATCGGCTCCTCATTAGGAAACGCGACCAGACGCAACGTGCGTGATGGAGAAAATTTTTCCAGCGACTCCGCCAGCGCGAGCAACGCCGCCACGCCGCTCGCATTGTCGTCGGCGCCCGGGCTCGACGGCACGCTGTCGTAATGGGCGCCAATCACCAGGATCTCGTCCGGCTTTTTCGATCCGCGCCGCTCGACCTCGATGTTTTCACAGGTGATTCCACCCGCGGGAAAGCCCAGCCGCTTCACAGTCCAGCCCATCGCTTCGAAACGGCTGACGATATAATCCGCGCTGCGCTTGAGGCTGTCGCTTTGAAACACAGAACGCGGGCCGATCGTTTCCGCGAGCATCGTGACATCGGCACGCAACGATTTTTCGTCGCCGCGCGCAATCACTCCGAGCAGCGCCAGCAGGCCAACGCAGGCGGATCGAAACGGGAACGCGGTTGCCATGCCGCGGTTATGGCGTGCATCCGTTCCACCGCCCAAGCTATTTTTCCGCGATGTCTCCCCGGAAAATCCGCCTCGACGAACTGCTGGTCGCGCGCGGGCTGGCGCCGACGCGGGCCCAGGCAAAAGCGCTCATCATGAGCGGACGCGTGCTGCGGGGCACGGAACGACTCGACAAACCGGGCAAGGAATTCGTCGAGGACGTCGAATTGATCGTCGAGCAACCGCCGCGCTTCGTCAGCCGCGGCGGCGAAAAACTCGCCGGCGCGCTCGAACGGTTCTCCCTCGATTTGCGTGGCGCGCACGTGCTGGACGTCGGCGCCTCGACCGGCGGCTTCACCGATTGCGCGCTTCAGGCCGGCGCGGCGGATGTGGTGTGCGTCGATGTCGGTCGCGCGCAATTGCACGCCAAGCTTCGCTCCGACCCGCGCGTGACCAACCTCGAGCAGATCAACGCCCGGCATCTCTCCGCTACCGACCTGCCCCGCGGCGAGTTTGATGCGATCGTGATGGATCTCTCGTTTATCTCCCTCAAATCGGTGCTCCCCGCGGTGTGGCCGCTGCTGCGCGTGGATGGCTGGCTGGTGGCGCTGGTGAAACCGCAGTTCGAGGCCGGCAAGGCGGAAGCGGACAAAGGCCGCGGTGTCATCCGCGATCCCATCGTGCAGGAAGGTGTCCTGACCGGTGTGCGCGACTTCGCCCTCACCCAGCTGCCCGGCGCAAAACTCATCGGCACGATGGAGTCGCCCATCACCGGCACGGATGGGAACCGGGAATTTCTGCTGGCGCTCGGAAAAAGCGAGCAACGCTGATCATCGCCGGTCTTCGTGAATCGGGGCTTTTCATCAGCGACGATTACCGCAGATTAACGTTTTTATTTTCCGATGCCCCCCATTCGCAAAATCGCCTTCGTCGTAAACGAGGAAAAAGCCGGCGCCCCGGAGCTTGCCCGCGAACTGGTCACCATCGCCCAGCGCGCGGACGTGAAGTTGAAACAGACGACCCGCTTTCCCATCCCCCAGGGTTATCTCCGGGGGTTCGACGCCTGTTGTGTGATCGGCGGCGACGGCACCCTGCTCGGCGTCGCGCGGGAAGCCGCCCGTGAACAGGTTCCCATCATCGGAGTGAACCGCGGCAGCCTGGGCTTTCTCACCACGTTTTCGGCCGACGAGGCCCGCGCGCAATTCTCCGCGCTGCTCGGCGGCGCCTTTCACGTCGAGCACCGCGCGATGCTGGACTGCATGACGAGCCCCAACTCGCACGACATCGCACTCAACGACGTGCTCATCAAGGACGAGGTCAACTCGCGCCTGGTCCGCCTCGAAGTCTTCGCGGACGATGAACTGGTCACCGACTACACGTGCGACGGTTTGATTTTCTCCACGCCGACGGGTTCGACCGCCTACAACCTTTCGGCCGGCGGACCGCTCATTCATCCCGGCGCGGATGTCGTCGCGATGACCCCGATCTGCCCCCACACGCTGACCAACCGGTCGATTATTTTCCGGGACAAGGTGAAGCTGCGGGTCTTCAACCGCAGCGAAGGTTCGAAGCTGCTCGTGGCAATGGATGGCCAGCGCAATTTGAAAAATTGCGAAGGCTCGCCCGTGGAAATCACGATTTCGAAACTGCGGCTTCCCCTCGTCCAGCGCACCAACTACGCGCACTTCGCCGTCGTCCGCGCGAAGTTGAAGTGGAGCGGCGGGTTTGTGGAAAACAAGTAAGCGCGCCCGGCGCGGGCGGGACTCTACGGGCGCACCACCAACTGTGTCCGAAGGTTCCGCTGAAAATAGCGGCGCGCGAAATCCGCCAGATCGGCAATGGTCACGGCGTCGATGCGGGCGTCGAAGTTTCTCCAGTCGTTGACCGGCAGGCCTTGCAGCGCATGGAGGCCCGCTTGCATCGCCCGCGCGGAATTGGTCTGGAGACTCTGACGTTTTGCCGCCTTCAGCCGCGTCTGACAGCGGGCAAGCTCGGCAGGTTCAACCCCGCCGGCTTGGACGCGCGCAATCTCCGCATCGATCTCCGCCAGCACCTCGGCTTCCCGGCCTGGCTGCGTGCCGGCAAAAAATGAGAACATGCCCGAATCGAGACCGATGACGCGTGAGGAGCGGATAAAATAAGCGAGCCCCTTTTCCTCGCGCACCCGCTCAAAGAGGCGCGAGGCCATGCCGCTGAAAAGTTCGTCCGCCATTTCGGAGACGTACGCATCCTCCGCGTTCACCTTCGGACCGGGGAATGCCTGCATGACGACCGCTTGTTCACGCGGCTGGATTTCGACGAACTCGCCGATGCTCGCGGGACGGCCGCTGAAACTCGCCGTGATCGCAGGAGCAGTCCCGCGCGGGATTTTGGCGAGGAACGCCTTGAGTTTCGGCACGAGCTTCTTCGGATCGAAATCGCCCGTCACCGCGAGGACGACATTCGGCCCGACCAAAAGACGGCGGAGCAACCCCACGAGATCCGGCACCGCCAGGGTTTTCACGGTCGCCTCGCTCCCATGCGCGTCGAGGGCCAGGGGGTGACCGCCGTAAAATTTTTCGCGCAGGAGTTTCCGCGCAAGTGTGACAACGTCATCCGCGTCCTGCTGGAGAGCCGCGATCTGCGCGTCGCGCTCCAGCGCAAACGTCGAAGCCTTGAAGGCCGGCGACAACACCGCCTCCTCGAGGACGGCGAGGGCGCGATCAACGTCGGGCGGAAGAACCTCCACGGCTAGGCCGAGGCTGTTGTTGCCCGAAAAGGGATAAAACGAACCGCCGACCTCCTCGATGAACTTCGCAATCTCCGCCGAGGAATGATGCCGGGTATCCTTGGTCAGCATCGTCGCGAGCAGCGCAGTCGCCCCGCGTTTGCCCGGCACCTCGAAAAGCGGACCGCCCTGCGCGATGAACCGCAGATGGAGATTCGGCAGATGATGGTCCGGCTGGAAGAGAAGCCGCGCGCCGTTCGGAAGTTTGACCTCGGAGAAGTCGGACTTGGTCGAAACCGCAGCGGCCGAGACCTGCGCCGCCGGCGCCGCCGCCAAGGGATTCAGGGAAATCGAGGTGAGGAGTTCCGGAACCAGGTAAGCCTTCAGGATCCGACGCAGCTCACCGGGCGTCACGCCGCGCAACCGTTCGAAATAAGTACGGCTGAAATCCAGATCGCCCACAACAACTTCAGCGGCCCCCAATCGCGATGCCTGGCCGCTCATGGTTTTGCGCGCGTTGATTTCGCCGACGACCAGCTGCCGAAGCGCCTTCTTCAGTTGCGCGGCCGAAAAACCGCGGGAGGCGCAACGCGCGAGCGAACTCATGATGGCCGCTGTCGCCGTCTCGCGTTTGTCGGCGTCGCTCGTGAAGGACACGCAGAACAATCCGCTGCTGCCGGGATTCCAAGCGGAAGCATCGATCGTATGCACGAGGCCTCTCTTCTCCCGAATATCCTGCCACAGCACCGAGCTGTCGCCGCTGCCCAGAACCATCGACAGGAGGTCGAGCACCGGCGCGTCCGGATGCGTCAAGCCGGGGATTTGCCAGGCGAGCGCAGCGCGCGTGATCTCCACATCCTCGAAGCGATGATCGGCGCGAGGAGCGAGTTGGGCCGGTTCGGCGGGCACCAGCACGGGGGCGAGGCGAACGCGCGGCGCGGATCCGAAATGCTGCTCAACGGCTGCGCGCGTGGCGGCAACATCGATGTCACCGACGATGACCACCACGAGATTGTTCGGCACATAGCGCGCACGGTGGTAGGCAACCAGGTTTTCCGGCGTGACGGTGGAGAATACCTCGCGATGCCCGATGATGGGCTGGCGAAACGGATGTTCGCGAAAAGCGGTGGCAAACAACGCGTCCCAAAGACGGTTGTCCGGATCATCCTTCACCATCGCGATCTCGCGCAGGATGACGTCTTTCTCCTTCGTCGCCTCATCAGCCGGAAGGGTTGAGTGCAGCACCGCGTCAGCGAGCAGATCGATCGCGACCGAGGTGTGTTCGCTCGGAAGATCGATGTAGTAGACCGTGCGGTCAAACGTGGTGTAGGCGTTGATATATCCGCCATGTGCCTGAACCGTCGATGAAAGTTCCCGGCCGGCGCGGCGGGCGGTACCCTTGAAAAGCATGTGCTCCAGATAGTGGGAAAGCCCGGCGCCGAGGTGGTCTCCCTCGTGAATACTGCCCGTTTTTACCCAAACCTGAACGGAAGCCAAAGCGGCCGAACGATCCGGTTTCAGGATAACCGTAAGGCCGTTCGCCAGGACGATGCGTTCCACCGGCTCGCACCAGAAAGGTTCAAGAAGGCGGAGATCGGCGGTTACGGAAGACGGTTTGGCCATGAAAGGGAGGGAGGGGAACTGGGGTGCCGGGACGCTCGTTTGCCGGGCAGCCGATGGGCACCACACAGAACTAGGCGGCGCCGACGGCGCCAGCGGCGGAGGATCCGCGTGCTTTTTTCGCAGGCTGGAAAGGTTTCACAAACGCGTCCTCGAAATCATAAGTGTCGGAAAAGTCCTCCCGGCGATCGTTCTCTGTTTTGGAAAAAACGTTATAATCGATCAAATTGAAGACGACTTCGCCAAAATCAGTGCACCGATTGAGCCCCCATGAGTTCAAAACGGTCTTCGCGAGGGGCCCGAACTGATCCAAAGCGTAGAGACGCAATCCTTCCAATAACTCGGGTCCGTTAACATGCCTCGACCGCTCTGCCCGCCCCGCGTCTTTCTTGCGCAAGTCCTTGACGGTCTGATCCAATCCGGCACGAACGAAGTCGTAGGCCTTTCGGTCAAAACGGGGGTCTTCCTTACAAATTAAACTGATGATCTCAGCGAGATCAGGGTCTTGTTGCATGATTACTTGGGCGCGGAAGTTGGCACACGGGAAGCCGGCACGCAATCCCGGCGTAGGTCCGGACACTTCCGGGTTGCCTGATTCCAAGTCAGGGGGAACGAATCACAACTGTTCTTGACCAAGAACAACCACCGACGTTTTGTAAATTCCATGATTGCTTCGACCCAAACCAACCACCCGCTGGCCGGACCCCAAAAAGGTGGCAACCAGCAGGCTGCGATGGAATTCGCCACTGCGCGGTTAAAGTCAGCCGGCCTGCGAATCACGCAACCCCGCCTCGCTATTCTCGCAGCGCTGAGCAATCGCCCCCAACCCACGAGCATCGAACAGATTCATGAAATTGTTGGGGCGGATGCTTGTGACCTTGTCACCATCTACCGGTGCATGGCGGCGTTCGAAGACATCGGTCTTGTCCGACGCGCGTTTTTCCACAACGGCACCAGCCTTTACGAGATCAACCTTGGCCAGCCCGTGCACTACCACGTGGTCTGCAAGGCGACGAACAACGTCGAGGAACTCGATGGAGAAACCTCGGCTGAGCTTCATACCGCGCTCTCCAAAATCGAGGACAAGCTGCGCGCGCGCGGCTATTCCGGTGTCGGCCATATCGTGGAGTTTTTTGGCGTGGCTCCCCAGACGGACCGCAGCACGACGACCGCGGCGATGCCGGCGGTTAATTAATTCTCCTGCGAGATTTCCTTTTCAAAAGCGCGACCAGCTTGGTCGCGCTTTTTATTTGGTGAGAGTTAATCAGCGATCCTGATTGATCCATCGCGGGATTCTGGATCCTGGATCCCCCGGTCCAAAAAAGAGAGCTGCTGAAATCAGGCCTTCGACACGGCGGCGTAGTTTGCCGCCACTTGGTTCCAGTTCACCACATTCCAGAACGCCGCGATATATTCCGCACGGCGGTTTTGGTATTTCAGGTAGTAAGCGTGCTCCCAGACATCGAGGCCGAGAAGCGGTGTCGCGCCGTCGCTGATCGGTGAATCCTGGTTGGGAGTCGACACGACACTGACCACGTTTCCCTTTGCCACGAGCCACGCCCAACCGCTGCCGAATCGTTTCGTGGCGGCGTCAGCGAACTGAATTTTGAATGTCTCGAACGATCCAAACGTGGTCGCGATTGCGGCGGCCAGCTCTCCCGCAGGACCACCGCTCCCACCGGGCGCGATCACCTGCCAGAAAAATGCGTGGTTAACGTGACCACCGACATTGTTACGCACGGGGACGCGGATTTTTTCCGGAATCGCCGCAAGATTTCGCAACATGTCTTCCGCGGATAATTTTTTCAGGTCGGGATACTCCGCCAGAGCCTTCGTCGCGTTGTCGATGTAAGCCTGATGGTGCTTCGTGTGGTGGATTTCCATCGTGCGTGAGTCGATGTGCGGTTCCAGCGCAGCGTAGGCATAGCCGAGTTTAGGGAGGACAAACGGCTGCATGGTACCGACGGCAGAAGCAGGTGTCGCGACTTCCGCGGCCGCTGCACGTGTCGACATTCCGCCCAATCCGATAAACGCGGCTCCCGCGCCGAAGGTTTTCAGGACATCGCGACGGGAAAAAGATTTCGGGGGATTCATTCGACCAATCTGTTGGGCAGCGGCACCGGCGCAAGTCGCACGGCAAAAAGGCTACCGGGGCCCCACCCCAAGCCGAATCCGCGGGTCGAGCCAGAGGAGCAACAAGTCGCTGACGAGCGTGCCAAGCATTCCGAGCAAACTGAGGAGCATGAGCATCGAGCCGGCAAGGTAGACGTCCTCGGACAGCAACGCGTCGAGCAGGGTCGGTCCGATCATCGGAAGGCTGAGGACCATCGCCACAATCGCGCCGCCGGAAACCAGCTGGGGGAAAAGCCCCCCGAGACTCGAGACGAAGGGATTCACCGCGAGCCGCACCGGATATTTAAGCAAAAGACGAAGCGGACGAACCCCCTTGGCGCGGGCGGTGGTGACG
>DATAKE010000065.1:0-113179 GCA_036261745.1 Opitutaceae bacterium
AACAAAGTCGATCTCGCGAACGTGATTCGGACCGAGTGCGGCATCGACGTTTCGCCGGACGCGCTGTTCGACGTGCAGATCAAGCGGCTGCACGAGTACAAGCGGCAGCATTTGAATTTGCTCCACATCATGGCGCTCTACCGCCGGCTGCTGCAGAACCCGTCGCTCGATGTCGTGCCGCGGGTGTTCATTTTCGCGGCGAAGGCCGCGCCGGGCTACGACCTCGCGAAGAACATCATTCGCGCGATCAATCTCATCGGGGCGCGCATCAATTCGGACGAACGCATCGGCGGCAAACTGAAGGTCGCGTTCCTGCCGAACTACCGCGTGTCGCTCGCGGAAAAAATCATTCCCGCCGCCGATCTCTCGGAGCAGATCTCCACGGCGGGCAAGGAAGCGTCGGGCACGGGCAACATGAAGCTCGCGCTGAACGGTGCGCTGACGATCGGCACGCTCGATGGCGCGAACGTCGAAATCAAGGAGGAGGTCGGCGACGAAAACATTTTCATCTTCGGCCTCACCGTCGAGGAGGTCGTGGCGCTGCAGAAAAAGGGCTACAACCCGTGGAATTACTACAACGCCGACGAGGAACTGCGCGCGATGATCGATTGGCTGGGCTCGTCATTTTTCACGCCGGGCGAGTCGGGAGCGTTCAGCGCCGTGCACCACAGTCTTCTGCAAGGTGGCGATCCCTTCCTCGTGCTCGCGGATTTCCGCGCATACAGCGACGCCCACCTTCGCGTGGAGAAGGCCTATCGCGACCAGGCAAACTGGGCGCGCATGGCCATTCTCAACACCGCGCGCATGGGCAAGTTTTCCAGCGATCGCACGATTCGCGAGTACGCGAAGGATATCTGGAGCCTGCCGGCGGTGCCGGTGCCGTGAGGTTTCTCCGGGACTGTAGGAGCGGCTTTACGCCGCGACGTTAACGGTGCGAGCGGAGTCGCGGCGTAAAGCCGCTCCTACAGTCTCCAAGATCACAGATTCTTCTCGATCGCCTGGTAGATCCGCTGCGCGGGCGCCAGGTCACCGCGGAGACCGTAGCGGATTTTCACGTTGGTGAAGGGTCCGCCGGTCAGGGTCCCGTCGCTTTCCAGTTTCACGATGACGATCGTGTCGTCCGCCGTGCGGGCGCGGAGCTCGCACTTGCCGGGGGGATCCAGTTCGTCCTGAACGAGGAAATAGCCGAGATCCTTGAAGCCCCGCTTGACGGCATCGCGGACCTCCTCGAAGGGCTTCGGTGGCGCGACCACCAGGAAACCGAATTTATATTCGCCGAGGGTGCGGTTGTCGGTCGTCACCTGCACCGGTGTGCTGCAGCCGGAAAAGGCCGCCGCAAAAATCAGCAGTGCGCCGGCGAAAACGCCGGGTCGCAAACGGGAGGAACGGAATGAGTCCATGGGGGCGTGGAGACCGTGGGTTGGGTCCAGGGTTCCGGGGATCGGCATCGCGATCCGAGGGAACCGAAGTGGAGTTGGCTGGCCTCTAAGGTGGCTTCGTTAACTCTCACCTCCGATGAAAATGCTCCGCCCCATGGTCGTCCTCCTCTGCGGGGCGCTTTGTGGCCGGGCGCCGGCGGCGACGGAAATTGTTTTCCCGCCGGTTTCGGGGATGCTCAGCGGAGAATTCAAGCCGTTGAAAGTATCCGGCGCGCCCTCGATCCGGTGGAGCGCCGATATTCGCGACGCGGGCCTGGATGGAAAAAACCGGGCGATCGAACTCGCGGTCAACGGGGACGGAATGACGTTGCGCGCGTCGGTGATGCTCTCGTCGCTGCGGGAAGGGACGTGGAAGATCAGCGAAGGGGAGCTGGATTTGGCGAAGTGGTTTCCGTCGCTCGCAAAACTTTCCGCGGAGCTCGGTGGTTTTGCCGTGAAGGGAACCGTGACGGTTTCCGGCGCCGGCACGATCAGCGCCGGCGTGCCGTCCGGGACGCTGCAAGCGGAGATGAGCGACGGCCGGCTGGAACAAACGACCGACGGATGGACGCTGGACGGGGTGACCTTTGCCGCCGAACTCGCCGTCGATGCCGATGGATTTCGCACGAAGAGTCTCAAACCCTTTGAAGCGAAGATCGGCACGGTGACCACGAGCCGGTTCGGGGCGAGAAATGTTTTGCTGCGGGGAATGCTCAACGAGGACCGCACGGTGGAATTGAGCGAGGCGCGGGTGGAAATCGCGGGCGGGGAAGTCACGGTGGACCCGACGACCGTGACGCTTTCGCCGTTCGCTGCGGAAGGGACGCTGCACATCGTGAACGTGGGATTGCAGGACCTGGTCGCGCTCGTGCCCGCGAGCCTTACCTCGGCGGAGGGAAGAATGGACGGAACGGTCCGGGTGGGGTGGAGCACCGCGGGCGGCTTTCATCTGGGCGCGGGCGACCTGGCTGTCGGAAAAACGGAAGCGACCGTGGTTCGCCTCGCCCCGAAACCGGGCTTTTTGACGCAAAGCATGCCGAAGCGATTCGAACCCCTGCCGACGTGGACCGGCCCCTTGTCCAAGTGGCTTTCGGCGGACAACCCCGCCTATTCCGACATGGCGGAAATTGAAACGGGCCGGGCGTCGCTGCAGGTGGATTCGCTGTCGGTGCAGCTGACGCCGGAGGGCGACGCCGACGGCCGCACGGCCAAGGTACGCATGAAAGCCCGGCCGGTTAAGGAAGGCGGAAGCGTTAAGTCGGTCGCGATCGACGTGAATCTCACCGGCCGGCTGGACGACATTCTTCGTTTTGGGCTGAACCAGGAGTTCTCGATCCAGGTCCAAAAATGAAACTTTCGTTGCCAGCCGACGTCCCACCATGAACCTTTCCCCCATGTTACGCCGATTTCTCTTTCTCAGCAGCGCGCTGTTCCTCGCCGGATGCATTCATGTGAAGGTCGATCCCGTGGAAGTCCACGCGACGGTCGATGTGAACGTGAAAGTCGACAAGGCCCTCGACGACTTCTTCGGCGACCTCGACAAGAAATCGACGACCCTCTCCAAACCCTCTGCTTCCAAACCCTGATCGCCTTCGTCATGAAAATTTCCTTCCTCCGTCTTTTTTCGATGATTGCCGTGCTCGCCCTCGGTTTTGTGACGGCGACCGCACATGCCCAGGACCTCGGCGCGGTGAAAGCCCGCATGGCTGAGCGCATCGCCAAGGTCGATGAGCTCAAGGCGAAAGGCGCGATCGGCGAAAACAACCGCGGTCTGCTCGAAGTTCGCGCGGCCGATGCCGAAGCCGGCGCCGTGGTGGGCGCCGAAAACAGCGATCGCGAAACCGTCTACGCAGCACTCGCGAAACAGACCGGATCATCCGCCGACCAGGTGGGCCGGGCTCGCGCCAAACAAATTGCCGCGAACAGCGCCGCCGGCGTGTGGCTGCAGAAGGAAGACGGCGCCTGGTACAAGAAGTAGGAACGTTCGAAAGTAGCAGCCGAGGTGACGAGGCTGGGCGGAGGTTGGGAACGGCGCGTTTGTCCCAGCCCCGTCACCTCGGCTGCTACGATCGGGCTGCCTAGGTCAGCGCTCCCGCGATCGCGGCGCCGATGAAGGTGCAGAGGCTTCCGCCGATCAGCGATTTCACGCCGAGCTCGGCGAGGACCGCCCGGCGGTTGGGCGCGAGCACTCCGATGCCGCCGATCTGGATGCCGATGGATGCGATGTTCGCGAAGCCGCACAGCGCATAGGTGAGAATCACCTGGGCCCGCACGTCGGGCAGCTGGCCTTTCGTGATCAAGTTCCCGAGGGTGCCGTAGGCGTAGAATTCGTTGAGGATCGTTTTCTCGCCGATCACCTGGCCCGCGGTGGTGAGCGAGCCGTAGTCGATGCCCATCAGCCAGCCGATCGGCGCAAAAATGATTCCCATGATGTATTGCAGGGAGAGCGTCGTGTAGCGTCCGGCAGTCGATTCGCCGATCCAGGCGTTGAAGCCCGACCACCCGCCGATGCCGTGGGCGAGGATGGCATTCGCCATCGCGATGAACGCCGTGAAAACGAGCAGCATCGCGCCGACGTTGACCGCCAGCTTGATCCCGTCGCTCGTGCCGATCGCGACGGCCTCGAGGGCGTTGGCCCCGATTTTTTCCCTGGGCACGCTGATGGTTTCGTCGACCGCTTCCGTTTGCGGCAGCATGATTTTCGCAATGTAGAGCGATGCCGGCGCCGACATGATCGACGCCGTGATCAGGTGCTTGGCGAAAACCAGACGCGCCACCGGATCCTCGCCACCCAGCATCCCGATGTAGGCCACGAGCACGGCCCCGGCGATATTCGCCATGCCGCCGACCATGACCGCGAGCAGCTCGGAGCGCGTCATCGTCGGGAGATAGGGTTTGATCAGCAGCGGAGCCTCGGTTTGTCCGAGGAAGATATTCGCCGATGCGCTCAAGCTCTCGGCGCCGGAAAGCTTCATCGTTTTCGACATCAACCACGCGAAGGCGTAGACGACTTTCTGGAGGAGCCCGAAATAAAACAGGAGGGAGGTAAGCGCCGAGAAAAAGATAATCGTCGGGAGCACCTGGAAGGCGAAAATGTACCCGAACGACTTGGTCTCGGTGATCAGGCTGCCGAAGAGGAATTGGGAGCCCGCGCGGTTAAAATCGAGGATCGCCACGAACATGTTGCCCACCGCGTCGACGGCGGCGCGCACCGCGTCGACCTTGAGCACGAGCACGCCGCAGATGATCTGGAGGAGCAGGCCGGCGCCGACGAGCCGCCACGGAACGGCGCGCCGGTTTTCGCTGCAGGCGTAGGCGATGCCGATGAACGCCGCGATGCCGATCAAACCGCGGCCCACATGAGTGAGTGTTTCCATGGGGGAGGGGTAGCTACTTTCGCGCCGAGCTTGCCGCGGCGCGGCGAGACGGCGAGAACCAAGTCATGACCGTCCAGGACCGTCTGGCCCAACACCTCGGGAAAACCCCCGACACCGCCCGGGCGCTTTTCGTCGCCGCGAACGCCACCGTTGTCGGCGATGTCGCGCTCGGCGCGCAGAGCAGCGTTTTCTACGGCGCCGTGCTGCGGGGCGACATCAATGTCATTCGCATCGGCGAGGGCACCAACATCCAGGACAACGCCATCGTGCATCTCGCCGACGATGCGGGCGCGTTCATCGGGGCGTGGTGCACCATCGGACACGCCGCGATCATCCATGCCTGCGCAATTGGCGATGAATGTTTGATTGGAATGGGGGCGACGGTCCTCGACCAGGCGAAGATCGGCACCCGCAGCATCGTGGGTGCGAATTCCCTGGTGCCCCAGCGCTTCGAGTGCCCGCCGGGTTCGCTGGTCTACGGATCGCCGGCCAGGATCGTTCGTATTCTCACGGAGGAGGAACAGCGCGCCTTGCGGGGTTGGGCGGAAAAATACGTCGAAGTGGCGAAGGCCCACGCGGCTCTGGCGGGCGCCACGCCGGACACGGGGTAAACTCCGGTAACTTTCGTGCCTATGGCAGTGGGAAAACCCGGAAGTCGCACGCCGTCCGAATGCCCCGTTTGTGGTGCGGAGGTTCCGCCGAACGCACCCGCCTGTCCCGATTGCGGGGCCGACGAGCGGACGGGATGGAACGAGAAGACCACGCGCTACGACGGGCTGGATCTGCCCGAGTCAGCGTTCGACGACGGAGAGCCGTTGAAAGACGATCGCTTGAAACGAAGCATCGCGCCCAAGGGTGTGCCGGTTTTTTGGTGGATTGTCGGTCTCGGTTTGACGGGGTTTTTGGTCTACCGCGTTTTGACCGGAGGTTTGTAGGTTTTGAGCTGCGTGCGGGAGCGAGTGGTTTTTGAAAGTGGCACGGGTCTGTGACCCGATCTCGCCAATTCCGAAATCCCGAAAGAGCGGGTCACAGACCCGCCCTGCTCCAAACCGCGCGACCTTTCTCTCCGTTCACTCGCGCTCCAGCTCGAAAAACGTGTAGCGGTAGTTCGCATCGGCGCTTTCACGCCGGCTGATTTCCTTCCACGCCAGATGACGCCACTCGGGGAAGAAGCGGTCGCCTGGCATCTCGGCATGCACGAGGGTGAGATGCAGCCGGATCGGTCGCGTGGGCTTGGCGGCCATCGCGAGGGTTTCCTCGTAGATGCGCTGCCCTCCGCAGATGTAGATTTCGCCGGGCAGCGTGTCTGCGATCGCGAGAGCGGCGTCGAGCGACGCGGCAACTCGCACTCCCTCGCTCGCGAGAGTGGTGTTGCGCGTGACGACGACAGGGCGGCGGCCATCCTGGTTCGCGTCCGGCCAGGATTCGAAACACACGCGGCCCAGCACCACGATTTGTCCCGCCGTCTGCGTGTCGAAATACTGCCGGTCCTCCGGAATCTTCCATGGCAGCCGGCCGTCGCGTCCGATGACGCGGTTCCCGGCGCAAGCGACGATGAGATGGAGCGGCTTCGGCATGGTGTGGGGTTACCAAACCAGAAGCGGTTTCAGCGGGAAGCAATGAAGGAAGCGACGAAAGCGGAGGAAGCGTTTTTGGTTAACTCTTGGTGAACGTGGCAATACCGCGGGGCTTCCGCATTGCCATCGCCTGGGAACGGGAGTTTTTTTTGGCCGTGACCATTGGTGTTCCGAAAGAAATCAAGATCGGCGAGACGCGTGTCTCGATGACGCCGAGCTTGTGCCGGCGCTGCGTGACGCTCGGCGCGAAAGTGCTGGTGCAGAAATCCGCCGGCCTCACCGCGGGATTCACGGACGCCGAATATCGCGCGGCGGGTGCCACGCTGGTCAGCGAGGCGGGCAGGGTCTGGCGCGCCGCGGAATTGATCCTGAAGGTGAAGGAGCCGCTCGCGGCGGAGTACGACTTGTTGCGGGAGGACCAGGCGCTTTTCACCTACCTGCACCTCGCGGCGGGCGCGGAGCTGACCAAGGTCCTGCTGAAAAAACGCATCCTCGGCATCGCGTATGAAACCGTGGAGGGCAGCGACGGAAGCTTCCCCCTGCTCAAGCCGATGTCGCAGATCGCCGGCCGGCTCTCGATTCAGATCGGCGCCTATTTTCTGCAATCGCAGCACGGCGGATCGGGCGTGTTGCTCGGGGGAATTCCCGGCACGATGCCGGGGCATGTCGTCGTGGTGGGCGCGGGAAATTCCGGCGCGCATGCGGTCCAGATGGCGGTGGGCATGGGCGCGCGCGTGACGGTGCTCGATCTCGACACCCGGAAACTCGAGGCGCTCGACTCCGAGTATCGCGGACGCGTGGTCACGCTGATGTCGAACCCGGCGAATATCGCCCACGAGGTGGCGGATGCGGACCTGCTCATCGGCGCGGTTTTGATTCCGGCCGCCAAGGCGCCGGTGGTGGTTTCCAAGAAAACCGTGGCGACGATGCGGCCCGGCAGCGTGATCGTGGACATCGCCATCGACCAGGGCGGTTGCATCGAAAGCATCCGGCCGACCTCCCACCGGAATCCCGTTTATCGCGAGCACGGCGTGATTCATTACGCGGTGCCGAACATGCCCGCGCTCGTCGGCCGCACTTCCACGCTCGGTCTCACGCAGGCCACCGAGCCGTTCGTCGCCATGCTCGTGCAACGCGGGGTGCAGCGCGCCCTCGCCGGACACGCCGGACTGGCGAAAGGCGCGAACACACGCGGCGGCAAAATCGTCAACGAAGCCGTGGCCGCGGCGCTTGGCTACACGAAGGCCGCGTGACGAAACCCATGTTCTCCGTTTTGAAAAACAGCTTTCGCTGGCTGATCGCCCTCGCGGTCCTGGGGATCGTGCTGCCGGGAAGGGTGGCGGCGAAGGACGAGAGGTGGCTGCAGGTGACGACGCCGGAATTCACCCTCGTGACCACGTTGGCGCAGAAGGAAGCCGTCGTTTGGGCGGGCGAGTTCACCCAGTATATCGCGGAGCTGCGCGGGCTGTTTAATTTCCGGCGTCCACTGACGCCGCTCACCATTGTCGTTTTCGCCCGCGAGCGGCCATTTGAGGACTATCGTCCGCTCACCGACAAGGGCAGGCCGGCCGGCGTGGCGGGTTTTTTTCTGCGCCACGAATCCTGGGCGGTCGCGGGTTTGTCCGGCGCGAGCCCGTCGGACGATGTGCGGCACACGATTTTCCATGAAGGCGTGCACTGGTTTTTGAGCGCGATGGAACGCACGAACCCCGTGTGGATCGAGGAAGGGCTGGCGGAGGTTTTCTCGACGTTCGCGGTGACGAAAAACCGGGCGCATTGGGGCGAGGCGATTCCCGAGCACGTGACAACGCTCCGCGTTTTTCCGCAGATGCCGATGGACCGGCTGGTCTTCGTGACCCGCGGCGAGCTGTTTCTCGATGAGTCGTCGCGCACCGGAATCGTTTACGCCCAGTCGTGGGCCGCGGTGCATCTGATCCTTTACGGCAAGAATGAGAAACTGCCGCGCGGCGGTTTGTTTCAGTTCATGCAGCTTACCCATAACGGAATGCCGATGGTCGATGCGTTCCGCGAATCGATGGGAATGGAATACGCCGAGTTCGACCGGCTCCTGAAGGATTACCTCCAGGGCGGGACCTACTACATTGCCAGCAAAGCCGTCCAGAAACTCGCCCCGCTCAAAGCGGAAGCCGCGACGCCGTTCGATGTCGCCCAGGCGCTCGGCCGGCTCGCCCTCGCGGCGCGCCGGTGGGAAAAAGCCGCCGCCTTCGCGCGGGAATCGATCGCGATCGCGCCGGATGATCCGCGGGGCTACGAGCTGCTCGGCATGGCGCGGCAGGAAAGCGGCGACGCGGAGAAGGGGCTGGAAGCGTTCGCCACCGCCGTGGAAAAAGGCTCCAAGGACTATCAACCGTACTTCGAGCTGGCGTATCGTGCCCAGCAGGCGGCCACGAACGCGGCCGGGGAAATTACCGCGCTGCCGCCCGGGAAGGCGCGCGAGATCGCTGACAACTACGAACATGCGATCGGACTCTATCCGCGGTTTCTGACGTCGTATCAGAACCTCGCGGCCCTCGTCGGGCAGATCGACCCGGTGCAGCCGCACGACCGCGAGTATCTCGAAATCGGCCGGAAGGTTTTCCCGAAGGATGGAATGATCCGCGCCGGCCTCGCCGTGCTCACCGAGCGGGCAGGGGACCGGCTGACCGCGCTCAAGGAGATGGATCAGCTCTCGGACGATCCCGACCAGCCCTCGCGGGTGCGGGCCTTCGCGCGAAACCTTTTCCAAGCCTGGAACCAGAAGGAAGTCTCCGAGCATCTCGATGCGCTGCACCGGGAGAAAAAATTCGCCGAGGCGCTCGTGTACCTCGAGCAGCAGTTTTCGCAGACGACGAACACCGTGCTCCGCGCCCAGCTTTCCGCGCTCCGGCCGCAACTGCGGGCCGCGCTGCGATCCGAGGAAATCGGCAGCGCGTTGAAAGAGGACCGCATCGACGACGCCCGCCGGCTGCTGGCCGAGACGATCGAGACGCCGGAAATGCCAGCGTCGCTGCGGAAGCGTGCGCAGCAGACGCTGGAAGACCTCAACCGCCGGGGGACGGGAAAAAAATCCGTCCCCTGAGTCTTAAGCCGCGGGTACGATGCTCACGCTGGTGAGCTCGACGCGATCGATCGGCGTGCTCTTCTCGCCGCCGCCGCCGTGGGTGGTGGGAACGTTCGCGATTTTCTCGAGGACGTCATCGCCCTTCACGAGCTCGCCGAACGCGGTGTATTTGCCGTCGAGGAAACCCGCGGCGCCGTGACAGAGGAAAAACTGGCTGCCCGCGGAATCCGGATCGGAGGAACGCGCCATCGAGATCACACCGCGCACGTGGGGCTTTTTGTTGAACTCGGCCTTCACCTTCCAGCCCGGGCCGCCCGTGCCGGGCATGCCCTTTTCACCGGCCTTGGTGTTGGGGCAGCCGCCCTGGATCATGAAACCCTTGATGATGCGGTGAAACGCGGTGCCGTTGTAGAAACCGGCGCGGGCGAGTTTTTTGAAATTCTCGACGGTCTTCGGCGCGACGTCGGGCCAGAAGGCGATGGTCATGTCGCCATAGGCGGTCTTGAAAACGGCGTGTTCGGCGGGGGCGGGAGTGCTCATGGGAGGCCGAGCGAACTGTTCGACCCAACCCTGGGCAAGACCCAAAATTTTCAGCGCATCGCCAGCTGGGCGGCATTGCGCGCGTCGAATTGCAGCTGGTAGTCCGCGAGCTTCGCGCGGATCGCGGCCCGCTCCTTTTTCGTGGGATGCATGGGGTCGGCGGCGGAAGGCAGCGGACCGTAGCGTTGCAGGCATTCGCCGAGAAGCCGTTTCGCGTCAGCGGGAGCGAGTGAACCGGCCTCGATGAAAACGTCGTTTTCGTTTGCGGAGAGGGCACCCTGCTGGGCGACGCGCACGACCGGGACGCCCATGTGCGCCACGCGTTCGAGCGCCAGTTCCGCGGCCGGGGGGAAACTTCCGCGGCGTGCCCCCACGCCCACGATCCCCGCCAGCGGCGCGGCATGGCGAACCCGCGCCGCGCAGAGCAGTACTTCGAATTCCGCCGCGCCATCGCGGGCCGCGTCGCCGGGCGACCAGGCCGATCCGTAGAGAACGGCGACCGCAGGCTCCGCGGCGGCGAGTTTCGTCTCGAGACACATGCCGGCTGCGATGAACAGCCACAGCCACGTCCGTCCGCAACCCGTGGCGCGGAACAAGGGAGCAAGCAGGGCGAGCGGCATGAGGAGCTAGGTGCATGGCCTGTGCCACGCGGCGCGCGTGACCGCCCTTCGCCGATGAAACCTTTTAACGTCGTCGTTAAGGTGAAAAAGCGCCGCTCATGGCGAACCGGACCCCAGCCGCCCCAACCGCCGAAGCCGACGAACGCGCCGGGGCCGATGCGCAACGCCAGCGCCGATGCACATGCCGGAGCCCGACGCACACCCCGGAGCCCGATGCACACGCGGGGTCGACCCAAGCGCCCCGGGCCGACGCACGCGGGAATGTCACTTATTAAGTGACATTGTCACGCGACCGTAGCTCGTCCGAGACGGAGGACTGCAGGTGGAGGTTTTTTAATGTCACTTAATATAAGTGACGTGTGGGCGCAAAAAAGCCGGCCTCTTTCGAGGCCGGCGGAGGATTACAAATCGAAATTACCGCTCAGATGTGCGGTTTCCCGGCGAGAGCGGCGTCGTTCAACGCGGCGCGAAGGACGGACTGCACTTCGTTCGGCTGCTTGCTGAGCTGAGCCTGGCAAATCTCCATCACGCGGGGATGCGCGACGGCGTTTTGCGCCAGTGCATAGCGTGCCGCCGTGGAAAGCGCGGGGCGATCCGCGCCGATGCCATCGAAAATGGCGATGACGTGGCGCTCATTGCCCGTCGCGAGGAACGCGCCCCACTGGAGGTTCATCGAGGAGGGCGAAAGGACGGGAGTATCGGCGACGGGCAGGCTCGGTTTGGCGGCGAGCTGCTGTACCTCGGCGGCGACCGTCGAACGCTCGGAAAGCGTGCGCAGCAGTTGCGCACCCATCGGATGGCCGGCCTGCCACAGGGCGGAAGCGATCAAGCGATGATGATGCAGGGGAAGGCCGTTGAACTCCGTCAGCCAGCCGTCGACGCGCTGCGGGTTCTGGGCGAAGACGGTGCTGAGGAAACCGATGGCGATCGCGGTGTGTCCGGGCTTTTCAAAATAGCCCTGGCGGCTCAACGCGCGAACCGCGGTGCCGAGCTGTTCGGGCTGTGGGTTGAGATAATACGATTCGAGCCAGGCTTGCGCGGAAACGTCCGCGCGAGCGGCGAGCGACGACGCGACCAGCAGGGCAGCGGCGAAAACGAACTTAAGGGTTTTCATGAGACAACAAGACGAGGGTTTGGCGTTACTGACGCGGCCCGGATTGGGGTGGGGGCCGCTTAGACGTCACCACCCTACGGATCGCGCTCCCGGCGTAAAGCGCCGGGCCGATGAAACCTTTTCATTGTATCGCGTTTTCCCATTCGCGATGACGGTGCCCGCCGGATCCCGGCGCAGATTGTCATCGCGAGAAGTCCCGCTGCGCGGGACGGCGAAGCAATCCAGCGGAATCGCGACGACCGCTTTGCGTCGGCGGCGACGGCGCGCTTCGCGGACCTCGCGACGACAAACAAGTCCCCCAATCCGCCGGTCATGGGCCGGCGTGCATTCGCTGGCTCTGCTCAGGATTTCGTGCGGGCCGGCACGCGCGCGGCTACGTTCTGGTAGATGTGCCCTTTGATCACGAGTGCCGGAACCGAGAGATCAACGGCGGACCTGGCCGATGCTCCAGCGAGCTTCGCGGTGAACAGGGAAGAGTCGCCGACTTTCTCCCCCGTCGCCGGCTCGGCAGTCGCTTCGAACACGATGGGGGAAGCGACGCCATCGATCGTTGCGGTGGCGGAGAACCTTGGCGCTTCGATGCGGACGTACTCGTTCATGTGCCCGTCCATCACATAGGCGAACAGTGTCCCCTGCGTGTCCCCGTGGGTGAACTCGACCTGAAATTCGTGTTCGCCCAATTCCACCGCGACGCCGCCGTGTTTCGCGGCGTGAACGTGTTCGGTGTGCGTGGACGGAGCGTGCTCGACGCGCCGACTGCAGCCGCCGAGGAGCGCGAGGCCGCTGGAGGCAACGGCAACGGCAACGGCGATGATCGCCGGGAGATAACGCGGGTTGTTCATGGGAAGAATCAGGAGACCGGCGACAAGCCGCTCGCGACGTCCGTGCGGTAGGCTTTGAACGCGGGAAAAATTCCGAGCAGGGCGGAGAGGCTGATGATCCCCGCGGGGGCCACGAGCATCACGAGGTGGAATTTCAGCGGATCGATGACCACGCCGGTCTGCGACCGGATGATTTCGGACGCCACGACCACGACCGCGCCATAGATGAAAAACGCGATCACCATCCCGAGCGCTGCGA
The DNA here is from genome assembly GCA_036261745.1 of Opitutaceae bacterium. GTDB lineage: Bacteria > Verrucomicrobiota > Verrucomicrobiia > Opitutales > Opitutaceae > DATAKE01. Next base: position 12,788 of record DATAKE010000065.1, read on the forward strand.
TCGCGGCGGATTCCACGACGATCGCGCTGAACACGGTCACGCGCTGGGCGCCCAGGGCGCGGAGGATGGCGATCTCACGCCGGCGTTCGTTCATCGAATTGTAGATGCTCGCCAGAATGGACGCGGTCGCGACCACGACCACCAGGTACGAGATGAACGCGAGGATGCGGTCGAACCACGCGATCTTGTCGAAGAGCTTTCCGAGGATGGATCCGATCGGCCACGCGAAGGTGAGGCGGTTGCCGCGCTTGTTGTAGAGCATGTCGAGCTGGAAGCCGCTCATCGGGCTGGAGGCCTTGAGCTTCACGAGCACGGCGCTCGCGTCGGTGGCGGTCTTCGGGTCGTGGCCGCTCATGCGCTGCACACCGCTGATCGGAATCCAGATCACGCGATCCGTTGGGGTGCTCGTCGGCGCGAGCACGCCGGTGACCACATAGGTTTCCGAGTGCTGTTTCGCCTCGTCGAAGATCAAACCGTGAAACGGATGAAACGTGTCGCCGGGTTTCAGCCCCAGTTTCTCGGCCGCGAAACTGCCAACCACGGCCTCGAACTGGCCTTCGCCAAACGCGCGTCCCGGCGCGAGAATTTCGTAGTGCCTGCCGGGGGCATACTCGACGCGCGTGAAAACATCCGGGGTTGTCCCGACCAGCCGGTACCCTTGGTAGTTGTCTCCCACCGCGATGGGCAGCGCCAGTTCTACGCTGGGGTTTTTCTGGATCGCCTCGATGTCTGCCGCGGCGATGTTTCCCGGGCTGTCCTCGAGGTGGAAAATGGCATTCAACACGAGTTGCAGTTTCGAGCTGCGGGCGCCGAGGACCGCGTCAAACCCGCCGGTCACACCGGTGAAAGTCCGGTTCGCCTCATCCTTCATCACCCACACGGCCATCAGCAGCCCGCCCGCGAGGGCGATGGCGATCGCCGACACGAGGGTCGAGACCAGGTGGTGGCGCAGGCTTTTGTAGACGAGCAGGAGAATGATCATCGGAAGGTTGCCTGGGGCAGGGCCGGACCGGGACGAGCGCGTAAGCCTCGGCCGGGACGAGTGCGTAAGCCTCGGCCGCTGGGCCCGCCGGGAAAGCACGCATCGCATCCGAGGCGGGCCCAGCGGTCCCGCCCCAGCTGCCAGGCCAATGGCGACGGTGCGGCGCAGAGAGCAATGTCACTTATTAAGTGACATTCTCTCTGCGGAACGGCGGTTTTTGGTGTGGTCATCGAGGAGGGGTTACGAGTTGCCCGGCTGGTTGAGCTGCTTGAATTCTTCGACGTGCTCGAATTGCGCGAGGATGTCGCGGTCGTGGCTGACGAGAAGAAGCGCCGCGCCCTGTTCGGAGCAGGCTTCGCGCAGAAGGGCGAGCGTCTCGGTGGCGAGCGCCGTATCGAGGTTGCCGGTCGGTTCGTCGGCGAGGACGAGCTTCGGGCGGTTGGCCAGCGCGCGCGCGACGGCGACGCGTTGCTGTTGCCCGACGGACAGCTGCCGCGGGTAATAGGCGAGCCGGTGCGAGAGTCCGACGCGGTCGAGCAGCCTGATCGCAAAGGCGCGATCGCGTCCTGCGCCGAACGACATCGCGAGCAGCACGTTTTCCACGCAGGTGTAACCCTGGAGCAGATTGAAGCTCTGATAGACGCAGCCCAGCGTGGTTGCCCGCAAACGATCGCGTCGCGATTCGCTGAGCGCCGAAAGTTCGGCGCCGTTCAGCACCACGGAGCCGGAGTCGGCCTTCACGATCCCGGCGATGAGATTGAGGAACGTGGTCTTGCCGCTGCCACTTTCGCCCTTGAGGCCTACCTGCGCACCGGCTTCGAGTGAAAAGTGGGCGATCGCGACCACCGGCTTGGTGTCACCTTCCGGCGTACGAAACGCTTTCCGCAGATCGCGGACTTCGAGGACTCGCGTGGAGGAGGTCACGGGCAGGTGGATTGGTTCGTTGTGGCGGCGGTCTGTGACCGTCGTCGAAGGCGGTGCCGTGTTCCCGGGCGGTCATAGACCGCAGCTACAAAAAACAACGCCGCCTCCCGTTCGCCGTCCGGGGAGATTAAGTTTGCAACAACTCGACCGCCTTTATGCTCAGAAATTTGCCCGGGTGAGTTCATGCTTACGGTTGTGGGAGTCAGACGATTGGCGTTGTCAGACTTAGCACGCTGGATGCCATGGCTCGCCCGGGCACCCGTTGAACCGGGTTAACGTTTGGCCGGCGGTCGCGCGGCCGCTGCGGCATGGATGGCGAGGCCCTCCGCTTCCATCAACGGGCCGAGGATCGTCACGTCGCTTGAACCGGTTCGCTCGTAAACCTCCCGGCATTCGAGCGGATTCGCGGGCACGGGTCGTCCGCGCAGGCGGCTGACTTGCGTGGCCGTGACGCCGTAGACGAATTTCTTGAGGCCGGCGGCGCGGATTGAACCGCAACACATGATGCAAGGCTCGGTGCTCGTGTAGAGGATGCAGTCGGCGAGGAATGCCCGGCCGTACTTGACGCTCGCGACGGAAAGCAGGCCGGTCTCGGCGTGGTGAGTGATATCGCGACTGGTCGTCGCGTCGTTTTCACCCTCGATCAGGATTTTCCCGTCCTTGACGAGCAACGCGCCGTAAGCGCTGTTCCCGTGCGCGACGGCAGATGAGGCGAGCTCCGCGGCGCGAGCCATGAATTTGCGGTCTTCGGCGGTGCAGGAAGGATCATCGGGCAGCGGCGCAACGGCGGGCGCGGTTGCCCAGGCCAGCGAGAGCGCGGCGAGCGGGAGCGTGAAAGAGAGAAGCGTCTTGGTTTTCATGAGTGAGGTGGCGGCGGCGTGACGCCTCATTTGACGCCGGCGGTGACCGCAGCCGGTTTGTTTTTGATCGCGAGCACGCGGGTGTGCAGCTCGCGCTGGACGTTGGTGAAATCCGCCTTGAGCAGCTTGCAGTAGGAACTCACGAGTTCGCCGCCGACATAGACGCCCTCGAGGTTCTGGGTGTTGCACGCGAAGACCAGCGTCGCGACCGGATCGTACACCGGTGCGCGGTCCACAGTGGCGGGATTGATCACGAGAAAATCGCCGAGTTTGCCGACTTCGAGCGAGCCGACCTTGTCGGCGACGTTCATCACCGTGGCGCTGCCCAGCGTGTGAAAGCGGAGGACGTCGGCCGGCGTCAGGACCGTGCCGTCCTTGTAAAGCGCGCGGATGCCGTAGAGGCCCATGCGCATATTCTCAAACGGATCGGGCAGGTCGGCGCTCGCCTGGCCATCGACGCCCATGCCGATCTTCACGCCGTGTTTCAGATATTTCGGAATATCGGCGAGGCCAGACGCGAGGCGTCCGTTGGAAAGCGGATTCCACGACATGCCGCCTCCCGCTTTTCCGACGGCGGCGAGGATCGCGTCGTCGGTATGAATGAAGTGGCCGAAATAAAGCGTCGGCCCCAGCGCGCCGGCCTCGAGGAAATACTGGAATTGCGCGCGCTGCTGCTCCACATCACGCGGGTATTCGAGGTAGTGGGTCTGGTTGACGAGACCGAATTCCTGCACGAGCGCGTGGTCGAAGGCGACCGACTCCTTCGACGTGGCGGCGCCGGAAATGGAGAGTTTCAGCAGGAGCGGTGAAGCGGCGGAGGGTGTGGCGAACTCGAGAAACTTCAGGAATTGCGCGCGCTGTTCGTCCGGTGACATCTCACGGGTGCGCGCCCACGCGTGGACCATTCGCATTCCGGAATCGAGGCCGGCCTTGAGCTGTCCTTCCTGGAACGCGGGGTCGCGGCTGCCTTGCGTGAAATTGTACGCAGACGTGATCCCGTGACGCAGGTGATCGAGGTAGCCGTGCAACGTGAACCAGTAAAAATCCTCCGCGGAACCCAGATTGCTCTGTGCGCGGGTGACCGTGACCCAGTTCCGCACGAATTCATTCGGCGCGAGACCGCGAAACGCGCTTTGCCAGATATGGCTGTGCGCGGAAATAAAACCGGGGAGGACAATGCGGTCCGTCCCATCGAGCGTCTCGCTCGCGATCAGGTCCGCGGGCGGAGAGCCCTCGCCGATGGCGGCGATTTTTCCATCGGTGCCGATGGCGAGGTAGCCGACAAACGGCGCCTCGCTGCCCGGCTTCACCGTCAGGATCGTCGCATTCCTGACGAGCAACCTGGCGGGCGCGGCGCACGCGCACGCGGCGAGCGCCATCGCACCGGCGATGAAAAGAAGCGAGGCGGTGCGACGAAGGTTGGCCATGTTCAGGGTGCGGTGGCGGTGAGGGATTTCGCTTCGCTGCGTTGCTTCATGGCGGCCACGCGGGCCTTCACGTCGCGAGCGACCGCGGCGGCGTCGAACTTCAGCGGCTGGCCGCGTTTCACGACCGGTTCGCCGCCGACAAAGACCGTGTCGACGTTCGAGCTGCCGCAGACGAAAACCAGCGTCGCGAACGGGTCGTAGATGGGCCCGGTGTCTGGCTGCGTCGGATCCACGAGGAGGAAATCGGCGAACTTGCCCACCTCGAGCGAGCCGACCTTGTCGGCGACCCCGATGGCGCGGGCGGTGCCCAGGGTGTGCAGGCGAAGCATGTCGAGCGGGAGCAGGATGGACGCGTTGTTGGTCTTCATCCGCAGGCTGTAGAGTCCCATCCGCATGTTCTCGAAAGGATCGGCGAGATCGGACGTGCCCTGGCCGTCGAGTCCCATTCCCACCGTCATGCCCGCTTTCAAATAGCGGGGAATGTTGGCGAGACCGGAGGCGAGGCGGCCGTTCGAAAGCGGATTCCAGATCATGCGCGCGCCGGCCTCGACGGACTTCAGCAGAATTTCCTCACTGGGGTGGATGAAGTGTCCATAGATCAGGCCGACCTTCAACGCGCCGACTTCCTCCATCATTTTGAAGTCCGCGCGATTCTGCATCTGCAGCAGCGCGGACTCGAGGAAGTGAAGCTGGAGATCGAGTCCGAACTCCTTCGCGATCGCGACCTCGGTGGGAAAGAAGTCGTGTCCCCAGCGGCCGAGGTGTCCGGTCTTGGCGAGCGCCAGCTTGAGGTAGCGCGGGTTGCCGGCGGCGGTTTTCTCGGCGAAGGCCTTGAAGTCGAGGAAGGCCTGTCGCGCCGCGGGGAGCGGGAGATCGGGTACGTTGTAGCCGTAGACGATCCGCATTCCCGAGGAGATTTCCGCCTGAAACATTTCCTTGTAGAATTCCTCGCCGAGGTAGCGGTTGCGGATCGGATATTCGAACGCGGTCGTGATGCCGTTGCGCAGATAGTCGAGCGAGCCGTGCAGCGCGAAGGCGTGCAGGTCTCCCGCCGCCACATATTGCGCGGCGAAGAACGGCACCGGGTTTTCGATCAGGCCGTCGAGTTCCTTGTCGGGCAGCCGGCCGCGTCGCACGGATGACCCGAGATGACTGTGGCCCGAGATAAATCCCGGCATCACGATCATGCCGGTGCCATCGACCGTCTGCGTAGCGGTGGTGCCGGCGGGCGGCGCCCCGGCCGCGAGGCTGGCGATGCGACCGTCGGGTCCGACGAGGAGGTAACCGGTGAAGGGTTTGTCGTCGCCGTCGGCGAGCGTGACGATGAGGGCGTTGGTCACGAGCAGCCGCGGCGCGTCATCGGCGGCGCGCAGGGAGGGCGAGACGCAGCACCCGAGGGCGGCGATCCGCAGGAAAAAGAGGAACGGGAATTTCATGGGAGATCAGGGCTTGGCCATGGCTGCGAGCATGCGGGTGGTTTTCTCGCGGTTGCGTTCCATGCGGAATCGCACGTCGCGCCCGAGGGCGACGGAATCGTGTTTCACGAGCCGGCCCTTCTCGGCGACGAGGTCGCCGCCGACGTAGATGCGCGCGATGTTCGGAAAGCTGCAGGAGAAAACGAGCGAGCCGTAGAAATCGTAGACGGGACCGGTGTCCGGCTCCGTGAGATCGATCAGGAGGAAGTCGGCAAACTTTCCGACCTTGAGCGAGCCGACCTTGTCAGCCACGCCGAGCGCCTTCGCCGTGCCGAGGGTGTGGAGCCGCATCACGTCGAGCGGGGTGAGCACGCCCGCGCTCTCGTAGGCCATGCGAATGTTGTAGAGCCCCATGCGCATGTTCTCGAAAGGATTGGCGAGATCCGCGGTGTTCTGGCCGTCGAGACCCATCCCCACGGTGAGCCCGGCTTTGATATATTTGGGAATATCGGCGAGCCCGGAGGCGAGGCGTCCATTGGAGAGCGGATTCCAGATCGCCACCGCGCCAGCCTTGGCCGACTCGGCGAGGATGGTGTCGTCCGAGTGGATGAAGTGCGCGTACATGATCGGAATCTCCAGCGCGCCGGAGTCCTTCATGTACCGGAAGTCGTGGCGGTTTTGCTTCTGGTAGAAACTCGACTCCAGAAAATGCACCTGGAGCGGCAGGCCGAACTCCTTGGCGATTTTCACCTCGGTGGGAAACTGGCTGTGGCCGGCAATGCGGCCGAGATGGCCGTTCTTCGCGAGCCCAAGGCGGAGGAAAAACGGGCTGTCCTTGTGGCGGTCAGTGATCGCCTTGAAGGCCAGGAATTCCTCCCGTGCTTTTTCGTAGGGCGCGTCGGGGACATTATAGCCGTAGACGAAACGCTGGCCCGACGCGATTTCACCGAGGAACGCCTCGTGATAATACTGCGGCGGGCAGCGGCGGTTCGGGTAGTTGAACGCCGTGGTGATGCCGTGGAGCAGGTAGTCGAGCGAGCCGTGCAACGTGAAGGCGTAGACGTCGCCCTCCTCGTAGAAGCGTCCGTCCATGAAGGTCGGCCGGAAGTCGATCATCCCGTCGAGTTCGCGGCCCGCGTTGACACCCCGCATCACGCTCGAAGCGAGGTGGCTGTGGCCGGAGAGAAATCCGGGCATGACGACCTGTTCGCGGGCATCGAGGGTTTGCGCGGCAGTGACGCCCGCTGCTGGCGCGCCGCGACCAATCCCGGCGATGCGGCCATCGGCACCGACGAGCAGCCAGCCGAGAAACGGTTCGGCCTGGTCTGGCTCCATCGTGACCAGCATGGCGTTGCGGACGAGCAGTCGCGGGGTTTCCGCGGCGACGCCAAACGCCGCGGAAAAAACGCCGAGGCCCGCGAGCAGCAGCGTGCGCCAGGGCGGGACGCTATTTCTTGGGCCCGAGAAATTTTTCGCCGTCCATTTGGTAGAGGGCGACCACATAGCCATTTTCATATTTTTCCTCGATTTTGAAAACTCCCACGAGCACCACGGGCACGTCCTGGATGGGCTTCACGCCGCCGGTTTTCATCGTGACGATCACGTATTCGTTCATGTTCGGGACGTTTCCGAAGCAGCAGGTGGTGATGTCCCGCATCATGATGAATTTTTTAGAAAGGCCGTTCTCCACCTGCAGCGGCATGAGATAGCCGGTGAGGGCAACGCGCTTGTCCTGGTACAACTTGATCCAGTCCGGCACCTGGTCGCGCTGCCTGGCCTTTTCGATTTCCTCGGGCGTGGCACCGGTTGCCGCGTCGACGATCGTGTACTCGAACGCGGCGAGCTTATCGAACCCGACGGCGAACACGTCATCGCCGTCGACCGAAATTTTCACCGGCGCGGTGGAGGCCGGTGGCGGCACGGGGGCTTGGGCGGCGAGCGAGACGGCCAGGCTGCAGAGGAAAACGGCACGGCAAACACCGGCCAGCTTCCGGGCAGGTGCGCTGAAAGTTTTGTGCGCGGGCTGGGTCATGTCTGATGCGCAGGGCGGAGCTTAGTACTTGGTGGGCGAGGGGCCCTTGTACCAATAGTCCGTCTGCGTTTTGAAAATATGCTTCGGCAGCAGCAGTGAAACCATCTGGGCCGGAAGCAGCGCGCGCACGACGGCCAGATCGCCGCTCAGGCTGGTGAGCGCGTAGGCGTCGTAGAAGTCCAGGCCTTCCTTTTTCTGGAGAAACTCGACGCATTGCTGCGTGGCCTGGCGCACGCATTCGTCGAGCGAGTCGTGGATGCCGACGAAGACGTAGTGGGTCGGCGTTTCCATGCGCGACATTTTCAGCGGCTGGTTTTTGTGGACGATGAATTGGAAATAGCCGGTGAGGCTGACTTCGAGCGAAGGGTTGGTGATTTCCCCGTTGCCTTGGAGCGCATGGCCGTTGCCCGTGAAGAACCGCGCGCCGTCCACATTGACGGGCAGGTAAAGCGTGCCGCCGCGGGCGAGTTCCTGCAGGTCGAAGTTACCGCCGTGAATCGCGGTGGGTGGACTGGACGCATAGCCGCCGGTGGCGGCCGGCGGCGCAACGCCGATCTGGCCGAAAAAGGGCGCGAGCGGCAGCTCGATCTCACCGGGCTTGAAAAGGGCGACGCTGCGCTCGAGATCGAGGTCGAATTTTTTGGTCCACGGCCGCGGGACGAGATCGGCGAGCGGATGACCGCCGCCGGGCGAGGTCGAGTTCACACCGTAAGGCGTGCGAAACCGCACATCGATCATCCGGACCTCGAGCGAATCGCCGGGCTCGGCTCCCTCGACATAGATCGGCCCGGTCAGGATTTGTCCGCTCAGTCCCCGGGGATCGCGGGGAGTTTTTTCGAGAATCTCCAGCAAGTCCCGGGCGACCGGAAAATCCAGCGGGATGCCGTTGTCGTTGAAGAATTTTTTCGGATTGGTGCGCCCCGCGCCGGAGGGATTGGCGATGTCGAGCTTCACGATCTCCCCGCTCTTGATGCGCAGGACCGGCGCCATGTCCGCGGTGTAGACACCCATCGAAACCGTGTTCCACCGCGAGGCCAGGTAGTGGTCGTATTTCGCTTCCGGCTCGGCTTGAGCCGCGGCCGCGCCCGTGATGAGGCAGAGAAAACCAAGCAGGACCTGGCGGGGGGCGGTTAACCCGTCCCTGTAGCGGCGGGCTATGACCGCCAAGGCTTGCGCACGCGCTGCGGCCGACGCTTGCCCACGAGTGGCGTCGCAGCCGTGCGATATTCCACGACGGTCATAGACTGCCGCTACAGAAAACGGGAATGTGTTCATGTCCGGCGGCGGGAGTTAATACCTCACGGGCACGGGGCCCGCGTACCAGTACGCGGATTTGGCCTTGAAGATATTTTTAGGAACGAGCGCGTGCACCATTTGCGCGGGGAGCAGGGCCCGCGTGACCGTGAAGTCGGTCGTCACGCTCGTCAGGGCGTAGGCATCGTAGTAGTCGAGTTTTTCCTTTTCCTGCAGGAAATCGACGCACTGCTTCGTCGCCAGGCGCACGGCTTCGTCGAGACTGTCGTGGATGCCAACGAAGACGTAATGCGTGGGCGTTTCCATGTGCGGGACGGCGAGCGGCTTTTTCTTGTGGACGATGAATTTGAAATAGCCGGTGAGACTCACCTCGAGCGACGGGTTGGTGATCTCGCCGTTGCCCTGGAGGGCGTGTCCGTTGCCGATGTAGAAATAGGCGCCCTCCACGTTCACCGGCAGGAAGAGCGTGCTTCCGCGGGTCAGCTCCTGCAGGTCGAAGTTGCCGCCGTGCAGGGGAGTGGGCGGACTCGCCGCGAAACCGCCGGCGTTGGCGGGCGGCGCCACGCCCATCTGTCCGAAGAACGGCGCGAGCGGCAGCTCGATCTGGTCCTTTTTGAAAATCGCGACGCTCCGCGCGAGATCGAGGTCGAACTTCTGCCGCCACGGGCGCGGCACGAGATCGGCGAGCGGATGCCCGTTGCCGGGCGCGGTGGAGTTGATCCCGTAGGCGGCGCGGAAACGCACGTCGAGCACGCGCACCTCGAGGGAATCGCCGGGCTCGGCGCCTTCGATGTAGAGCGGACCGGTGAGCAGCGCCCCGCGGAGGCCGGCGGGATGTGGCTTCGTTTTTTCGCGGATCTCCATGCTGTCCTGGACCACCGGCAGATCGAGGGGGATGTTGTTATCCTTATAGAATTTCAGCGGGTCGCCGCCGACGCCGACGCCGGTGGACGAACTCGCGGTGTCGATCTTGATCGTGTCGCCGCTTTTGATTTTCAGGCGCGGCTCGTACTCCGTCGTATAGACGCCCATCGAAACGGTGTTCCATTTCGAACGGAGATAGTGGTCGGTCGGAATTTCCGCGTCGGCGAAGGCGGTGTGCGCGAGGGCCGCGCCAGCGAGCAGGCTGAGCAGGGAGCGGGTGATCACGGTGTTCATCGGGATCACAGGCCGGTGGTTTTGACGGGCTCGGGCAGGAATTGCTTGAAGGAGACGAACTCCTTTTTCGGGTCGTAGTAATTTCCCGGGAGGTAGTATTTCGGCGCGAGCTCGCCCTTATACCAGTAGTCGGTCGTGTCTTTGATGAAGATGTATTTGGGCGTCATCACCGACATGAGCTGCCCGGTGGTGTTGGCGCGGGAGATGTTGAAATCCACCGCCTGGCAGCCGAGCGAGTAAGCGAAGAAGAAATCGAGGCCGGCCTTTTCCTTGAGGAAATCGACGAGCTCGATCGCCGACAGCCGCATCACGACGTCGAGGACGTCGGCCGTGCCGAACGTGATGTAGTGCGTGGCGGTTTCAGCCCGCACCGACGCGAGCGCTTTCCCCTTGTGCACAATGAACTGGAGATAGGCGGTCAGCGGCACCTCGAGGCCGAAGTAGTTAACCTTGCCGTTCGCGCCCGCGGCCTTGCCGGCGCCCGCGACGAAGAGTGCGCCTGGCGTTTGCACGGGGAAATAAATGGAGGCGCCCTTGCCGAGGTCCGGCGTGTCGAGGCTGCCGCCGTAGGTTTTCGAGGGGCGGTTCGGGCCGTAGTTGCCGGCGTCCTCCGCGGGCGACACGCCCATCTCGCCGAGGTACGGCCAGAGGGGAATCTCGATGTTTGAATTGAAGAGGACTTTTTTTGCGGCGCGATCGATCTTGTAGACGCGCGCCACCGGCTCGGGCGTGATCGTCGCGAGCGGGTGGCCCATGTTGGTGATCGTCCGGTTGATTCCGAAATCGGACTGGACCGCGAGATCGACGACCCGCACTTCGAGCGTGTCACCCGGTTGAGCTTCCTCGATGTAGACGGGACCGGTGAGGAGGCGCGCGGTGCGGCCGGCGGCGGGAGTGGCCGAAAGGATCTCCAGCGTCTCCTTGTAGAACGGCGTGTCCACGGAGATCCCTCCCTTCTTCAGGACGGCGGTGTAGTCCTCCTTGTTGAGTTCGGTGGAATTCAGCGTGTCGATTTTCACCGTCTGGCCGGACTTGATCTTCACGGCGGGCGTGGTGGAGGACGAGACGCCACCCTGGATCACCGTCTTGGTGGTGGCGGGGAGGTAAGCGTCGAAGGCGGTCTCGGCGCGGAGCAGACCGATCGTCGCGGCGCAGGCGAGGGCGAGACGGGATTGGCAGAGGAAGGAACGTTTCATGGGAGGAGGAGGGACGGTGGATTGAATTAATATTTCGTGGGCGTCGGGCCGCGGTACCAGTAGTCGGTTTTCGTTTTGAAGATGTTTTTTGGGATCAGCGCTGAAACCATCTGCGCCGGCAGGAGGGCGCGCACGACGGCGAAGTCGGTCGTGAGGCTGGTCAGCGCGTAGGCGTCGTAGTAATCGAGGCCTTCCTTCTTCTGGAGAAAGTCGACGCACTGCTTCGTCGCCTGGCGCACGGCTTCATCGAGCGAATCGTGGATGCCCACGAAAACGTAGTGCGTCGGCGTTTCCATGTACGACATGGCCAGCGGCTTTTTCTTATGGAGGATGAATTGAAAATAACCGGTGAGATTCACCTCGAGGGAGGGATTGGTGATCTCGCCGTTGCCCTGGAGCGCGTGGCCGTTGCCGGTGAAGAAATGCGCGCCGGCGACGTTGACGGGGAGGAACAGCGTCCCGCCCCGGCAGAGCTCCTGGAAATCGAAGTTGCCGCCGTGGGCCGCCGTGGGAGGACCGGCGCCGAAAGCGCCTGTGGCCGCGGGGGGAGCGACGCCCATCTGGCCCATGAAGGGCGCGAGCGGCAGCTCGATCTCGCCCGGCTTGAACAGCGCGACGCTGCGCTCGAGATCGAGGTCGAACTTGTGCGTCCAAGGGCGCGGCACGAGATCCGCGAGCGGATGCCCCGCGCCGGGAGACGTGCTGTTCACGCCATACGGCACGCGAAAACGCACATCGAGCGTGCGCACCTCGAGCGTGTCGCCGGGTTCGGCGCCCTCGACGTAGACCGGTCCGGTGAGCAGCGCGCCGCGCACGCCGCTCGGGTGATTGGGCGTTTTCTCGCAGATCGCGATGAGGTCGCGGGCGACGGGATGATCGAGGGGAATATTGTTGTCGGTGAAAAATTTCCTCGGGTTGGCGCGGTTGACGCCCATCGAGTTGGCGATGTCGATTTTGACCGTTTCGCCGCTTTTGATTTTAAGGGCCGGGGCATATTCCGCCGAATAGACGCCCCACGTGACGTTGGTGTACGAGGAGGGAAGATAGTGGTCGTATTTAACCTCAGCCGCGGCGAAGGCGGCGGTGCAAACGGCGGCGGCGGACAGGGCCAGTCGGGAAAATTTCATGGAAGGCATGGAGGGGAGAAACGGTGCGGTCAGGGCGTGGCGAGTGCGGCGATGCCCGGGGACGGCGGGCGGTACCAGTAGGTGTTTTTGTGGGCGAGGAAGTGGCTCTTCGGGATCATGACGTGAATCATCTGCCCGGGTTTGAGCGCGCGCGTGACGCAGAAGTCGGCGCCCATGCTCAGGAACGAATAGCTCGTGAAGAAATCCATGCCCTCCTTTTCCTTCAGGAAGGCCTGCGCCTCCAGGGTCGCGGCCCGCATCGCGCCATCGAGCTCGTCGTGAATGCCGATCGCGATGTAGTGCGTCGGTGTTTCGATGCGCGGCACCTTGAGCCCGGTCGCCTTGTGGACGATGAACTGGAGAATGCCCTCGATGTTGCACTCGATCGTGAAGCCCGTGACCTCGCCGTTGCCTTGCAGGGCGTGGGGATCGCCGGTGGTGAAAATGCCGCCCTTCACGCTCACCGGCAGATAGAGGCTGGAACCGACGGTGATCTCGCGCAGATCGAAGTTTCCGCCGTGCACCATCGTGGGCGGGCCGGAGCGAAGCCGGCCCATCTCCGCGGGCGGAGCGACGCCCATCTGTCCGAGATGAGGCTGCAACGGCATTTCGATCGTCGGCGAAAAGATCGCGCGGTGGCGCGCCGGATCGATGCGGTAAACCTGCTGCCACGGGCGGGGCACGAGATCGGACAGGGGGCCGGTGCCGCCGGGACGCGTGCTGTTGATGCCGTAGTTAGCGCGGAACTTCAGCGAGAGCACGCGCACCTCGAGCGTGTCGCCCGGCTCGGCGCCTTCCACGGCGATGGGGCCGGTGAGCGGACCGCGCAGGGTGAGGTTGCGTTTCTTCGCTTCCGATTTCAGCGCGATGATATCCTGGATCGCGGCGTTGTCGGTGCTGATGCCCTGTTCGCGGTAGAACGTCTCGGGATCGTCCGGGATGCCCGAGAGCGACACGGTGTCGATCTTCACGCGCTCCCCGGACTTGATCGTGAGCACCGGCGGAGTTTCCGCGGCGTAGTAGCCGAATACGGCCGTGTCGATCGTGACCTTGAGATGGTGGTCGAAGTCAGCGGCGCGCGTGCCGGCGGAGGAGGCGACGAAGGCGAGGGCCACGGCGCCGGAGAGCAGAGTTCGCATGGCGGATTTTTTTTGAGCCAGCGTTTAGAATTTGTAGGTGAACGTGCTTTGGTAGTGCCGCTCGGCCGCGGGAATCACGATGACCTCGCCCAGGCCGTCCGGGGAATTCGGCGTGAAGTAGAGTTCGTTGGTGAGATTGTTCACCGTGAACCGGACGCCCCATCGCTTCGCATCGTAGACGAGGCCGCCGCCGTAAACGTGGGCCTGCGGCAAGGTGATGTCCTTGATGCGCCCGGAGGGAACGGACGCCTGGTAGCGTCCCGAGAGGTTCATGCTCCAGCCGCCCTTGAGGATGTAGGTGCCGTTGAGCGTGATCACCTTGTCGGGATAGCCGGAGCGTTCGCTGTAGTCGGTCTGCGCGAGGAGTGTCGTCTGGACGCGGCCGCCGTAGTAGTTGTCGGGCAGGCCGAAGAAGGTCGGGTTCACCGAGATCGTCGACGCGCGCACCGGCGAATAGATCGTCTTCTGCCACGTGCCGCCGCCGGTGAAGCTCAGGCGCTTGCTTGCGACCCACCGAATTTCGAGTTCGGCGCCGCGGGAGAGCGTGGCGAGGACCTGGCCGGTGTCCTGCGAAAATGACGTGCGGGTCTGGCGGTAGCCGGAGACCGCGGCGAAGAGCCGGTTGTTGAACAAATTTCCCTTGATGCCCACTTCGCGCAGTTCCGAGCCGTTGAGCGCCGTCGGCACGGCGCCGACACCGATGCTGCCGTCGATGCCGACGACCAGCGTTTCCTGCTTGGAATACGTGTAGTACGGGCGGATGCCCTTCGCGATTTCCTGCGAAACGCTCGCGGACCACGAGAAACCGTTCTCGTTGTTCTTCGCCTCGAGGCCGGGCGTCGTGATGACGTGGCGCGGGATGCGCGAGTAGATGCTCACCCAGTCGCCGCGGCCTCCGAGGATCACGTTGGTTTTTTTCCAGAAGGTGGCGTCGAAGAGTCCGCCGATGCCGGTGGTGGTGTAGTTGCTCCGAATCCCCTGCGCCCACGGGGCGAGATGCGGTTCGAGATTGGGCACCGCAAAACGGTTCTTGATGCTGAACGGGCGCGAGATGTCCGCGCGGTTCACGAGATCGTTGTACTGGGTGCCGGTGAGGTTCTGCGTGTCGTAGTAGCGCCAGTTGCCGGCGAGGCTCGCGTTGGCGTTGAACCATTCCGACTTCGGCGAGAGGGCTTTCTCGAGCACCAGCTTCTCCTCGAAGACAAACGTCTTCGTGCTCTGGCCGTAGCCGGAGGCGCGGGTCCATTTGAAGCGGTTGATGTTCTCGGCGTAGATCTTGTTCGTGAGCTTGGTCTCCGGGCTCGGCTCGAAGACGGCGTCGAAGTACGCGAGGTTGATGTTGGCCTGGCCGCCGTCCTCGGGGGACTGCGAGTTCGCGTGGCGGCTCAGTTTCACTTTTCCCACGGTGGTGGGATCGACCTGCCAGCCGGGGCCGAATTGCGCGGCGGCGGCGGCGGGGGAAGTGCCCGGCGCGATGGTGCGCAGCAGCGGTCCGTAGGAATTCACCTCGGCGGTGGAGATGAATCCGTCGCCGTCGCGGTCCATGTTGAGGGCCACTTCGCCGGCGTTGTACATGCCGGTGTCGATCAGCTCCTGCGTCAGCCGATTCCAGCCCGCGAGCTCGGTGCCGCCCCAGTACTGATACATCTGGCCGAACTCCAGGCGCACGGTCGGAGTGACTTCAAAGTCGAACGACGACTGGATGATGTACTGGTCGTAATAGACGTTGTTGTAGTACGTGTCGGAATTTTCGGCGTTAAGGTAGACGAAGTAACCGCCGCGTTTTCCGGCGATCGAAAAGGGCCCGCCGATTTCGAACGAGGCCACCTTCTTGTTGTAAGACCCGTAGGTCACGACCGCCTTGCCGGTCGGGCTCTCCAAATATTTCCCGGTGCTGGCGCGCGCGGATTTCGGCACGAAGTTCGTGTAGCCGCCGACCTTGCCCGGTCCGTAGATCGGCGAGGGGGGGCCGCGCACGACTTCGAGCCGGCTCATGGCGGTGATCGGCGAGGGGAAGAGCTGCGTGTTCTCGAGGCGCTTCACGCCGCGGAAATACGTGTCGCTCGGGATGCCGCGGACGTTGACGTTCCCGTTGATGCCGAAGATCGATGTCGTGAACGTGCTGGGCGCGAGCTTCGTCACGTCGAGCGCGGATTCGATTCCGTACGCGACCATCAAATCGTCGCTCAAGGTCGTGACGGAGCGCGGTGTCTCGAGCAGTGTTTTCTTGAAGCCGAAGATCGAATCCGTCGGCTCCTTGTCGAGGAGACCGATGGTGTCGTCGGTGTTCCCGTTGGTCACAAATTTTTCCAGCGTGACGATGGGCTCGGTCCCCCGGGTATCGGAGGGTTGGCGCGGGGCGTCGGCAGCGAATGCGATACTGGAAAAAAATAGGGAGGCAGTGGCTAACGCTCGGACAAGTTTGGACATGGCTTCGGTGAGTTCATGGTTACGGTGGCGGTCGGACGATTGGCGTTTCCGATTTAGCACAGCCGATGCCACGGCTTCCCCGGCCCGGTCCTATTAAATCATTTCTTCCCTCCCGCCGGAGTCAGCAAGCGGAGTAATCATGCCGGCACTACGGCGGCCGAAGCGCGAATGGACGCGAATGGACGCGAATAAATTTCGTTCGAACCTGTAGCGGCGGTCAATGGCCACCATTCGCGCCGTGAATCAAGAGTGCCCGTCGGCGGTCATGCACCACCGCTGCAGCCGGGCTTGTTTTAAATTCGCGTCCGTTCGCGTCCATTCGCGGTTCCAACCCGGAATGGCCCAACTCACTCGAAGGCCGCGTCGATCAGCTCGCAGAAGTGGTGAATCAAAAAGAGATGCGCCTCCTGCGTGGCGGGCCCGCTCTTTCCCGGCACCAGCAGTTCGCAGGTCGCGAGGCCCTTCGCCTTGCCGCCGCCGCGTCCGAGGAAGGCGATGCTTTCGATGCCCCTTTTTTTCGCCTCGTCCAACGCCGCCAGAATATTTGCCGAGTTGCCGCTGGTGGTGAGCACGACGAGCAGATCGCCGGGCCGGGCGAAACCCGCCACCTGCCGGGAAAACGCGTGCTCGTACCCGTAGTCGTTCACGACGCAGGTGAGCAGCGAGCCGTCGGCCGACAGCGCGATCGCGGGCAGCGCGTGGCGGTCCTTCGCGTAGCGTCCCACGAGCTCCGTGGAAAAATGCGCCGCCTCGGCCGCGCTCCCGCCGTTGCCGCAGATGAGCAGTTTGCCGCCGCGTTTCAGCGAGGTGACGATCATCTGCCCGGCGCGATCGATCTCGGCCCGGATCGCGGACAGGGCTTGCAACGTGCGCGTGGTTTCGGCCAGCGAGGCTTCGAAGGAGGGCATGCGGAAAGTAGCGGGTAGCGGGTAGCGGGTAGCGAGTCGAAAAACCGCCGCCGCGGAGTCAAAACTATGCTCGCTACCCGCTGCCCGCTACCCACTACTTTTGCCCGGATGCGTCTGCGCAAACTCACCCTCCGGCATTTTCGAAACGTGGGTTTTGCCGCGCTCGATTTCAACGGGCGGCAGCAGTTTCTCCTCGGCGCGAACGGGCAGGGGAAAACCAATCTGCTCGAGGCCGCCGGCTTTCTCACCGCGTTGCGGTCGTTCCGGGCGACGAACAACAAGCTCCTGATCGGCCACGGGCAGCATACGGCCGCGATTGCCTGTGTCCTCGAACAGGAGCGGCAGGGCGAGACGCACGTCACGATCAAGCTCCACCACGACAGCAAGGAACTGTGGTGCGACCAGGCGCGGGTCACGCGGCTCGCGGATTATCTCGGGAAATTTCCCACCGTGGTTTTTTCCTCGCAGGACCTGCAGCTCGTCCGCGGTTCGCCGGCCGGCCGGCGGCGCTGGCTCGATCTCACGCTCGCGGCGATGGATCCGTCCTATTTGCGGGCCCTGCAGATTTATACGCGCGCGGTGGCCGAGCGGAACGCGCTCTTGAAACGCGGCGGCGCGGGCGATGCGCAGCTGGGGGCGTTCGAGCAAATCCTCGCGCCCGCGGCGGCGGAATTGATTGCGCTGCGCATCGCGGGTCTGCGCGCCCTCGCGACGTCGCTGAAGGCGGCCTACGCCCGGCTGTGCGAGAACGCCGAGCCGGCGGGTTTGATTTATGAGCCGGATTTCGCGGAGCCTTCCGCGGAGGTGCTGCTCGCGCGGCTGGAGGCGGGGCGGGCGCGCGACGCGCAGTTTCGCACCACGCTGGTGGGACCGCATCGCGACGATTTCCATTTCACGGTGCGCGGGACCAACGCGAAGGACTACGCCTCGGAAGGACAGCAGCGTTCGCTCGTGCTCGCGTTGCGGCTGGCGCAGGCGGCCTGGTTTCGCGAACGCAGCGGCCTGCGGCCGGTGCTGCTGGCCGACGATGTCCTCGGTGAACTCGATCCGGAGCGGCGGCTCCGTTTCTGGGCCACGATCGACCCCGATTCGCAGGTCATCGCCACCGGCACGAAACTGCCCGAGGCGGATTTGGGAACGTGGCAGATTTTCGACGTCGCCGATGGCGATTTCACGGAGAGACCGGTGGGTGCGGAGGTGCGCGGGTGACGCTCGAACCCTGGCAGTGGGCGCTGGCCGTCGTCGGGGCGCTGCTCGTCGGCGTCTCGAAAACCGGCATCGCCGGCCTTGGCATGCTGTTCGTCGTGATCTTCGCGCAGATCATCCCGGCGAAGCAGGCGACCGGCATCGTGCTGCCGCTGCTGTGCTTCGGGGATATTGTGGCGGTGGCGTCGTACCGGCAGCACACCCAATGGAAGTTTCTGTGGAAACTGTTTCCGTGGACGGCGGCGGGCGTCGTGATCGGTTATTTCACCCTGGGACGGATCAACGACCAGCAGGCGAAGCTCCTGATCGGCTGGATCATTCTCGGGCTGCTGGCCCTGCATCTCTTCCGACGCTGGCGCGCCAAGGGCGACGAGCCGGAGCACGGCTGGTGGTTCGCTCCGCTGATCGGCGTGCTGGCGGGATTCACCACGCTCGTGGCCAACGCCGCCGGCCCCTTGATGGCGATTTACCTGCTCTCGATGCGTCTGCCGAAGATGGAGTTCGTCGGGACCGCCGCGGTGTTTTTCCTCCTGCTCAATCTTTTCAAGGTGCCTTTCATGGTGAACCTCGGGCTGATCAACCGCGCGAGCTTTTCCATCAATCTCTGGCTGGCGCCCGCGGTGTTCGCCGGAGCGATGATCGGCCGGAAGCTGCTCGTGGGGATCAACCAGAAACTTTTCGAAAACCTCGCGCTCGGCCTCGCCGCGGCCGCGGGGTTGAAGCTGCTGTTTTGAACCACGGGGACAGAGAGACCACGGAGAATCGAGGGATCGCGGGTTTTCTCTGTGCACTCTGTGCCTCCGTGGTTAAGAGATTCCCATGGCGCGGATGAACGTTCGGCAGATGTGGAAGGCGAAAATCGAAGGCGGGGCTCTGCCCGCGCCTTCATCGCTCCCGCGTAACATCGAGCAGGAGGGGACAATTCCTTTCAGCCTGAAACGCGCTCCTTTTTCCGGCCTCGTGCTCGGGGTCGACCCGTCCCTGCGCGGGACCGGGCTCGCGCTGATCGAGTTCATCCCCGGGCGGCAGCCGGTGTTGTTGCGCTGCCACACGGTGCGGATCGCCACGAAACTTTCGATGGCCCACGCGCTCGGCGAGATTCACCGGGCGATCGCGATGTTTCTCGATGCGGCGGAGGTGCGCCACGTGGCGCTCGAGCAGACGATCTACGTGCAGAATTTCCAGACCGCGCAAATTCTCGGCGCGGCGCGCGGCGCGGCGATTTCCGCCGCGGCGCTGCGGGAACGGCCGGTGTTTGAGTACGCGCCGCTGCGCGTGAAGCAGGCCGTGGTGGGCGCGGGACGCGCGAGCAAGGAGCAGATGGCGCGCACCGTGATGGCGCTGCTCGGCCACGGCCGCACGCTCGCGCTCGACGAGGCCGACGCCGCCGGCGTGGCGCTGTGTCACGCTTTCACCTGGCGGGAGTGACGGTCCCGCCGCGCTGCACGCCATGAGCGACGAACAACCTTGGTTTCAGTTTCGCCCCCGGTTGCTCGACGGGCTGCGCGACTACTCCGCGGAAAAGTTTTTCCGGGATTTGCTGGCGGGTTTGACGGTGGGCATCGTGGCGCTGCCGCTGGCAATCGGGCTTGGGATTGCCTCCGGCGTGACGCCGGGTGCCGGCATCTACACGGCGATCATCGGCGGTTTTCTCGTTTCGGCGCTGGGCGGTTCGCGGGTGCAGATCGGCGGGCCGGCGGGCGCGTTTGTCGGCCTGGTCTACGCGATCATCGCGCAATACGGCCTGCCCAATCTGCTCCTCTGCACCGCGATGGCGGGCGTGTTCCTGTTCATTCTGGGGGCCGCGCGGCTGGGATCGCTGATCAAATTCGTCCCGCATCCGGTGACGACCGGTTTCACCTGCGGCATCGCGATCACGATCATCCTGACGCAGGTGAAGGATTTTCTCGGCCTGCCGATCGAGACGGTCCCGGCGGATTTTTTCGAAAAAATACCGGCGTTCGCCCGCGCCCTGGCCTCGGCCAGCGGGCCCACCGCGGCCGTGGGGGCGGGCGCGGTGGCGATCATTGTGTTCTGGCCGAAAACGTGGGCGCGGTATCTGCCCGGCTCGATCGTCGCCGTGGTCCTCGGAACGATGGTGGTTTATTACGGAAATCTCCCGGTCGCGACGATCAGCAGCCGCTTCGGGCCGGAGGCATTTCCGGACGGGCTGCCCTCGTTTCATCCCCTGGTCTTCGACTGGGAGAATCTGCGGCATCTCGTGGCCCCGGCGCTGGCGATCACCGTGCTGGGCTCCATCGAATCCCTGCTCTCGGCCGTGGTGGCCGATGGCATGATCGACGACCGGCATGACTCGAACCAGGAGTTGATGGCCCAGGGCGTGGCGAATTTCACGGTGCCGTTTTTCGGCGGGATTCCCGTCACGGGCGTGCTGGCGCGCACCGCGACGAATGTGCGCAACGGCGCGGCGACGCCCGTCGCCGGCATCGTGCACGCGCTGACGCTGCTCTTGGTCGTGCTGGTCGCGGCGCCCCTCGCGAAATTCATCCCGCTCACCGTGCTCGGCGCCGTGCTGGTCGTCGTCGCCGTGCGAATGGGGGAGTGGGATGAGTTTCTCCTGTTGCGCCGGCAGTCGCGCGGCGACGCGGCGGTTTTCCTGCTGACCTTCGGATTGACGACCTGCTTCGACCTGACGGTCGCGGTGAAGTGGGGGCTGATCCTGTCGGCCGCCCTGTTCATCAAGCGCATCGCGGACACCACGCAGGTTTTCGCCCACGACGAGCCGGTTTCGAAAACGCACGGCCACGAGCCCGTGCCCAACCTGCCGCCCGGCGTGCTGGTTTACCGCGTGTTCGGCGCGCTCCTGTTCGGCGCGGCCGACAAACTGGACAACGTGCTCCGGCGGGGAGCGATGGATTCGCGGGTGATTATTCTGCATCTCAGCGCCGTGACGGCGTTGGATGGCACGGCGATGAAGGCGCTCGAGATGCTGCACGAAAAGCTGCGGCACCATAAAAAGCACCTGATCCTCAGCGGTCCGCACACGCAGCCGTATTTCCTGATGGAGAAATCCGGCTTCCTGGACCGGGTCGGCCGCGACAACGTCGCCGCCGATCTCGATGCCGCGGTCGTCCGCGCCCGCGAGCTGGTCGCAAAAAATTAGGCCGCCCTCATCCCCCTCCGCCGGGTGAAATTGTCACCTAATAGGTGACAATTTTTGTTTACGCGCGCTCCGGGGGCCGCCGCGTCCGCGGCGTTTCTCGCTTCGCAACCGGCAGCGTCGAACACCCTCACGGTCGTTGCTGTAGGAGCGGCTTTACGCCGCGACCGGATTGTTGCTGCAGGAGGGGGCTTTACGCCGCGACCGGATTGCGGACGCGCTGAGGTCGCGGCGTAAAGCCGCTCCTACCGTTCACTGAGCCGGCTCGAGCAGGTCGGCGCCGCCGTAGAGGTTGAAGGGTGCCCAGAATTGCGGCTGGCGGAAGTTGCCCGCTTCGCCCGCGATGAATTCGCGCTTCACCCGGGCCATCGCGAGGTCGCCGGGCACGCCTTCGATCAAGTGCAGGCGGTAGAAGCGTTGCATGAAGTAAACGGTGCCGGCGTCGCTCACGACCCAGAGGGAGGCGAGCACGCGGTTGCCGCCCGCGCTCAGAAACGCGCCGGTGAGGCCGACGACACCTTCGCCGGCAAAGATGGCCCCGAGCCCGGTTTCGCACGCGCTGAGGGTCACCAAGTCGGCGCTCAGCGGCAGCTGCTGAATCTCGCCGAGCTGAAGCAAGCCGTCGCCTTCGGCGGGCATTTCCTTCGTGTAGTGCCCTTCGTAGGAAAGCATGATGCACGACAGCGCGGGCATGGACGGCAGCGCGGAGCCGTGCACCGCGAAATGCAGCACGCGTGAACTGCGCAGCTCCCCCGCCGCCGCCAGCGTGCGCACGGTCTTCTCGCTGACTTCGCGTCCGATGATCGTCCGGGTCTGCGGCACGAGTTCGCCGAGCATTTGGACCTCCGCCTTGGATCCGGCCAGGTTGCTGGCCGGTCCGCCAAACACGCCCGTATACGGGCTGCGATTCGTGCCGGCGAACGCCGATTCGCGGGCGGCGAGCATCAGCGTGAACTGCTGCTTCATCTGGTCGGCGTTGCGCATGTCCGCCGCATAGGAATCCGGATTATAGACCGCCCCTCCCAGCGCGAGCATTGTGCGCGCGTAGGTGACAGCGGGCCGCTTCGCCAGGACCATCGTGGTGAGAAATGAAGGCGTGAGGGTGAAGGCGTATTCTCCCGCCAGCATCGTGCGTTCCTTGGTGACCAGCGTGTCGAAGGGCAGGTAGGCGAGCAGTCCGCTCGGCGCCATCAGCAGGCGCTTGCGCCCCCCGAGCGCGGGCTTGAGCGGCTCGACCAGGATGTCGTGCAACAACCGCGCAATGGCGATCTGTCCCTCGATGCGCGCGGCGAATTCCTCGCGCGGGCAAAGGAGGCATTCGCGATAATAGGCGATGAGGCCGGCGAGCGTGATTTGATCGGGGGAGCCGTAACGCACCGCGTCGACCTCCTCTTTTTGGGCCTTGAGAATCGCGGCGGCGGGCAGGCCTTCGAGGGCGAACTTGATCCGGTTGGCGGGCAGCTCGACGGCGTTGATCGAATCGCGGGTGACGACGATCGCCGCGGGATGCGTCAGGCTCCAATCGGCGTTGGCGTAGCTGATCGCGGCGACACTGGCGGGCAGGCGCCGTTGCATTTCCTGCAGGATCGACAGCCGCTCGGCGCGGGGAATGTCCGACGTGTTGGAGCCCGGCTGGAGCGTCTCCATGAGCAGGCGCGCCTTCAGCGACTCCGCGGCGAGCAAGGCACCCCAGCCGTCGCCGAGTTTCGTATGGGCGGCGACGAGCCGGCGATAGTCGTTCGCCTGTTGCGCGAAGTAGGTGCGGCGTTCCTCGAGGGTGGCGGTGGCGCGGGTTTGCTCGATGAGGGCGACTGCGCTCTCGAGGTAGCGCGCGGCTTCCGCCGGGTGGCCGAGCTGGAAGGCGAGTTCGCCCGCCAGCGAGAAAACGCCGGTGCGAAGCAGCGGCTCGCGGACGGATTGGGTGGCGGTCGCATACGCTTTTTCGAGAAACGCCGGAGTGACCTGCGCCAGGCGGGGATCCTTGGCGGCAATCCAGCCGCGTGCCTGGGCGAGCTGGGCGATGATCTGGCTCCCGGTCTGGCGAAGTTTTTCCGCGAGCAGTGCCGCGGTCTGATAGTGCGCGTCGGCGATGGCGTGTTCACCGGCCGCCTGCGCGCAGTCCGCGGCGGTGAGGAGGTTCGCGAGCATTTCCGCATCGCCGCCCGCGACCCATTCCTCGCGCGGACGCCGCCGGCTGATGCCGCGGAGATGCAGGTCCTGCTCGACGGCCTGCTGCGCGAGCGGAAGCGCGACGGCAGGGGCGTTGAGCAACAGGTGACAGCGGGCGAGTTCACGAAGCGTGTCGGCGGAGGTATCCTTTAACTTGCGCGCTTCCTCGAAGGCTTGGATGGCGCCCCGCGCGTCGCCCCAGGCGCGGCGGTTTCTGGCCTCCTCCAGCAGAAGCACCCGTTTAGTCTCGGCGTTTTTTTGACCGGCGGCGTTGACCGCGATCGGTTCGAGTTCGCGGAGCGTGTCGGTTGCGATGCGGAAATCGCCCATCGCCCGCGCGATGGCGATACGGTTGAAGAGGGCGCCGACGCGCTCGCGCGGAGTTTTGTAGACGGCGAGGGCGGTGTCGTTGTCGGCGCGGGCGTCGGCGAAGCGGCCGAGGTGAAGGCGCACGGTGGCGCGGCCTTCGAGAATCCCGGCGCGCCGCTCCTCGGTCCAGCCGGCGGCGGTCGCGCGCTTCAGCGCCTCGTTGAAGGCAGGTTCCCCGTCGACGTAGCGGCGTTCGACGATCGCGGCGAACGCGTCGCTGTAGGCCTGGTCGGCCGGCGACCAGTTGCGCACCAGCTCGGCGGCGAGCTTCTGGGTGGCGGCGTCGGAGGCGAGGGCCGGCGCCGGCGCCATGAAACTTGCGCCGCAGCCAAGAAGGACGAATGCGGCGCGGCGGGAATAGTTTGCCATTCGAGGATTCCGCTAAAACGCGTAGCAGCCGAGGTAACGAGGCTGAGGTAAGTGTGACGGGCCTCGCGAGAATCCGATTGGCCTCGTTACCTCGGCTGCTACGCGTTCAGCGGTTATTTTTTCTGTGGGTTCGCCATCTGGTAGGCGTAGCGCGCGGCGGCCATGAAGCTCGCATCGTTCTTCTGGTTGGGGTCGACGTTGAGCGCCATGTTCGCGGCGTTCACCGACAGCTGCCAGTCCTTCAATTTGTAGGCGATGGAGAAAATATTGAGGGCGAGCATCAGCGAATCCTTGTTGTCCGAGGCGTAGGGCTGGGCGTCCATCAAGGCCTGCATCGCCTCGCGGTCGCGGCCGGCCTTGTTGGCGAAATCGTAGGCGTACATCAAAATGCCCCAGCGGCGGTCGCCGTGCGGCGCGTCGTTCGGGTCGATGATGTCGAGTTCGTCGACCTCCTTCATCGCCTCCTTGATTTTGCCCTGTTCCTGGAGGTGATCGACGCGTGCCTCGCGGTATTCGCGGTGGACGCTGACTTCGGTTGGATAGAGCGCGATCGCCCGTTCACCCAGGTCGAGCCGGCGCTTCTTGAGTTCGGGCGTGGCGTCCTTGCCGGAGATCCGGTTGGCGTAGAAGAGCGTGATGTAAACGAGGTAGGGCCGGACGACGCCGGTGGAGATTTCCTTGTAGCCGAGTTCGAAGGCCTCGAGCGCGCGTTTTTCCTTCCCGAGCGCGCGGATCTGGGAGATGCGAATGCCGGCGAACCAGTTGTCGACCATGGTGCGCATGCCGAGTCCGTCGACCTGTTTGGCCAGCGGGCCGCGGAGCGTCTCAATCAATTTCAGGCGGGCGTCGTCGCCCTCCGCATTGAGGGCGGCGAGGAGGGTTTCGCGCGCGGGCGTGTATTCGCGTTCCGCGGCGAGGCGGGCGGCGAGGGCGGCGGCGTCGGGCCTGGCGGTTTCGCCCTCGTAGCTGGCGACCAGCGAACCGTCGAGTTTCCAGCGGTGGACACCGGTCTGGCCGAGCGACACGGAAATGACTTCCTCGCCGAGCATGCCGTAAGCGGCGCCGCCGCCGCCCACGGGAACGGTGAAGGCGGAGAGCAACTCGCGCGAAGTCGCGTCCCAGACGCGGACGTTGCCGGAACGGGTTCCCGCCACGACGCGCACCGGTTTTCCCCCGAGCAGATGCACCCAGTGGTAGGCCTCGGAGTCCAGGGCGAGCGTGTTGCGCTTCACTTCCCCGGTGGGATTTTCGTCGTAGGCGACCGAACCGCCGAAGATGCCGTACGTCGCGGAAGCGACGGCCTTGCCGTCGCCGCTCATCGAGAGGGAGAGGACGGCGCCAACGAGGGGAGCCCGGATTTGATGCGACGCGGTGGAGGCGCCTTGTTTGCCGAACTCATCGTCCTTGCCGGTGAACTGGAGGACCGAGTAACCGGATTGCGGCTCGCCCGAACCGGTCACGTTGTCGCCCGCGTAACCGTAGGCGACCATCAGGCCGTCGTCGCTGCTGGCGACGGAGGTCACGCGGCTCGCGGCTTTTTGAACGCTGAAGGTTTGCTGGACGTCGTCGCGCTGGACGCCCGGCTTGATGCCGAGCGCGAAAACGTAGCGCGAAGGCGTGCGCGACGACGCGGCGCGGGGCTCGATGAACACGCTTTTCAGCGCGGACCGCAGCGCGGGGACCGGGTGGTCGCTCGTGGCGTCGGCGAAGTACAGGCCGGAACCGGTGAAGAACATCAATTCGTTGGCCGGCGCGGCAGCGAGGGAGCGCACCGGGCTGTCGGTTTCGAGGGTGGCGCGGATTTTCCCGGAGGCCGCTTCGCGGATGACGATGGTTTTTTCCGAAGGCGAGTGGGCGAACCAGCTTCCATCCTGCGCGGTGGCGACGTCGCGGCAGAGCCCGAGGGGAGCGATGTCGTCGATTTTGCCCAGCCAGCGAAGGAAGGCGCCCTGAAATTCCTGCATCGCGACCGCATACGCGGCGTCGTCGACGCGGCGCATGAGCTCGAGGATCAGGACATGGCGTTTCAGGTTGAATTCACCCGGAGCCTCCTGGACGCCCTTGGCCGTCTTGAGACCTTCCTGGAGCTGATCGGTGGGCGAATCGGCGAACTGGGTGCGGAATTTTTCGATGGTCTGGATCAGCGGCTCCATCAGGCCGTCGGTCAGCCCGTGTTTTTTGCGGTTCTCGACGAAGTTGCCCCGGGCGAGATCGGCGAAAACCTGCCCGATGGCGGCGCTGTCCTTGAGGAACTGCGCATCGCGCTCATCGAACGAGCCCAGCGAACCGGCGGCGACCGGCTCGTCGCCGATGCCGATGGTCTGGAAGAAAAAGCGGACCTGGCCGCCCGCCGCGACGCTCCGGAGGTTCAGGGCGTCGTGCAGGAGGGCGAGCTTGGGTTTGAAGTCATTCACTTCGCCCACCTGCTTGAGGATCTTCATGAGCGTGAACATCCGCTCCTCGCCGTTGGTCACCATCGTCGACTTGAATTTCGCCGAGGCGGTGACCGGTGCGAGGGCGAGCTCGACGAGTTTGACGAGGCGCTCGCGATATTCCTTCAACTCGGGGCCGAGGTCGGCGACGGGATCCTTGTCGCGGCGATCGAGAAATTTTTCCAGGCGGGAGGCGATCGCGCTGAGGTCCTGGGGCGTGGCCTCGTAAGGCGCGGTGCGAATGCGCGCCGTGAGATTGGCGGAGCGCATCTCGGCGACGTCGGTCTGGAGCTGTTTCCAGTACGCGAGCTCGGGACCGGAGAGTTTCGCCGGCGTGGCGGGCGTCTGCGCGGCGGCCGGGGCCGGGGTCGCAGTCGCGGTTTGCGCGACGAGGGAAGGGACGGTCAACGCGAGCGCCGACAGCGAAGCTACGAACGGGCGAAGAAGCATGGAGTGGGGGACCGAAGCGCGGGCGACGTGCGAGCGATGCGGGTGCGAAATGGGAATGCCGGCCCGGTGCCGGGGGTCAACGAGGCAACACGACGGTGCGCAACTATGCGTACACGCGGCCTGCGCCCGGCGCTCCGGCGCGGCGCGGCGCGTAGGCGGGAATCGCGCGGAGGGTTACGGAGAAATTACGGGGGAAACGTTGTATGCGGCTGAACGGTCCGGAGTTTCACGCGGCTGCCCCCGCTTCCTCCCCCCCCCGACCGGCTTCGAACTTCGTTTCTTCCATGCCCGCCCCCGCCATGTCCGGTGAAATCCGGACGGTTGTCATTTTGAAGACCGACAAAATTTATGCCGCGTGGCTGGGTCGAACGGTGCGGAGCGTTCTTCCCGGCGCGGATATTCAGATCGGCACGCCCCTGGCGGAAGTTCGCCAGCCGGACGTAAACCGGGCGGCGATCGATCTGTTGATCACCGGGCTCGTGCTCGGGGAGGGCGATCTGCTCGACGTTCTGGAGCCGGGCTTGCGGGAGGGCCGGTTTCAGCGGGTGCTGATCGTGAGCGGGCGCCATGAGCCGCGGACGTTGCTCGGACTCCGCTCGCTGCCGATTGGCGGGTTTTTCGATTCGGCGCACGAGGAACCCGAGCGGCTCGCCCATGCGTTGCGCGTGGTGATGAGCGGTGGCGTTTACTGGAGCGCGAGCGTGCTGGAGCGCCTGCGTCCGCAGAGTGGAGCGTTCCACGCGATCTGCCGGATGCTCACGCCGGTGGAACAAGTGGTGTTCGCCACCCTGGGCGATGGCAGCGATGACGAAACGGCGGCGGGGCAGCTCGGGTTGAAATCCTCCTCCGTGCAAAGCATCCGGCGTTCGCTCCACGACAAACTCGGGGTGCGGCACAAAGGGGAATTGGTGAGGCTGGCGGCGCAATTTGGGTTTGTGCGGTTTACGCCGTCGGGGGTCGTGCGGCCCGGGTTTGCGATGTTGTTCGCGGCGTTTCAGGCGCGGCGGCGTAACAACCGAGGTTCCGTGAAAGCCAGTCCCTCCGGGGTGATTCGCGAGGCGCATACCCACCTCATCGAGAAACCGAAAACGGCACCCTGATTTTAGGGCTTCCGGAGATTTCTGATTCGAAGCGCGAGATGGCACGCTGGCGCCATCGTATGAGCAATCCCCGCAGCTGTGTTGGTGGTTTTTCGATTCGGCCCCGGACCGCGGGGGTGCACGGTATTTTGAAGCGCCTGTTTTTTCTCGGCGCATTCACGGTCGCGGTCGCGACGACTGGGGCCTTGGCGCAGTCGCGGGTGGGCCGCCCTGCGCCCGATCCCGAACTTTGGGCTCCGCTGGGTCTTCCCCGGCTGAAAACCAAAGCGCAACCCGGCAGGGCCGCTGCGATCCCGGCGGGCGGCTACGAGATCAATGCGCTGACGGTCACCGGGGAAAAAGACGCGGCCGACGGGGTGCGCGTGATCGAACGCGGGACGACACGGGTGCTCGAGTTGGATTCCGCGCGCGAATGGACCCGGCCGCTCCGGCAAGGCGGCGGTGAACCGTGGTGCGTCTCATTTTTGCTCTACGCGTCTGACTCCACCGTCGTCGCCGTTGGCGGTGCATGGCTGGGAGTCGCGGCCAGCCCGATCAGTGGCGGACTGCAGCTCATGATCGGCGAATCCGTTTCCGGAACCGTGAGATGGAGGGAGGCGGGAATCCATGTCCCGGTCCGGCGGTTTGGCGGCGCAAACATGGTCGCGCTCCCCGTGCTCACCGTCCGGTTGGATCAGAAAGCCGGGACTTGGGACCTCTATGGCGGCGCGACGCAGCTTGCGGATAACATCGCGCTCACGAAAACAACCGGCGCCGACGCCAACCACGGGAATTTCCTCGTGCGGGCCGGCAAAGACCGCGCGTGGCTCTGTGGTCTGGTGCAGACCGGCGGCAACCCGCTCTTCGACGACGCGAACGGCAACGGCATCGACGACGATTTCGAGCGCGTCAAAAAAGGCGGCCTTCTTCCGGCCAGTCTCACGGCTGCGCAACGCGCCGAAGCGGCGAAAGAGTGGCGCGATCTGGTACGTGCAGAGCGCTACGAAGCCTGGCTCATCGATGCCCCGAGACCGGATTGAGCCACCCGCCTTTTCCGCAACTCAACCCGCACCCCTTCCTTCCGTCCCCGGCCAGCCCCGAACCCAATCACCATGAAAAAATCCGCGTTCATTCCCGTTGCCCTTGCTTGTCTTCTTTCTTCCGTCGCTTTCCCGGCCCAGGACGCCGATGCCACGCCGGCCCTTCGATCGACCCTCGATACCGCCCACGCTGCGTGGAAAAAAGACGGCGGGTCGGAATTCGGGAGCGGGCTCACTTACGTGCAGGGAGTGCCCACGCTCATGGTGATCACGGCGCCGGGTGAAACCGCCCACAAAAAACTCCGGCGCAAACGCACCCTCGTTTCCGCCTGCGAGTTTCTCCTGGATGACGCGGCTTTTTCCAAGGCGACGATTTGTGTCATCGAAGCCGATCCCCGGGATCCGAAAAAACAAACCGTCGTCAACGTCGAGGTGCGCCGGGGAAATTACCAGGAGGCGCTCAAAAAAGCGGCGAAGGTTGGCGACGTGAAGGAAGCGGGTCGAAAGGCGAAGGAAACCGACTCGATCGTCGAAAGCGTCTGCACGGAGCTGGGCCTCAAATAAGCGCGGAGTTTTCTCCGACCGTTTCCGGCCATGAAAAAATTCCTGCTGTTGCTGGCGTTCTTCGCCGCGGCCACCGCACCGCTTCGCGCCACACCGCAGACCCTCGAGGTTGGTGCGAACGGCGTCTCACTCGGGCAACCGGTCACGTTTACCGGCCACGCTTACGATCCGGATGCTGGCGTGGAGTGGATTCATTTCTACGTGAACGGCCCGGGAATGCCGGGTTGGAATCACGTGGGCAGCGCTCCGGTGAGCGGGAACGATGCGACCGGTTCGATCAGCTGGACGCCCGGTGAAGCGGGGGGCTACAGCGTTCACATCCGGGCGCAGAATGTTCACGGCGAGTATGACTGGAACGCGAACATCGCGACGGGCTTCAACGTCAGCGCGCCGAACACAAACCCGCAGACGAATTGGGTGAGCGCCGCCAATACGATCGCGGGACAGTCGACGGTCCTCACCGGCAGCGCCTCCGATCCGGACGGGAATCTGCGATGGATTCACTTTTATGTGAACGGACCCGGCATGCCGGGGTGGAATCATGTGGGAAGCGCTCCCGTCGGAGGAGGCGAGGCAACCGGTTCAATCGATTGGACGCCGACGGAGGCCGGCGTCTACACCGTGCACATTCGCGCGCAGGACACCTGGGATTGGTACGATTGGAACGGCAACGTTGCGGCGAATTTTTCCGTCAGCGCCGCGAACAGTCCTCCCCAAACAAATTGGGTCAGCGGGAGCGATGTGATTGCCGGTCAGCCGACCACCTTGACCGGCAATGCATCCGACCCGGACGGAAATCTGCACTTGATCCATTTTTATGTGATGGGTCCCGGCATGCCGGGATGGAACCCTGTCGGAAGCGTGCAGGTGGGCGGGGGAAACGCGACCGGTTCGATCAACTGGACGCCCTCCCAGGAGGGAGTTTTCACCGTGCACATTCGCGCGCAGGACACCTGGGGATGGTACGACGGGAACGGCAATGTCGCCGCCAGCTTTTCGGTGAGCGCAGCGAACCGGGCTCCGAAAACCGAATCGCTCACGGCGAGCCAGGTCACCTTGGGACAGGCGGCTATTTTCACCGGCCGAGCCAGTGATCCCGATGGGAATCTGGCCGCCATTCACTTTTATGTGACGGGTACCGGGCTGCCCGGTTGGAATTATGCCGGCAGCCAGAACGTGAGCGGGGGAGATGAATCGTGTACGATTAACTGGACCCCCGCCCAAACCGGTTCCTACACCGTGCACATCCGGTGTCAGGACACGTGGGGCTCCTTCGATTGGAACGGAAACATCGTTGCGTCGTTCACGGTGATCGCCGCCGTTGACAACACGCCACCCACCGCGCCATCGGGCCTGACCGCGACACTGGTCGCCGCCAATTCGTTCACCTTTTCCTGGTCCGCCTCCTCGGACAATGTGGGAGTCGCCGCCTATGCGGTGACGCGAAACGGCCTGGTGCTCGGGGAATTCGACCGGACGAACGTCGCGCTCTCGGGCCTCCCGGAGAATTCCTCTCACGCGATGTCGGTGCGAGCGCGCGACGCGGCGGGGAATTGGTCGGCTTGGACCAGTCTCCAGGTTCAAACCTCCGGGAGCGGTGCGTTGAGTGGAAGTCAAACCGCGTGGTGGGACGTCAATGGCGACGGAATCCGCGATGAAATCGTCGGAGCGCAATCGAGCCGCTTCAGCTACTACATCAGCGCGTGGTCTACTTACCACCACCAGTACGCCGGACGCGTGGTGAACGATTTCTGGATCGGTCGAAACACAACCTGGCCCAATGGAGATCAGAACCCGAGCTTCTCTTCGGTGTGGGCTGCGGAGTGGTATATCTACCCGAGCACGGTGGAGACACAGGTCTACTTCGATCTCAATTTCAACCTCATCACCGAACCCGGTTACGACTACCGGCTCTTCATGGACACGACGGGTTCGATCGATACGAACCCGTCGAATTGGGCTCCGTTGCCGTCCGCACTTGGAATCCTGAACTGGCCGGAAGGCGGCTACCAGCGGCTGAGCTGGCCGAATGTGAACGCCGATGTCGTTTACGGAAAAAGATTCTTCTTTGCCCGCCTCGGAAAACCAATCGGGAGCCTGATTGTCGGAGGTGCCGCGAGCGGCGTCGCAAAGATCAATGCCGCGACCTCCGGCACGGTTACCTTGCCCGGCCTCGGCACCGTTTCGGTGAGTGGCTTTGGGCGGGTGTTGATGGGCGCGGGTGTGTCGCCGGTCATTTCACTCAAGGATGTTTT
This sequence comes from Opitutaceae bacterium, assembly GCA_036261745.1. GTDB lineage: Bacteria > Verrucomicrobiota > Verrucomicrobiia > Opitutales > Opitutaceae > DATAKE01. The sequence continues at coordinate 44,694 of DATAKE010000065.1, forward strand.
GGACAAGGTCATCCATGCTGGACCCAAGGTGGTTTGGGAGGTGTGGGATTTGGTGACGAACACCAAGCTCAACCTCGGCGGCTTCATGACGTCGCTGGACTTGGGCGTCGATTTGCAGGGGCGCTTTCTCGTCGGGGCCAAGCTGGATGATCAAAGCTTTCTTTGGTTCCAACTGGAAATCGACCGGCCGCCTAGGCCCGCGATGACCGTCGTCTCCCGCGATAAATTTCTGGCTGGTTCGGTCACGGTGCCCGCCGGGGCGGATCAGCTCGAGATCGAGTTCTTGAACACGACTTCGGGTGAATCGCTCGGACGTTACGGAAGCCTGCTCGGCGGTGGAGACACCAAAATTTATCCGACCATTCCCGATATTCTAAGCGATGCGGACGTCCAGGCCGGCGGTCAGCCGGCCTCCCAGAAAGTTTGGTTCGTCAAAGACCCCAGCGATCAGCGAAAGCTGAGTTTCTATACCTGTTTCAATGCCGTCGGCTCCGTCGAGATCCGCTTGTGGAAAAACGGAGAGCGGATCGGCGGTACGACGCACGACCTGGTCGCCGCACAGGATTTCGCGGACTGGATCGTCTATGTGGACGATTGGGTGAAAGGCAGCGGCTTTTCCTTCCCTGGCGATGGCCCGTCAACGGCCACCCTGACTGCCGGAATAAGTGACCTCTCCCGCCCCTGTCTCATCCCGATTTTCAACGTCATTTCCCAGGTTGAAGGACTCGAAGCGGTGGCTCGCGGATTATTTGACGGGGCCAGAATGGGACTCGACGACGACTGGAAGGCCCTCATGGCGATCAAAAATGGGGCTGTCGATGCGGGCGCATGGGGCTGGACCCGCGTCGAGACCGAAATCGGACTCTGGCATTTGAGCCCCGTGAAGCGTGCGCTGGAATTGAACCGGATGGTGGGAATGCTGTGCTATGAATTCGTTTTTATCCCTCAGGCTCAATTGGCGGTGGAGTTGTCGACTTGGGAAGGGTTCAAGAATCGCGCTTGGGTGACATGGGCAGGAATTCATGGCGTCCAGGCAAAAGGATGGACGCTTACCCTCGCCGGCGGTAGCAGGCTCAAGGAATCGCTTCTGGCCTGGGGCGATGATTTCGCGGACAGGATGATGCTGGGCGGAGAGAGAGCCTCGTTTCTCTCCACGGGGTGGGCGGGGCACGAACGGCTGTCGCTGGATTTGGTGAGGACGGGGGGACAGATGGCCTACACGTTCGGCTATGTCTGCGGTTATTTGACCGAACAAGTCGTCATGGGGGCTGCCACGGCCGGCACGTTGAAATTTGGGCAGGTGCTGGTGAAAGGCGGTGTGCGACTTGCCAGCCAGCTCAGCACCCGAACGGCATTTCAATTTGCCGCCCACGCGCATCTGCTGAAAAAGACGGTCTCCGACGCTGCGGTGGCCGGGACCTTGCGGGCGGCGATGGAACTGGGCGTGGTCAATGCGGCGAGGATGCCCGTCGATGCCGCGACGAAAACGTGCGTCGTGGACGTGATAGAGAACGCCTTGGCGAGACAGGGATTCGACCGTGCCTCGTGCAATATCAAGTTCCTCTGGGACGAGGTGGTAGACTCGACCAACCTAAAAAAGCTTTGCCGAACAGTCGGACGCGAAGAGCAAGCCCTGCATCGCCTCGCGATCTATTTCCAAGTCATGGGCGTGGACGCCACGGGGCAGGCGACCAAGGGATGGATGCGAGCATACGAGCGGTTGTTGCGTTTCAGCGGAGATGGCTTTCTCGAAGACCGGGCCGGCGATTTCTTCGCATTCTTCCGCCGCGCAGATGGAACCACGGCCAGCTCCAGCGCGCGAAAATCCTTGGAGGAGTATTGGGCGAAACTTTCGAGCGAAGGACCCGGTGCTAAATTCTGGGTACGTGATTTTGAACAGGTGGCCGACAAGCTTTATCACTATTCGCCGTCTTTGGATCGCTTAACAGGTTCCTCGGCTGATGGGTTCAAGCTGAGTGCCCATAGCACTGGGCGGGGGTGGTATGTAACACCGAGCAAATGTGTCACTCGCGATGAGGCCGCATCGTTGTTGCAGTTGCCGGATCCTGCCAACGGTCGCTATCGAATCCGCTTTTCCACGATCGACGTGAAAGAAAATCTTAAACTTCCAAAAGGGAGCGGAAATACTGATTCATCCGGCGCTCTCGAACCGCTTTGTCGTGATTTTCCAGACAAAGGATTTGGCGGAGGAAAGCAGTTGCTGCTCGAAAATAGAGCGGTCCTAGTCGACGAAGTTTTCGATACTGTCGAAAATCGCTTTCTATCTTCTTCTGAAATCCAAGCTCTTGTCGGCCCGTGAATGATGATCACTACAAAAGTCTCCGTGCGGGGATAAACTACATTCTTGAGGGCCGGCAGCACTCTCCACATGGGACCAAGATAAAGACCGCCGATTTGCTGACGTATGGACGCTACGATCAGGCAACCATTGAGGAATCCTTAGTGCGTTGGGAAACGGCGGGCTACATCCGGATATTGAAACCGTTTTCGGAAAGCGGCCCGGAGGATTATTGCATCGAGGCAAAGTCCTTTCTCGAGGAACGAAGTCCAATCAAAGGTTGGCTGAATTGGCAGTGATGGTGCTCCGTACGACGCAGTAGTCGTCGGCTGCATTTTTCTAATTCCGCGATTCCAGTCTCTGCAGGAGGTCGGTGCGTTGTTCGGGGGTGAGGTCGGCGCAGGATTGGATGTAGGTGGTCGCGGCGGCGGGGTTGGCGGGGTACCAGTTGTGCAGGATCGTGCTGATGCTTTCGGCGCGGAGGCTGTCGTCGAAAATGGTCGAGGCCCATTTCAGGGCGCGGGACGGCTCGCGGCTGACCAGATTCGCATCGGTTGCGATCGCGGTGATCGCCTGGTCGAAGTCGTCATGGCGCTCGGTCGCGATCACCCAGGCGCGCGCCGCTTCCGGATCGGTCATCACCCATTTTGAGACGGCCTGCCGCATGGCGAGCGTTCGCGTGGGGCCGCTCGGAAGAGTCACCGCGAACGTGGCGGCCCGCGCGGGATCGATGTCAGACCAGGATTCGCCGAGCCCGATCAGCGCCTGGTCGCGGGCCAGGCCGGCGGGAAGGCTCATCACCCACACGGCGGCTTCCTTCGGGGCGAAGCGCGCCCATTGGCCGGCGATGAAATTATTGAGGTTGGCGCGCACTTCCGGATCGAGCGTCGCGTTGCCCCCGACGAGCGCGCACGCGCCGGCGAAATCTCCGCGGTGCGTGACGCCCAGCAGCGCCGCGAGGTGAACTTCGAGCGCCGCCTCCGGATGCGCGGCCGCAAATTCCGCGGCATACCGCGCAGCGGTGTCGGTCGAATTCCGCCCGAATACTTCCAGCAGGGTGTCGAAATGGTGGGTCGCGGCCGGCATCTCGGTCATGACCCAGTTCCACGCTTCAGCCGGTTTCTTTTCTCCCCAGATGGCGAGCGTCGCGGCCAGCGCCTGGGCCTGGCGGTCGCCTTTCAACTTTGTCCGCACGAAATCGATCGCCGCGCGGGGATCGCTCGCGGCCCATTTTTCGATGAGGCGCTGGCGTTCGTCTTCCGCCGCGAAACTTTTGACCGGCATCGCCGCGGCGGCGGCAAATTCCGCTGAGTTCGCCGGGGCGGCGCTTCCTGCGGAGAGCGGCACCGCAGCCGCCACCTGGCCGGCGGTGGGCGTCGGCGAGTGGGTGGCGGGCAAGCGAACGATCGCCCCTGGAGGCACCGCGGTTTTCACCGTCGCGCGTCCGGCAAAAAATGCGATCCCGGCGACGGCTGCGAATGCGAGCAGCCGGAACACGAACGAGAGAACGTTGAGCGACATAAATTTTCCGCGAGCCGTTTGTTTTCGTGAGGAGGATGAGCCCGGTTAAAACGTGTCGCTGCCGTGGTTAATTCGTTGCCGAAATCTCCGGGGCCGCGTGCCAGCCCCGGAGAGGGAGTCGTTCCAAAGGACGCATCCGTATTTCAGGACGGGCGGACGCGGTGGAAGCGCCGGACTACGGCGTCACGAATTGCCATTGTTGATTGAAGCTGGACCCGCTTCCCCAGAACTCCATGACGCCCCCGTCGTTGGTGGCGCCTCCAGTATCGAGGGCTTTTCCGTTGGCGCGGTTGACGATTCTAAAATAGCCGCCACCGAGACTCTGCAGTGTCCATTGCTGGTTGAAGCTGCTGCCGCCGGTCCATTGTCCCACCGTGGTGTTGTCGGCCGTGTGACCAAGGCTGTCCAAATATTTTCCACCGGTGACGCATTGGAGCTTCGCGTACGTGCCCGTGTAGGAAAGCACCCAGCGCTGGTTGTTGCTGGAGCCGTCGGCCCATTGGGCAACAGTCGCCCCGTCCGCAGTGGAGCCGAGGTTATCGAGCATTTTTCCGCTCGCGCGATTGCGCAGGCTGTAGGTGCCGGCGGCGACGGGATTGGTTCCACCGCCGCCTCCGCTGCCGAGCTTCGGGTAGACGGTGTTGTGATAGGAGCTGAGCGTGAACGACGTCGCGGTCGCGTTCGTGGCCCACGACGGGCTGACCATGTTCAAGCTGTTGCCATCGCCGTTCCACGCCCAGGCGAGCACCGTCCAGCCTTTGCTTTTCGCGTGATCGACGAGGCCGGACCAGTTCGCGCTGCCGGAACCGGTGCCGAATTCACCGACGATGCACGGCCGGCCGGCGTTCACCATTTCGTCGAGGTCGGAATTCTGGAGCCAGTTGTTCGCCGCCTGATTCCACGCGCCGGGATAAATGTGCGTGGAGAGGATGATGTTCGTGTCGTTGATGCGCGTGCCGTTCGCGCCGGTCACGGCCTGGGCGGCGACGCGCGTCTCCTGCCCCCAGCCCGGAATATCCACCACGATAGCGCCGCCATACACCTGCCGCACGCTGCTGATTGCGGAGTTGTAGGCGCTCGCGAACGCATTCGAGCCGATGTTGTGGCTGCCCCATTCGTTGCTGAGGTTGACGGTGAACGCGCCCGACGCGTTGAGCGTGCTGTAGTTCGTGCGCCACCAGTTGCCCGCGGCGCTGAGCTCGGCCGTGCTGTCGGAGCCGAGCACCGCGGATTTGTGATAGCTCGCGATGACGGTTTTTCCATTCGAGCGCGCCTGCGAAATCCACGTCTTTGCCTGCGTGACCTTGTCCGGCTCGATTTCGATTCGCACGGTCTGGATGTTTCCCTGCGAGTTCATGAGCGACCAACCCATGTTGACGTTGCCGTTGTTGTAGTACGACGGCTGCAGGTTGACGCCGTTGGGGAACACACCGGCATTGCCCGTTGCCGGGGTGAGGATGGCCGCTGCTGCGAGCAGCCACGAGGGGAGAACGGGCAGGAACGACCGACACTGGCGGTTTCCCGACAAGGATATCCGATTCATGTTTTTTCAGGTTGGGGTTGGGGAACAGCAGCGGCGCCGCGCAAGGGAACCTGCGCTTGAAGGATGAAGCACCGCCGCCAACCGCTGCACGCGCACGGTTCCCGGCATCTCACCGCCGCAGAAGTTAGGAGGCCGGGTCGGGGTCCGGCGCCTGCGGGGGTTTAAAGCGAAGGGGTGTTCGCGCGCCTACAACGGTCGCGCACAGAATAGACCCGAAGCGAAAAACCAAAATGAGTTTGGGCGCTTCATCGTTGAGAGCCTTGCCTCGGGATTTTTCCCTAACCAAACGGAGTAACTCCCGCGGCGTCGCGCACGCCAGAACGGTTTCTCAACCGAGCACGGTCTTCAAAATTTTCCCCAGGTCGATCACGCGATAAGGCTTCGTGAGGTAGCCGCAGAATCCCATGTCGAGAAAGCGGCGGGCCATTTCATCGTTGTCGTAGCCGCTGGAGACGATCGCCCGGACATCGGGATCGAGCTCGCGCAATTTTTTAAACGCCTGCTCGCCGCCCATGCCGCCGATCACGGTGATGTCCATGATCACGACGTCGTAGGGCCGGCCGATGTTCAGGTAGCGCTGATAGAGCGCGATCGCTTCCTCGCCGTTTTTCGCGAGGTCGAATTTGTAGTCGAGGCTCGCCAGCATCGTGCCGGTGAGTTCGGAGATGCGTGCGTCATCATCCATGAACAGCACGCGTCCCGTGCCGAAACGCAGCGAGGGCGCCTTGCGCGCCTGCACCTCCGCCGGCTGGTCGGCGCGCGGTAGATAAACGGTGAACGCCGTCCCAACTCCCACGGCCGAGTCGAGTCCGATCTGGCCGCCGTGCTTGCGCACGATCGAGATGACGGTGGCCAGGCCGAGGCCGGTGCCGTGCTTCTTGGTGGTGAAAAACGCGTCGAAGATTTTTTCCCGGTGCTCGGGCTTGATGCCGCTGCCGTTGTCGCGGACCTCAACTTCGACGTACTCGCCGGCCGCGAGTGGCGGCACCTGGCCTTCGCCCAGCGTGATGTTCCGGCCGCGCACCTCGACCCGCGCCATGTGCGGGGGCGGCGGCATCGCCTGGAGCGCGTTGATGATCAGGTTCTGGAAGACTTGGGAAATCTGGGCGCGGTCCGCGAGGATCGCGGCGGCGTTCTCGGCAACTTCCAGGGTGATCATCGCGGCCGAGCCGGCGCCGGCAATCTTGACGCAGTCTTTCAGGACATCGTGCAACGGAAGGACTGATTGCGTGACTCCGCCTCCCTTGGCGACGGCGAGCAATTGTTTCGCGAGGCCCTTGGCGTTGAGGCAGGCATTCTCGACATCGTTGAGCAGCGTGTAGTCGCGATTGTCCTTCGCGAGCGAGACGCCGCCGAGAATCGTCGAGAGGATGTTGTTGAAATCGTGCGCAATGCCGCCGGCCAGCACGCCGAGCGATTCGAAGCGGTTGGCGCGGACGAGTTCCTCCGGCGTGAGGTTCATCTCGTCGGGATTGCGGAAAATAATCACGACGCCGCGCGGTTTGTTGTGGGCGTCGAACGCCACGCGGGCCGTCCACACGATCGGAACCGGCGCCGCCCCTTCCAGCAGCGGAACGAGGGCGTCCGAACTCGCGAGCGGCAGCGGTTGATCGGCCGCCAGCGCGCGTTCGCAGACGTTGTCGCCGGGGTTGCCGCTCTCGCGGTTGACGACGCGGAAAATGTCGCCGGCGGGATGCCGGGTGATCTGTTCCGGCGTGGCGCGGAGCAGTCGCGCCGCGGTGGTGTTGGCAAACAGCACCTGGCTTCGCGCATCGGTCAGGATGACGGCCTCGCCTAAAATATTGAATGCCTCCATGGCGAGCGGCCCCGGCGCGAGTTCATCGCCAGCTTCGCCGGCGGAAAGGTTTTCCGGCAGCGCACAGGCGAAGCCGACCACGCGGGAAATCTCGCGCTTGCGGTTAAACACGCGGTGCATCCCGAGGAGAACCGGCAGCTGGGCGCCGCCCTTGGCCGAAAGGCGGACGGGTTCCAGCACTTCGGGTTGTCCGGGCGAAAGTGCGCGCAACCAGCCCTCGACGTCGCGCGCGGCCGCCTCCTCGGGCAGCGCGAGGGCGAAGCCGGTCTCATCGTCGGTCATCTCCTCCTCGGCGTAACCGAGCATTTTTTTCCAGGCCGACGACAACCAGAAATTATGCGTGGCGAAATCCAGTTCGAAGGCGCCCAGCGGGCCGCTTTCGCTGAGATCCTGCATGCGGGAGTCGTTGGCGAGGCTGGATTCCTCGAGCTCCTTGCGTTCGGTGATATCGAGATGCAGGCCGATCACGCGTTCGAGTTCGCCGGTCGCGCCCAGCGTTTGCACGCCGATGCACTGGATCCAGATCCAGTGACCGAGCCGGTGCTTCATCCGAAACTCCAGGTTGAACGGACGCGCGCCGGTTGTGAGTTTCTTCCCCGCCTTGTCGGGGGCGGCGGCGGAATCGTCGGGATGAATCAGCTGGTGCCACATCTCCAGCGTGTCGGGCAGCTCGCTGTCGACGTAGCCCAGCAGTTTTTTCCAGGCGGGCGAGAAACGGACCCTGCCCGTTTTCAGCTGGAGATCGAAAAAGCCCGCGGTGCCTTTCTCGGTGAGAAGCCGGAACGCGCTGGCGACATCGTCCTCGCCCGCAGCGGCCGCGTGACTGGATGCCGTCGGGAGCGGCTGGATGGTGGCGAGGTATGAGGGGGTGGGGCCGTTGATTTTTTCGAGGCGGATGAAAGCTTCGAGCGGAGCGGTGTCCTTCGGCTGAACGCTGAGCGTCGTGTTTTGGTCGAGCGCGTTCGCGAGCAGAACTTCCCACTGGGCTTCGAGCCAGTCGGGTTCCTTCGAAACGACTTCAAAATGAATCAGGCTCGAAAACGGTTCGCCGATCAGGTCGCGCTCGCCCGTTTGCCAGAGCGTGCGCGCCGCGAGGTTGGCCGCGGTGATCCGGCCGGCGCCATCCAGCAAAAGAACGGCCGAAGGCTGCGGCGATGGGGTTTTCACCGAGGCTCGATTTGAAGAAGCAAAAGGCGTCTGGGAGAGCGGCGGCTTGTTCAAGGTTGGACGGAAGCCAGCCAGTTCCCGGCGCGCTTGGCGAGGAAATCGACGTAGGCGGGATGATCGTTGAGACACGGAATTTGCTGAAATTTTACACCGCCGGCTCCGAGGAAGGAATCGCGTCCCTGTTGCTGAAGTTCCTCGAGGGTCTCGAGGCAGTCCGCCGTAAAAGCGGGGGAGATCACGAGAAGGGTTTTCACGCCGTTTTTCGGAAGCCGCTCAAATTCCTTGTCGGTATACGGCTGCAGCCACGGCTCGCCGCCGAGCCGCGACTGAAAGGAAACCGAGTGCCGCTGCGGCGTGATCCCCGAGCGGGCGACGAGCGCGCGCGTCGTGGCGAAACATTGTGCGCGATAACACGTCGCATGCGCCGGCGAACACGTGGTGCAGCAATCGGGCACGGTCAGGCAATGCGCGCCGGACGAATCGGCTTTCCGCATGTGGCGTTCGGGCAGGCCGTGATAGGAGAACAAAAGATGGTCGTAGGGCTGGGAGAGGTAGGGGGCGCACACCGTGTGCAGCGCCTCGATATAGTCAGCGTCCGCGAAGAACGGTTGCACGGTGGTCACGCGGATGCCCGGCGCCTGCCGGGCAATTTCCTCGCGCACGCGAACGACGACGGTTTCCCAGGACGACATCGCGTAGTGCGGATATTGCGCGAAAAGCAGGAGCTCCTTCACGCCGTCGGCGGCGATTTGTCCGACAACGGAGGCGATGGAGGGCCGGCCGTAGCGCATCGCGAGATAAACCGGCGTGGCGGGCCCGAGCGCGGCGGCCAGTTTTTCGCGCACGCGTTGCGACGTGACGATCAGCGGCGAGCCTTCCTTGGTCCAAACCTGCTCGTAGGCGTGCGCCGAGTTGGCGGCGCGCTTTGGAATGATGATCCCGTTGACCAGCCACGAACGGAACGGAGCGCCCGGCTTGTCGATCACCCGCTCGTCGCCGAGAAACTCCCTCAGGTAACGGCTGACATCGGGAACGGAAGTGGAATCAGGTGAGCCGAGATTGACGAGGAGGACCGCGCGGGAAGACATGCGGCGGGAATTGGTCGGAAGTTTCCCGGCGAAGTCAAATGGCGCTGGAAGGACGGAGACCGAGCGAACGCTGCGGCGCCGGCCGGGGAGGTAACTCAATTTGGTAAGTTATTTTGTACCTGGCTCCTCACAGCCGCCCGATGCTGACGGCTGGGCCGGGCCTGCTCCGGACTCGCCGGGAAACGGCGTGAATCAAGCCAGCCCGCGGCAATGCCGGATCTGCGCGATGAGGCGGTGGACGTTTTCCGGTGCGATCCGGTCGGTGATGACCGAGCGCGGGTAGTTGTGCTCCAGGTCGAGATGCACGCCGTCCTCGGTGCCCGGCCGGACAAAATCCTCCACAAAATCCATTCCGCCGCGCGGCCTGATCCAGTTCACGTACGGGTCGGGGTCGGCGGATTCGATCACGATGTCGTCCCGCAGGAAAACGTGGCAGTAGAGGGTCAGGTCGCGAAACGACGCGAACCACGTGGGTGGATTTAGCAGCTGGTCTCGGATGATAAGTGTCATCGAGGGATGTTTCTTAGCAGCGTTACTGCCAACTACGGCAGGAATTGGGAAAAATTGACCACAAAATGGCGGCCGGGGTGCGGAGAAAATTTTAGTTTTTATCCGTGTGCATCCCTGCCATGCGTGGTGTTCTGAATTTTTATGAGCACCTCGCGCCCGCCCGTCCTCCTCGTGATCCGTGATGGTTGGGGAAAAAATCCCAATCCCGAGCACAACAAGTTCAACGCCGTCTATCTCGCGAAGAAGCCCTGCGACGACGCGCTTCATGCGAAGTATCCCCATACGCTGGTCGCCGCGAGCGGCCTGGATGTCGGCCTCCCTGATGGCGTGATGGGCAACAGCGAAGTCGGTCACGAAAACATCGGCGCCGGCCGCATCGTCGACCAGGAGCTGGTGAGGCTGAACAAGCTTTTCTGGGAAAAACGCCTCGCGACCAATCCGGTCTGGCGCGCGGCCGTCGCGCGGGTGAAAGCGAATCCTGCCGCGAAACTCCACCTCATGGGCATCGTGAGCGACGCCGGCGTGCACGGCATGCTCGAACACCTCTACGGAATTCTGCGGCAGGCGAAGGAAGACGGCCTCGGTGCGAACCAGGTTTTCATCCACGCGTTCACCGACGGCCGCGACACGCCGCCGCAGAGTGGCGTGGGCTACATCCGGCAGGTTGAGGCGGAATGCCAGAAGATCGGCGTGGGCAAAATCGCGAGCGTCTGCGGCCGCTTTTGGGCGATGGATCGCGACAACCGCTGGGAGCGCGTCAGCAAAGCGTACTTGATGCTGACCGGCCAGAAAGCCGAGGGCACGGCCGCCACCGCCGAGGAAGCGGTGCAGAGTTATTATGCTCATCCCTTGAGCCCGACGCAGAACGGCGACGAGTTCGTGCCCGCCACCTGGGTGGTCGATGCGAAGGGAAAACCCGTCGCGACGATCGGCAACGGCGACTCCGTGCTCTTCTACAACTACCGCGGCGATCGCCCGCGCGAGCTGACCCGCGCCTTCGTGATGGATGCTTTCAAGGATTTCGACCGCGGTGCGAAGCTGGATCTCTACTACGCCACGATGACGGAATACGAAGCCGGTCTACCCGTGAACGTGATCTCGCCGAAACCCGAGGCACTGAAAAACACGCTGGGCCAGGTCGTGAGCGCCGCGGGCATCGCGCAGTTTCGCTGTGCGGAGACGGAGAAAAACCCGCACGTCACTTTTTTCTTCAACAACTACCGCAAGGAACCGTACGCCGGCGAAGAGCGCGCGTGTCCCGCGAGCCCGAAAGTGGCGACGTACGACATGCAGCCGGAGATGTCGGAGCCGGACGTTGCGCGCATCGCGACCGAGGCGATTCTTTCCGGCAAATACGGATTCGTCGTGGTGAACTTCGCGAACCCCGACATGGTGGGCCACACCGGTTCGCTTGAAGCGGCGATCAAAGCGGTCGAGGCGACCGACCGCGGCGTGGGTGAGTTGCTCGCCGCGCTGGAGAAGGTGAAGGGGAAGGCCGTGATTCTCGCCGACCACGGGAACTGCGAACAGATGTGGGACCCCGAACACGATTCGCCCCACACCTCGCACACCTTGAACCTCGTGGAAGTTTTCGCGGTGGGCGACGGCCTGGTCGCGGGAAGAACCAAAATGCGCAGTGGCGGCCGGCTGGCGGACATCGCGCCCACGGTGCTTCAGCTCATGGGACTGCCGAAGCCCTTGGAGATGACGGGCGAAAGCCTGATCGCCGGCTGAAGCTTCTGAAGCAGCCGGTCTTGGTCTGTCTTGGCGAGGAGTTCCGCTTCGCGGAACGACGAAGCAATCCAGCTGGATCGCGACGACTGCCATGCGCTGGCGGCCGCGGCCCGCTTCGCGCACCTCGCGATGAAGACCGAATGTAGCGGCGGCCTTTTCCACCTTCACTTCGCCGCGGGCGGCGTGAACAGCGAAGGACTCCAGCCTTTTGATGCTTTCGTGGGCGGGGTGAAGAGCTCGATGCCGATGTGTTCGCCGAGCTTCCGGTAGCTTTCCCACTGGGCTTCGTCGAAATACTGGTCGGAGGTCGGCTCCTGCGGGAAGAGCGGGTGGGTGCGCTGGTATTGGATCACGTCCATCGATTCGTCGCCCATCAGGCTGGGCTTGATCATCAGGAGCCAGCTGAAGGTGTTCGTGTCGAGATAGTGAATGCGCGCGAGCAGCGCGTGGCGCCGTGCCACGGAGGGCGGCGTGGACGGCGGGCAATCCTCGGTGGGGTCGCAACCGGACAGCGCCGGGAAATCCTCCGGCGAGCCGATCACATCGAGCAGCTCGGGATGGACGATTTCCTGCAGCGTCGGCATCGGAAACTCGGTGCCGGGATCGTCCTTCGTGAGATCGCCGCCGCGGCGGACGACTTGAATTTCCGCGCCAAAGTCCGTGCGCGCCTTGCGGACGAGATTGGCCAGATCCTCGAATTGATAGCGCGGATCCTGGCCGGCATCGCTGCAGAAAATGAGCGGCACGCGGCGGCGGATCAGCTCGTAGCACGCGGTGTTTTCGAAATGTCCGCCGTCGGAAAGATACCAGTGGCGGCGTTCCGGTCCGTGGAACCGCGCGAAGAACTCGCTCATCAGGCAGGTTTGCACCGGCAGCACGCGGCTCACGATCCGGCTCGCGATATCGATGAAATTTCTCGGGAGGCCCGCTTTCGGCGGAAGCGGCGTCACGCCGCTGTCCCACCAGTAACCGAGGCGCACGTTCGAGAGCCCGAGGAGCAGACTGAGTCCGAGCTGGGTGTTCGCCCCGGTGCCGGTGGTGAACGCGGCGCCGGATATGGCGACCCAGCGGCCGAGGGAGAGCGCTTCGATGTTGGGATTTTTTTCGTCGCGGGAGCGTCCGAAGAACCCGGCCGCCCGCTCGCGCGCCTCGAGGGAATGCGGGGAATTCGTGTGGGTGGGGCGGATCGGAATGATTTCGCGGTGACGCCGCTCCCAGAGCGCCTGCAGCATCGATTGATCGGAGCGGGCGGTGGCGTTGCGTCCCCAAAGCGCGTGGGCGTCGGTTCCCACGGAAAGGCCGCACGGTCCCACCGCCATGGCCATGCCCTTGCGGTCGCGGCGCTCGACCTGGGTGCGGCCGGAAACGGTTTCGTTCACCGTCACATTGATGAGGTGGAGCGGGCCGCCGCGCTCGTGGGGAGAGTAGTCGTCGAGCGGCACTTCATCGCCCGGCATGAGATCCGTCATGCTGTGGTTCGCGTGTTTCTGGCGGAGCGGATTCGTCGCGCCGAGATAGGCGCGGGAAAGGCGGGCCGCATACGTTTGCTGCATCGAGGAAAGATTCACGAAGCCGAAGCTGCGGCTGAAAATCCACGAGGCCACGAAACAGGCGGACACCGTCACGACCAGCGGCCAGCCGCCCGAGACGAGCCGGTAGTCGGTGTAGTCCCAAACCAGGCCCCACCGCCAGGCGATGCCACAGGCGAGCACGGACAGCGCGAACATGATCAGCAGCAGCCACAGCAGCGCGAGGCCGAGGGCGATCACGTCAAAGGTGATCCGGAGTTTTTTCCCGCCGAGCAGGCTTTCGAGGTAGACGACAATTTTCGCGGCGAAACCGTAGAGCACGAAGCCCGCGCCGGTCAGGCCGGTCCAGAGGGCCGGGAAGGCAAATTCATTTCCCGCCCAGCGCCAGTAGGCGGTTTGCCCGAGGGAATCGATCACCGCGTAGAGGAGCAAAACCACGGTCGAGACGAGGCCGACCATGAACGCGCGGGTGAGGCCGTTTTGGATGCGGCCCGCAAATTCCGCGGTCGTCATGGTTCGCGCCCCCTTGTTCACGAGCCCGCAGAGCCAGCGCAGCACCGCGATGAAGGGCGTCAGTTGCGTCGCCCAATAAAGCAGGCCCGTCGGCACCATAATCGCGACCATTGGGATCGCCGGCAGCACCATCCACGGACTCCACCAGATGTTGAAAGCGTTGTGGTCCCAGAAAAACACCTCGATGGAGCGCCACACGTCCTTCGTGGCGTCCGCGGTGACGAGGTCGGCGCGCACCAGCATGCCGAAGCTCAGGATCAGAAAAATGAACGTGAGCAACACCAGGTGCAGGGCGGCCCAGTTGCGCAGGGCGACGGCCCCCGTGTGCCAGTTGTCGCCGGAACCGTTGGGCGAGAGGAAGCGTCCGTTTTCGCGCAGCCAGCCGACGGGCCACGAGTGGTTGTCCGCGAGTTCGCTCTCGACGCTTTCCGCGCTGGCGTTTTCGCGGGTGAAGGCGGTGCCGAGGAAGCTGCCAAAATATCCCCCGCCGGAAACCGTGGAAAGGTAGTCGATGCGCCGGATCAGCTTTTGCCGGGCGAGGGCCTGAAACAGGCCCAGGCAAAACGTCGCGCTGCGGATCCCGCCGCCGGACAACGCAAAGCCCACCGCGGGTTTTGCTTCCGGGAGGTTGTTTTGTTGCCGGCGGGCACGGATCGCGGCTTCTTCCGCGGCGCGCAGGGTGGGCGGGCAGGCTTCGTCGAAGTGGTCGGGCCGCGTGAACGCCATGGCGGGAAAAGAGCGGCCGGACCATGGGTTGTCGAGGCAGGTTTCACCCGGCGAAAGGGGCAAGCGGCTTTCAAAATAGTGTTTGCGCCACTCTGGGCGCTGGGGCTTTCTCTCGCGTTTACACCCAGCAAATATGTCTACGAAGCGCACCCATCACTGTGCCCAGCTCACGAAGGCCGAACTCGGCGCGACGGTTTCCCTCGTTGGTTGGGTGGACTCGATCCGCGATCATGGCGGGATCCTGTTTGTCGATTTGCGCGACCGCAAAGGCATCACGCAGGTTAAATTCGATCCGCACGTGAACCAGGAGCTCGCGGCGCAGGCGGCGCACGTGAAGCCCGAGTCAGTGATTGCGGTGACGGGTAAGGTGGTTCCTCGTCCCGAAGGCACGGTGAACCCGTCGTTGCCGACCGGGGAAGTCGAAGTCGATGCGACGGCGCTGATCGTCCACAACATTTCCGACACGCCGCCTTTTCCGCTCGACGACGCGGGTGGCGACAAGGTCAACGAAGACCTGCGACTCACGTACCGTTATCTCGACCTCCGCCGGCCGAAGATGCGGAAAAATCTCCAAGTGCGCCACCGCGCCGCAAAGTCGATCCGCGATTATTTCGATTCGCAGGAGTTCATCGAGGTGGAGACGCCGGCCCTGTTCAAGAGCACGCCGGAAGGCGCGCGCGAGTATCTGGTGCCGTCGCGCATTCACCCGGGGCAATTCTACGCGCTCTCGCAGTCGCCGCAGCAGTTCAAGCAGATCCTCATGGTCGCGGGCGTGGAGAAATATTTCCAGATCGCCCGCTGTTTCCGCGACGAAGACCTCCGGTCGGACCGCCAGATGGAATTCACCCAGGTGGACGTCGAGGCGTCGTTCATCGACCGCGAAGGCATCTATTCGCTGTTCGAGGGAATGCTGAAAAAGGTTTGGAAGGACGTGCTCGGCGCGGATCTGCCGACGCCCTTCCCGCGCATGGCCTATCACGACGCGATGAACCGCTATGGCGTCGACAAGCCCGACACGCGCTTTGCGCTCGAGCTGGTCGACCTCAGCGAGTCCTTCCGCAATTCGGCGTTCAAGGTCTTCCAATCCACCGTCGCAGGCGGCGGAGTCATCAAAGCCGTCAACGCGAAAGGTCTCGCCGATCTCACGCAGGGCGAACTCAAGGCCCTCGAGGAAATCGCGAAATCGCTCGGCGCGAAGGGGCTTGCCTTCATCAAGGTGGAAGGCGGCGAATGGAAATCGCCGATCGTGAAGTTTTTCTCGGAAGCCGAGAAGGCGTCGATCACCACGCAGCTGGGCATTGGCGAGGGTGACATTGTCTTCTTTGCGGCGGCGCCGTGGGAGAAGGCGTGTGCGATCCTGGGCCGGATCCGGCTCGAGGCCTCGGCGTTGCTGCAGAAACGCGGCAAGCTCACCGTGCGGGCTGACCAGTGGAATTTTCTCTGGGTGATCGATTTCCCGCTGATGAGCTACGACGAAGAGCGCGGCGGCTACGCGGCCACGCACCATCCGTTCACGGCGCCGGTGCCCGAGGATGCGGCGTTTCTCGACAGCGATCCGAAAAAAGTTCGCGGCCAGCACTATGATGTCGTGCTGAACGGCATGGAGCTCGGCGGCGGTTCGATCCGCATTCACCAGCCGGCCCTGCAGAAGAAAGTTTTCGAGGACGTGCTGAAAATCCCGGCGGATGTGGTTGAGAGCCGTTTCGGCTATATGCTGAAGGCGTTCACCTATGGTGCGCCGCCGCACGGAGGCATCGCTTTCGGGCTGGATCGCATGGTCGCGCTGCTCTGCGGCACGACGAGCATTCGTGATGTGATCGCGTTTCCCAAAACGCAGAAAGGCCAGGACCTCATGGCGCAAAGTCCCACGCCCGTCACCGCGAAGCAGCTCAAGGAACTGCACATCGCGACGGTGTTGCCGGAATAAAACAGGCTGTCGCCCGCCCGAGCGGGGAACGGATCGGGCGGCGCTTGGTCGGTAGCGGGCGCCCGCTTGGCATACGCTTTGCTGGCTTTAGTTTAACCCCGAGGTCGCGCAATCACTGGGAGAGAGCGGCGCGGGAACGATGCTTGCGCCTGCCGGCGCGAATTCTAAAACCAAACCGGATCCTTCAACCTCACCACACCGCATGAAACTCGTCGTCGCCATCATCAAGCCATTCAAGCTCGAGGAAGTAAAAGCGGCGCTCGCCGAAACCGGAATCGAGGGCATGACCGTGACCGAAGTAAAAGGCTTCGGCCGGCAGAAGGGTCACACCGAGATTTACCGCGGCAGCGAATACACCGTCGATTTTCTCCCGAAGGTTAAAATTGAAGTCGCGGTGGCGGATGAGATGACGGGCAAGGCTGTCGATGCCATCGTGAAGGCCGCGAAGACCGGGAAGATCGGGGACGGAAAGGTTTTCGTCATTCCGCTCGAGGGCGTGGTTCGCATCCGGACGGACGAACGCGGCGATTCAGCGGTTTAAGCTCTGAAGCGGGAGCGTTGGGCCTTTTTCCCAACCGATTTTTTGATGGCCGGCCCTGAAAATGGGCCGGCTTCTTTTTTTTCAGGCCCTGGTGATGCCGGCGTTTTACCGTGTGAAAAGCGCGTGGTGATAGAAATTTCCGACCGGGCGCGGATTATTTTGCATGATTGCCATGAGCGGCATCGATTTTGCTTATGAGCGGCGTCAATCATGAACACCAATCGCTTCAGCCCCCTCGGTCTCATCGTCGCGGCATGTCTGGCATTGTTCGCCAGCATGTCCGCCTTCGCTCAAGCCCCCGCTGCGGCGGCGGCTCCCACGCCTCCGGCGCCCACACTGGAACAACGCATCGCCGGTCTTGAAGCCTACATCGGCAACGGGGACCCCGGCGCGGCGTTGAAGGATGACAAGGGCGTCGTGCCCGCGGGATTGACGACCGCCACGGTGGGCGTCGCTGGCCCCGGACACAACGGGTGGATGATGACCTGCGCCGCCTTGGTGCTCTTCATGACGCTGCCCGGTCTCGCTCTTTTCTACGGCGGCCTGGTCCGCACGAAAAACGTCCTCTCCGTCATGGCGCAATGCCTCGGCATCGCGGGCCTCGTGACGATTCTCTGGTGGGCGTTTGGCTACAGCCTCGTCTTCGGGAAAAACTTCGAGAGCCCGTTCCTCGGCGGCTCGGAGTTCTTCTTCATGAAGGGCGTCGATAGCCTCCCGAACACCGACTACGCCTACTGGGTGTCGCAGAATGTTTTCAGCATGTACCAGATGATGTTCGCGATCATCACCCCGGCGCTGATCGTCGGTGCGATCGCCGAGCGCATGAAGTTTTCCGCGCTGCTCGTGTTCGTCGCGATCTGGATGTTCGTGGTCTACTTCCCGCTCGCCCACATGGTCTGGGGCGTCACGGGTTACATGAACGGTGTCTGGAACTCCGGCGCCGCGATCAAGGCGATCGACTTCGCGGGCGGCACCGTGGTCCACATGTCCTCCGGCTGGTCGGCGCTTGTGCTCTGCCTGATCCTCGGGCCTCGCATGGGCTTCGGCAAAACGCCAATGCCTCCGCACAGCATGGTGCTCTGCATGGTCGGCACCGGCATGCTCTGGGTGGGTTGGTACGGGTTTAACGCCGGTTCCGCCGTTGCGGCTGACGGTGTCGCGGCGAATGCCTTCGCCACCACCACGCTGGCCACCGGAGTTGCGTCCTTCACCTGGGCCGCTCTCGAGTACGTCACGCGCCGCCACATGAGCGTCCTTGGTTTCTGCTCGGGTGCCGTCGCGGGCCTGGTCGTCGTGACCCCCGCCTGCGGTTTCATCAACACCACGTCTGCGATGTGGCTCGGCATCCTGGCCGGTGCGGTTCCGTTCTTCGCCTGCACCAAGCTCAAGGGCTGGCTCAAGTACGACGACTCCCTCGACACCTTCGGCATCCACGCGGTCGGCGGCACGCTCGGCGCCTTGCTCACGGGTATTTTCGCCACCGTGTCGGTGAATGGAAACCTGAACCTGAACCTCAAGGACGCGGTCGGCACGTCGGCGCTCGTCATGTCGCAGCTCAAGGCGATGGGTATCACGATCGTGCTCGCGGTGGTCGCCACCATCGTCATCGCCTACGCGATCAAGGCCATCATCGGTCTCCGTCCCACGGTTGAAGGGGAGCAGGAAGGTCTCGACCTCAGCGACCACGGGGAAGAGGGTTACATTTACGAGGCCAAGTCCTGATCTCCGGCAACAACTAATCCCATCCCATGAAACTCATCATCGCCATCATCAAGCCGTTCAAGCTCGAGGAAGTGAAAACCGCCCTGGCCGAAGTCGGCGTCGAGGGTATGACCGTCACCGAAGTGAAAGGCTTCGGACGGCAGAAGGGTCACACCGAGATCTATCGCGGCAGCGAGTACACCGTGGACTTCCTGCCCAAGGTGAAAATCGAAGTCGCCGTCACCGCCGAGCATGTTGGCAAAGCGATCGACGCGATTGTCGCTGCCGCCAAGACCGGCAAAATCGGCGACGGCAAGGTGTTCGTGCTGCCGCTCGAGAACGTGGTGCGCATCCGCACCGACGAGCGCGGCGACGCCGCCATCTGAACTGGCTCGCACCCGTTTCCTTCAAGCCGGCTCTTCGGAGCCGGCTTTTTTTTCGGACAGACTGTAGGAGCGGCTTTACGCCGCGACGGGAGCACACGCAACCGGTCGCGGGATAAACCCGCTCCTACAGCCGGCAGCCGGCAGCCTACAGCGCGGGGGAAGCTTTCTTCACTTGGACGCTTTCGCGCAGGATCTTCATCGCCGCCTGATATTCCTTCGACGCGGTGTCGTTGCTCAGCAGGGTGAAAACGGCGAGGCAGCCCGAGTCGGCTTTTACGCCGATCGTCGCGTACAGATATTCGTTGGGCGGCATTTCCTTCCGGCCGACAAGATGGGCGTCCGTGAAAACACAATAAGAGCATGCGCCCGACCGCGGATTCATTTCCTCGAACTGCATCGCCTGCTCGACCGAGCTCTCGAGGAACTCGTGGAAATTTTCCACGACGAATTCCTTCCGGGTCCGCGCCGAGGTGAAGTTTCCGTCCAGGTCGGGCAGCAGCGTGATGTTCAGAACCACCGAATGCTGGGCATCCGTGATCACCACCGCCGGGCCGCGCTTGTCGGCGACACGCCGGAATTCGAAGCCTTCCGGAACGGCGATGCTCACCCGGCGGTTTTCGTAGAGCAGCACCGATTCCTCTTTCGCCGAGAGCGGGCCAGTCGCGAGAAAAAGGGTGAGCAAAAGGAAGTTCAGCCGGCGCGGGATCTTCATGGCGGGAAGGAGTAGGGCGGAGAAAACCGGGGGAAGGGCGACAATAATCAGGGCACCTCGTAAACTTCGATCAATGCCACGCCGGTGGTGTTGCCGACGCCGCTGACGTGTGCGGTGTAGCCCCCGGGCGGGAGCGTGGCGAGAATCGCGGAGTTCGCGGAGTTTTCCGGGAAATTGGCCAATCCGCAGGCCACCGTCGCGGAAAAAATCGCCTGGGCCGCGGTGGGCGAGGAGCCCCAGCCGGCATTCGTCGCGATTTGCGCGCCACTGCTGTCAAAGAGGGTGAGTCGCGGCTGCGCGAGCGTGTCGCTCACTCCGATGGGCGCCGAGGCGCGGAGCAGGACTTGTTTGGGCGTGGTGCCCAGGATGATGATGCCGGGAATCAGGACATCGTCTCCCGTGCCGACGCGCGCGCGGCAGGAAATCGCCGAGAGACGCGCGGTGCCCGTGCCCACTTCAAAAACTTCCACGAGGGCGATGCCCGTTGGGTTGGGACCCGCACCGCTGATGACCGCCGTGTAGCCGTGTCCGGCGCGGAGCGTCGCGAGCACCGCACAATCCGCCGACCCGTCGGGGAATTGCCCGAGCCCCGCCTGCGTGAACGCGGTGCGGAGCGCATTTGTTTCCGCCAGCGTACCGCTGTCCCAGCCGTTGTTTACGGCTATCGGCGTCGCGACGCCGACCTCATGCAGCGTCAGGCGCGGTTGCGCGAGGACGAGGGGCACTCCCGTGATCGACGGGCCTTTCGCCCGCACCACGACCTGGCGGTCGCCACTGCCCCCGACGATGATGCCGGGGATCAACACATCGCCACCGGTGCCCACGACCGCGCGGCAGGAAATGGCGTACAGGCGCGCATCACTCGGGGTGCTGGTCCCAATGGAAAGCGTGGCGGTGTTGCTGATGAGCGTGCCCCGCCCGTTGGCCACCTCCACGCGATAGGCACCGGCGTTCGCCGCGGTGAGCGCTCCGACAAACAGGGTCGGGGAGGTGGCCCCGGCGATATACTTGCCCTGGAAACTCCACTGATACGTGAAGGGCCCGACGCCGCTCGCGCTGATGGCCAGGGTCACGTTGCTTCCCGCCGGGACCGCTTGGCTGAAAGGCTGGATGCTGAGGGTGGGAGTGGCGGTGGCGCTGTTGAGATTGAGGCGCTGCAGAGCGGTGGCGAACGCACGCACGTTCACCGGGCCCCACGGTCGTCCGAGCGAACGCATTTTCGAATCGGATGTCGGTCGGAAAAATCCGGTCGGGCGGTAATACGCGCCTTCGAATGAACCCACATAGTTCGGATCGGAGCTGAACCCGGGCGTCGGAACGGGCGTCGTATCGAGGATGAAATTCGTCCACGGAATCGCCGCGCGATCGGTTCTCTGGGTGGCGTTGATGCTCTCGCGCACGGGATAGCTGTTCATCACGGCTTCATCCACATATTCGTCTGCGAGGCCCGCGAAGCTGTGTCCGATTTCGTGGAGCATCACTTCATCCGCGGAGGGATCGAGCGACACCGTCGCGGGAAAACCGCCCGATCCGCCGTACTTGGGCGAGTTCACGAGCAGGATCACGATGTCGTATTCCGGCACGAGCTGCCCGAGCAGGAGGTTGAGGCGGCCCATCCCGGTGCCGTTGTTGATCGCCAGCGCGCGGTCGACGCCGCTGATCCCGAAGGAGGTGTTGAAATAAGTATCGCGCGTCACGCCTTGCGAAGGAATGTCGGTGCCCGACTCGTTGCTCGCTGCGAAAATCGCGAAGCCGTTGATCACATCCTTGAACGTCGCAAAGGCGGGGTCGTTGACCAGGACCGTGAGGATCCGCTGCGCGTCCGCGAAAAATTTTTCGGTTTCAACCGTCGTGTAACCATCGCCGAGCAGCACGACGTTCACGCGACTGGCGGTCGGGCCGGTGTCGCGGATTTTCCGCGATTCCTGCGCTGTCAGCGCAACGATCCCCGCCAGGGCGAAAAGGAAGGCCAGGCGAACGAAGGTTCGGAAAAAGGAAAGGCGGAGCATGGTGGGTTAGCGCAGGATCATCTCGCCGGCCGGCTCACGGCCGGCCGCGGTTTCGCGAAAAAAAATCACGCGGGCCGCATTGGCCTCGCCGGGAATGCGCAGGCTGAGCACACCGGTTTCCTGATCGACGAGGGTGGTGCGGATCGCGCCGGGCTGCTGTGGATCCTCATATTCGAGACGACGGTGCAAGGGATCTTCGACCGAACCGCCGAGGGTGCGTTCGCCCGACGGGGAAAAGATTTCGAACTGCAGGTGTCCCGCACCGTGTTGAATGGGCCGGGGTTTCGCGCGACCCGCGGCTCCGAGCGCGTGCGTGGCGACGATGCCTCCGCGGGCGAACTTGAATTCGACAAACACCATGCGTCCCGGCTGCGAGTTGTCTTCGACGATCCGGGCAATTTCGGCGGGAGTCATCGGCGGCCTTGAAGGTTCCAGTGCAACGGGGTTTTCAACGAGCGGGCTGGAGCCGGGTGTGATCGACGCACTGCCGGGCGAGGCGGACGGTGTGACCGGGACCTGGGCTGGTTGTGCCGCGGGCGGCGGCGAATCCGATTTGCGCGGACGGATGGAAAGCCACCACCACGCCAGCAAAAAGCCGACGCAGAGCGAAGCGAGGGCGATGAGGAGTTTTCCGCGCAAGGGAGAGTGGGATGAAAGCCAGGTTCGTTCTGGCGGCTGCCATCCCCTCACGCAAGACGCGCGAATCGCCCTACGGTACCTCGTAAACCTCGACGAGCGCCACGCCGGTGCCGCCGTTCGCACCGCGGACCAGCGCGGTGTAGGCGCCGGGTGGAACGGTGACGACCACCACCGCGTCCTTCGACGGATCGGGCAGGGGAAAATTTCCCGCGGCAGCGGAAGCGGCGACGATCTCGGCTTTGTTTGCGCTGGAACTCCAGTCGTCGTTGGTGGCGATCACTTCGCCGGTGATCGAATTGACGAGCGTGAGAATCGGATCGGCGAGCGGAG
Source organism: Opitutaceae bacterium (assembly GCA_036261745.1). Lineage (GTDB taxonomy): Bacteria > Verrucomicrobiota > Verrucomicrobiia > Opitutales > Opitutaceae > DATAKE01. The sequence goes on from DATAKE010000065.1 coordinate 67,385, forward strand.
CGTTAACTCCGAGTGATGCCATCGTCGGGCCGACGGCGCGCACGATCACTTTTTTCGGGACCGGGCCGTTGATCGAGATGCCGGGAATGGTGAGCGCGTCGCCGGTTCCGACAAACGCACGCGTCGAGATGGCGAGCAGCCGTTCCGCGCGGTTGTCGGCTTCGTAGATTTCAATCAGGCCGATGCCGGCGCCGCCGGGGAGGTCGTTCACGAGCTGCACCGTGTAGTTGCCGGGAGCGAGATCGAGCATCAGCGCGGCGTCTTTGCTGCCAGCGTCAAACTTGAAGAGGCCGGCCGCATCCATCTGGGTGCTGGTGGCGCCGCCACTGTCGCCCCACTGGTTGTTCGTCGCGACGACATTGCCGTTTCCGTTGTAGACCCACACCCGCGGGTCCGGGAGCACCCCCGTCATGCCGAACCGCGCGGTGAGCGCGGGACCGGCGCCGCGGATCAGGACGCGCTTGGCCGCGGCCCCGCGGATGACGAAGCCCGCGATCGCCGCCTTTTCATCCGGACCGACGAACGCGCGCGTCGAAATCGCGGCGAGACGCGACGTGGTGTCGAGCGTGATGTCGGCGGTGTCGCTGACGGTTTCACCGAGGCGATTTCCGACCACGACCTTGTACGAACCGACATCGGCGGCGCTGACGTTGTCCAGAGTGAGGACGGAAGAATTCGTTCCCACCGGCGTGCTGCCGCGGTACCACTGGTAGGTGAAAGGTTCGCCGCCGGTCGCCTGGACCGAAAGCGTGACGGTGCGTCCGGTTTGCGTGCTCACGGTGCTGGGTCCCGCGGCGATGCGCGGAGGAGAGGCACTCACGTTGACGAGGGTCGAGTGGGTGAACGTGCCGCCGGGACCGGTGATTGTCACGGTGTAGACGCCCGAATGGAATTCCCGCAGCGGCTCCAGCGTGAACGTGCTGCTGTCGGTCACGGTGTTTGAGGTGGGCGTCGTCCAACGATACGTAAACGGGCCGGATCCGACCGGCGGAAATTTCAGTTCAAGCCGCTCTCCCGCGCTGAGGTTAATCGTGCTGGCCGGTTTGAACGTGAGCTCGGGCGCGTACGGATAACCGCCTGGCTCGGGGAGGAGCCGCGCCACGCGGAGCCGCGGCACTCCCGCCACCGAGGTGAATTCGCCGGCGATGAGCAGGTGTCCGGAGACGGGATCGAAGGCGAGGGCGGTGACGCGGCCGTTCGCGCCGCTTTGCGTGTTGTAGGTGGTGTCGACGGTGCCATCGGCGTTCAGTCGCGCGATGCGAGTGCGGGAGGAGCCGGTGAGCGCCGGGAAATCTCCGACGACATAAATTTTCCCGGTGTACGAGACGAGGAAGGGAAGCTTCACGTCGACGTGCGGCACGAGGGGATTGGTGATCCGCATTTTTGTGAACGTGGGATCGGGCGTGCCGTTCGTGTTGTAACGAACCAGTTCGCCGACGGCGCCTCCGATCATGGGGACGGTTTCCGAGGCGAGGATCACGCCCATGTTCGGATGCATCGAGAGTCCGGATGAGGTGGTGGTTGGGTTGACTGATCCGTTTGCGAGAAAGGTGAAATCGCGGCTGCCGGTGCTGGTCATCCGATACAGGACTCCGCTTTCAAACATGAGGACGCGGGCATACCGGTCGAACGCGAGTCGCTGAGTGCGGCCGCCGAAGAAACTCCCGAACGTGCCGTCGAGCCCGCCCGTGGAAGAGAGGCGGTAGCTCGATGTAGCGCCTGCACTCCAATAGATCCGCTCGCTCGCGTCGGTGGTCAGATGGGTGAGCGTGGGAGTGACGTTCGAGGTCGGCACGCCTGGCGTGAACGAGGTATCGCAGGTGCCGTCCGCATTCAGCCGCGCCAGATTTGTCCGCGCCACGCCGGAGATACTCGTGAAGCTGCCGCCGACCATGAATTTTCCGTCCGAGTGCATGATGATGCTGCTGACCATCCCGCCGTCATTGACGCCGCCGCCCGCGAACGAGGTGTCGAGCGAACCATCGTTGTTGAGCCGCGCGATCCCGCGCTGGACCTGGCCGTTGATGGTGTAGGTGAAGTTGCCACCGATCATGATTTTGTTGTTGCCGACCGCGATGACGCTCGGGGCCGTGTTCGGGCTGCTGGGGACGAAGGACGGATCGACGACCGCTCCGGGCGTCGCGCCCAAGGTCAGGGTCGCGCCGACGGGCTGGGAGGTGGCGGTGTTGTCCCCAGACTGCAGTTTGGCCAGGTCGATCGCGGTCACGGAATACCCTCCGGCATTGGCCGCCGTGATGTTGGTGAGAACCAGCGGGTTCGCACCCGAGAAAATTTTCCCGTTATGGGACCATTGATAGATGAGATTATCTCCGGTGGCCTTGACCTGAAAAATCACCGTGTCGCCCACGGCGGCTTTTTGGGAAACGGGACCTTCCGTGATCACGGGCCGTCCGCTGGTCCGCACGATTGTCCCGCCGACTCCGACGGCGACGGCGATGCCGCCGTTGGTTGCGACCCCGAGGAGGGCTTGAGTGACGGGGGAATTGCGCCTGGTCCAAACGCCGCTGGCCGGGTCGGCCGTGGTGGCGATCGACCCGCCTTCGCCGACGGCCAGATACTGTCCTTGAAAATAGACGAGACTGCGGCCGCTGGGTCCGCCCGGGTGGGCGGTCCAGACGACGCCATCGGGCGAAGTTTGCACCGATCCACTGTGACCGACGGCGGTGAACGTGTTGTTCACGTAAACAATCCCCTCCAAGTCGCCCGTGCCGACGGTGAAGGTGCGCGCAACCGAATATCCGTTCGGAGAGGTGAAGGTGTTGACGCGACCGCCTTGGCCGACCGTCACGACGACACCGGGCCCCACAGCGGCCCCGCGCATCCAGCGGCCGGGCTCGGTGACCACGGTCGGAGTCATTTCCGTTCCGTCGAAACTCGATCCAAAGAAACCGTCTTCACCCACCACGAAGAAACGGCCATCGCCCCAGGTCACACCATTGCGCCTCGTGCTCGTGCTGGTCTGCAACGTCCACGTGATGCCGTCCAGCGACATGAGAAATGTGCCGCCGCCCCCGACCGCGAGGAACCGTTTCAACGAGGGCGACCAGCCCACCGCGGTGAGCCATTGCGTGGTGGGCGAGGTGCGTTTCGTCCAGGTGATGCCGTCGGGTGACGTGACGATCGTGCCGCTGTCGCCCACGGCAACGAAGAGGTCGCCGCCAGAACAAACGCCCCAGAGAGTCTGACTCGTAGGTGAACTCACGGGAGTCCAGGTCTCTTGCGCCCGCACGACCGACGCGAGCAACAAGGCCACGAAACAAGCCATGCAACACAGAAGAAGGAAGCGGGGTGGAGAAGAGCGCATTCATCTCCGCGAGACAACGCGCGCCACCAAAGCCGCTATCCAGCCGCTATGTTTTTTGCCCTCCGCCCGAACCGCGGCGTACCCGGCGCCCGTTCACGGCACCTCGTAAACCTCGACGAGCGCGACGCCGCTCGATCCGTTCACGCCGCTGACCTTGGCGGTGTAGCCGCCGGGCGGGAGCGTCGCGACAATCGCGCAATCGGCCGCGCCGGGCGACAGCGGGCTGAGTCCGGCCGCCGCCGTTGCCGCGGAGATCGCGGCGACGTTCGGTGCATTCATCCAGCCGGTGTTCTCCGCGATGCGGACGCCGGCGCCGGTGAAAAGCTCGAGCTTGGGTTGCGCAAGGGTCCCAGCCACTCCCTCGATGCCCGGACCCTTGGCGCGGACGATCAAAGTTTTTGCGCTGTCTCCGGCGACAATGATTCCGGGAATCAGCACATCGTCTCCGGTCCCGACGCGAGCGCGGCAGGAAAGTGCCACGATCCGCGCCGAGCCGGCGCCAAGCTCGTAAACCTCCACCAATCCCACGCCCGTGCCGTTGCCCACGCCGCTGACGGTTGCAGTGTACGCTGCGCCGGCACTGACCGTCGCGATCAGGGCGCAATCCGCGGAGCCGGTCGGATACGCGGGTAGATTTGCCGCGGAAAAAGCAGCCTGCAGCGCCGATGTCGCGCTGGCGGAGCCGCTGCTCCAGCCCGAGTTGGTGGCGACCGGCGTGGAAATTCCCACCTGATAAAAAGCGAGCTGGGGTTGCGCGAGCACGCCATTCACTCCCTGGATCGCCGGGCCGCCGGCGCGCACCAGCACCTGTCGCTGGCCCGAGCCGCCGATCAGCATGCCGGGAATTAAAATATCGCCTCCCGTCCCGACTCGGGCGCGACAGGAAATCGCGTAGAGCCGCGCGGTCTCGGAGGACGCATTTGCCGTCACGATTGCGGCGTTGCTCGTGGTCGTGCCCGAACTGTTCGTGACGGCGACCGTGTAGAACCCGGGCGTGGTGGCGGTGAGACTGGATTGATTGGCCCCGGCGATGGGCGCGCCGTCTTTGTGCCATTGAAACGTGGCGCCGAGGCTGTCGAACAACCCGACTGCCAGCGTTACGCTGCTGCGACCTTCCAGCGACTGCGAAAGCGGGTGCGCGGAAATGGCGGGCGGCGTGTTCGTGCCGGTGGCGCCGCCAGTGCCGATGGGGAAACGCACGCTCGTGGCGCGACCGACGGCGACGAGGAAATTGTCCGTCGTGACCAGCGGCATGTGGCCGTAAGTGAGTACGCCATAAAGCGGCTGGTCGGCGGGCAGTCCGGTGGCGGTGGCGCTGCGTGAAGCGGCGGAGAGGCCGTTGGAACGCCAGACGACTTCGCCGTTGCCGCGAAAAATTTCGAGGAGCACCACACCCTCTGCCACGGACGCGAGCGGAAGCGGATTCCACTGCACCGTGACGGACGCAGCCCGTGTGTCCTGCAAAAACGCGTAGTTGGTGATCGCCGCCGGCGCCAGCGCGGCGCCGGGAAATGAGAACGTGTAGCTGTCCGAGCTGCCCCCGCTGAGGGCGAGGCGATAACTCCCCTCGGGAGCCAGGCCGTCGAGGGCCGCCGGACTCGCGGCGGCTTGCAGCGCGCCGAGGGTGTTTTCGTCGACGGTGTTGAGCGCGTGACTTCCCGACGGCGTGTGCAACGTGGCGGACGTTCCCGCGACCGGCGCGCCGAAGCGCAGCTCGACATCCAAGGCCGATTCGGCCGGCGAAAAATTATCCCCCGGCGCCGTTTGCGTGTAGGCGTGGAGTTTTACCGCCACCACGCTTTGCGGAGCCGCGCGGGCGGAAAGCAGCAGCAGTTGGCCACCGAACGACGCGAGCAAAGACAAAGCCAGCAGACGGAAAACAGGTTTCATGCGATCAGCGAGAGGAGTGGGAAGGCGAAATTTCCGCGGTTCGCCATCGTGCTGGAAACGGGGACGCGTGCGCAGACGTGCCGGTTAACGGGCCACCGCCCCGCGAATTCAATCCACGGTTTTTCCGCGGGGATTTTTGCTAAAAAAATTACAAGCTTCCGCCGCGCGTTTGCGCATGCAGTCAACAAGTCCGCACCAAAAGGGAATGAGCGCGCGATCGCGGTCCTGCTTCAAGGCACCTCGTAAACCTCGACGAGGGCCACGCCGGTGGTTCCGTCGACGCCGCTCACCTGCGCGGTATAGCCGCCGGGCGGGAGTGTGGCGAGAATCGCACAAAGTGCCGGCCGATCAAAACACTCAAAGGCAAGAATGCCCCGCGGACGGGAGATCTTCGCATAAATGACGCATGCGAGGAATGTGGCGGAAGGATTCCGCGGGATGTCAACCACGCAGCAAATATTACGGCACCTCGTAGACCTCGACGAGAGCCACGCCCGTCGTGCCATTCGCACCGCTCACGTGGGCGGTGTAACCGCCGGGAGGAAGTGTGAGCAGGACGGCGCTGTCCGCCGAACCTGCGGGGAAGGGAATGAGTCCGCACGCGGTGGTGGCGGCGGTGATCGCCGCCACGTCCGGGGACGTGGTCCAGCCGGTGTTGGTCGCGAGCTGCACGCCGGCGCCGTCGTACACGGTGAGCTTCGGCTGCGCGAGCAAGCCGGCAACGCCGACGATGCTCGGACCCTTGGCCCGGATGATGACCTGCTTCGGCGTCGTTCCCGAGATGATGATGCCCGGGATGAGAATGCCGCCGCCCGTGCCGACCTGGGCCCGGCAGGAAATCGCAGTCATGCGGGCGGTGCCTGCGCCCACCTCGTAGAGTTCCACCAAGCCGACGCCGGTGGTGCTGTTAACTCCGCTGATCGTGGCGGTGTAAGCTTCGCCGGCATTGACCGTCGCGATCAGCGCGCAATCCGCGGAATTGTCGGCATACTGCGGCAGGCCGGTCGCGGTGAAGGCCGCTCGCAGCGCCGCGGTTTCGGACAGGGTTCCGGTATCCCATCCGACGTTGGTCGCAACCGGAGTGGAGACGCCGACCTTGTAGAGTTCCAGGCGGGGCCGCGCGAGCGTGCCTGCGACATTCTGGATGGCCGGCCCGCCGGCGCGCACCACCAGCTGGCGCGAACCCGTGCCGCCAATGATCACGCCGGGAATGAGGATGTCGCCACCGGTGCCCACCTGCGCGCGGCAGGACAGGGCGTAGAGCCGGGAGTTGCCCACGGAGTGGGTGACGATCGGGAATTGGACGCTCGCACCGCGGCTGATTCCGTAGACGACGCCCGCGGTGGTGCGGTAGGTGACACCGGCATACGACAGCACGCCATAAAGCGTCTTGTCCGTGGGGAGCCCGCTCGCGGTCACACTGCGCGCCGTGGCCGGGAGTCCCGCCACACTCCAGATGCGAACGTTGTCCTCCGTATACACCTCGCAGAAAACGGAACTGTCTTCGCCGACTCCGACCGGAAGGACATCCCAGTTGATGGTCGCAAACGAGCCGGTGATATTTTGCAGGGACGTGTAGTTGGTGATGAGAATCGGAACCGGCGTGAGCGTGGGGAAGGTGAAATCGTAGTTACCGCTGCTGGCGCCGGAGAGGAGGATGCTGTAGTTCCCGTTGGGAAACGCCGCGTCCAGCGTGGCCGCGTTCGGATAAAACTGCACGAGCCCGAGGGCCGTGGCGTCGATCGCCGGCATGCCCCGCGTGCCGATCGGGGTGTTGAGGGTTCCCACCGTGCCCGCGACCGAACTGGTGAAACGCATCTGGATCGTGACGCTCGAGGTGTTCGCGACGAAATCCCCGGTCGCCGACGTCTGGTTGTAGCCGATCAATTTAAGGCCGATCACCGTCTGGGGCGTGGCGGCGCGAAGACTGGACGAAGCAGCGAGGACAAGCGCGGCAACGGCCGATGCGAGGAGACGGGGGAGGTGTTTCATGTGAAGTTTCTGCCAGACAAAGAGACCATGCGTTTACCTCTGCCGCCGACGGCCTTCGAGGTTAAACACCCTCCGTACGTATCCTCCGCAGCCTCTCTCCTCGGAGGATGAGGACACGCACAACTCGATTGACCGTTTTTTCAAACGCGCCGCCGGCCGTCTCCGGGTGGATCGGAGACGCAGACTCGCGGACTTTCGGCATTGGGTCAGGTTTTGGCGACGGTTGACGGCAGGAGCGGCTTTACGCCGCGATCCTCCTCGGCAAATTGGAAATCGCGGTGTAAAGCCGCTCCGACAATTTCAAACTGACCCGCTGCCGGACTTTCCGAGCGGGACGTTTCCGGGCTAGCTAGGGCACTTCGTAGACCTCGATCAGCGCGACGCCCGTGGTGTTGTTCAATCCGCTGACCTGTGCGGTGTAGCCGCCAGGCGGAAGCGTGACGAGAATCGCGCAGTCGGCGGAACCGGGGGCGAACGCCGAAAGCCCGCATGCCGCGGTGGCGGCCGAAACCTCGGCCACGTTTCCCGCAGTGCTCCATCCGGTGTTTTCCGCGAGTTTTCCGGCGCCGCCATTCAACACGAGCTGCGGTTTTGCGAGCGAACCCGAGACACCCTGTGGCGCCGCTGCGCGGATGATCACCTGCTTCGGACTGCTGCCGAGAATGATGATGCCCGGAATGAGAATGTCGCCGCCGGTGCCGACCTGCGCGCGGCAGGAGATCGCGGACATGCGGGCCGCGGCATTTCCCAGTTCATAAACTTCGACGAGCGCGACACCCGTGGTGTTGCTCACCCCGCTGATCACGGCGGTGTAGGCCTTGCCCGCATCGACCGTCGCCAGCAGCGCGCAATCCGCCGAGCCGTCGGGGAACAAGGGCAGGCCGGCGAGCGTGAAGGCGTTTCGCAGCGTATCGGTGTTCGCGGCGGAGCCACTGCTCCAACCGATGTTTTCCGCGATCGGATTCTGCACACCGACCTCGTAGAGCTTGAGCTGGGGACGCGCCAGCGTGCCGCTGACGCCGGCAATGGACGGTCCTTTGGCGCGCACGACGACCTGCCGCTGGCCCGATCCGGCTATGATGATGCCGGGGATCAGGACATCACCGCCGGTGCCGACAATTGCGCGGCAGGAAATCGCCGAGAGCCTCGAGTTGCTCCCCGGCGTGGACGCGCTGACGGCCAGCGTCGCCGCGTTGCTCGTGAGCGAACCGGTGGGATCGGAGACCGTGACGGAATAACTCGCCGCATCCGCAAGTATCACGGAGTCGATCGTGTAGCTCGGACCGGCCGCGCCCGCGATGACGGCGCCATTTTTCCGCCATTGATAAGTGAACGGCGGTGTTCCGATCGCTCCCGCACTGAACGTCACGCTGCTTCCCGCCGCCACCACCTGTGGTTGTGGCTGCACGCCCAGCGAAAGCGGCTGGGTGACAAACCGTCCCGTGCGCCGCACATTTTGCCGGTGCATCGGCCAGGCGCTGCTCGCCGCCGCGCGAGCGACCTCGATGACGTACACCCGGCGGTCGAAGCTCGCGATGTAGAGCCGGCCATTGTGGAGCAACGGCGACGAACGCAGTTCCGCGCCCGTCGCAATCACGCGCTGGCGCGTGCCGTCCGGATCCACGACGTGGACCAGGCCGTCGAGCGAACTCATGTAGATCGTTCCATCGGAGGCGAGGGCGGGGGACGTTCCCCGGATCTCGTCGCTGGTCGGATAGGTCCAGCGCAACGTGCCGTCCGCCGTCAGCGCATAGAGATTTTTGTCGTAGCCGCCAAAGTAGACCGTGCCGTCGCTGGCCACGGCGGCCGAACCGGAGATGCTGTCCGGCGTGACGTAGCTCCATTTCTGCGTGCCGTCCGGTTTGATGGCGAAAAAGCTCTTGCCGAAACTTCCCACGTAGATCGTGCCGTCGGCGGCGATGGCGGGGGTCGCGTAGATCGCCCCACCGGTGTTGAACGCCCACTTCTGCGTGCCGTCCGGCGCGAAGGCGTAGAGTTTTCCGTCCGCCGAACCCGCGTAGATCGTGCCGTCGCCGCCGACGGAGGCCGAGGTGTAGCTGCTTTCGGGACTCGGCAATGCCGCGGTCCATTTCCGCGTTCCGTCCGGGTTGACAGCGTAGAGCAACCCGTCGTCGCACCGGAAATAGATCGTGCCGTCGGCCGCCAGCGCTGGGGAACCCGGGAGGTCGCCGCCCGCCTGGAAGCGCCAGCGCAGCGAACCGTCGGGGCGGATCGCATAGAGAAAATTGGCCGTGTCGCCCACGTAGATCGTGCCGTCCGTTCCGACGGCCGGCGTGCTGTAGCTGGCAAACCCGTCCAATTCGTAGGTCCACTTTCGCGTGCCGTCCGGATTCAGCGCGTAAACGTCGCCAAAGGCATCGGCGAGGTAGATCGTGCCGTCCGGAGCCGCGGTGGGGGAGGCATAGAACTCATCGCCGGCGTTGAACTCCCACTCGGAGTCGGTCAGCGCGAGCGTGAACGCGCCGGAGGTCCCGTTGTCCGTGTCGACCGCGATCCGGTAGGTGGTGCCGGCCACCGCCGTGAAACTGGTGGCCGCCGAGGTGATGAGGTCGACGCCGGTGCCGTAATCGAGCGAACTCGCCACCAGCGTGAGGCTGTTGAGCGCCGTGCCGGTGTAGATGCCGAGCATGGTGTCAGCGGTGCCCGTGGCGAAAGCTGACACGTGATAGCGGCGCGTCGCCGGCGCCACCCAGTTGTACCACAGCGAGCGTCCGCCCGGCCGGCCGAGAATCAGGGGTTCGCCCGTTTCGCGGGTTGCGGTGACGTTGCTTCCATCAACCGCGAAGCTGCGACCGGTGAGCGGCTGGGCCGACGTGAAGGCATCGTTCCCCGCCTGGAGCAGAAGATTCAAGACGGCCAGGCCGGTCGCGCCGCCCTTGCCGTCGACTGCGATTTGATAGGAGGTGCCGGCCACGGCGTTGAAACTCACTTTGCTCGTGATCTTGCCGGCGGCTTCGTTGTCGTTGCTGGCGACCGGATTCAGCGCGCCGAGGGCGCCGCCGGTATAAACCGCGAGCAGCGTATCGAACGCGGAATCAGTCGTGTCGATTGTCACCGGCCCGCTGCGGCTTGGCGTCCACGTCCACCAAAGCGAGGTGTTGCCGCTGCCGGCATGCGCGGGCTCGCCGCCTTCGTTGGTGGCGCCCTGCGAGGCGGCGCGCGCCGAGATGTCCTCGCCCGAGAGGAGGGAGCGCTGCGCGAAATCGTCGTTGAACGGCCGGGTCTCCGCGATGCTGAGTGCGGCGGCGAGATCCAGCCTTCCCCCGGTGGCGACTTTGCCCGACAGGCCCGTGAGCTTCCGCGTCGAACGCAGCAGCCGGTTGATCGTCTGCCGGTAGGTGTCGGCTGGATAGCGCGCCTTCAGGAGCGCGATGGCTCCGCTCACCATCGGCGCCGAAAACGAGGTGCCGCTCGAGGTGTCGTAGGTGCTGTCGCTCACACTCGAGGCGAGATAGATCGCACTGCCGGGAGCGGCGAGGTCGACCATGCCCGAGCCGAAGTTTGAATAGGTCGCGAGCACGTCCGCCCGCGTGGTGGCGGCGACGGACACGATGTTGTCGAGCAGGTAGCTGGAAGGAAAATGGAAGCCGCTGTCGTTGTTTTCCGTGTCGTTGCCGGCGGCACAGACGACGATGATGCCGGCGTCGCGCGCCTGCCGCAGGGCGTCGTACGCAGCCTGGGAATAATTGCTGCCGCCGAAGCTGGCGTTGATGACGTGCACCCGTCTCGCGACGGCGAAATTAATGCAGCGCAGCTCGTCCGAGAGAAACCCGTTCCCCGTGGCATCGATGAAGCGCAGGCCCATCAGCTGCACGTTCCACGCCACGCCCGCGAGCCCCACGCCGTTGTTCGGCACGGCGCCGATCACGCTGGCCACGCCGGTGCCGTGGTCGCCCTCGTCCGCCGGGTTGCCCGTGCGGTTGATGGCATTGATCCCGTGAACATTGTCGATGTAGCCGTCGGCATCGTCGTCGATCCCGTTGCCCGCGATCTCCCCGGTGTTGACCCAGAGATTGCCCGTGAGCTCCTGGTGCGTGACGCGCAGCCCCGAGTCGATCACCGCCACGACGATGTTCGCGGCGGAGGTTTGGAGGTCCCAGGCTTCCGGCGCGCGGATGTCCGCGCCCGCGAGTCCCCCGTTCTGGCCGGTGTTGAGAAAGGCCCACAGCGTACCGTCCGTGTAGGCGGGATCGCTCGGCGACGCCAGGGCGCGCACGACGTAGTCGGGCTCGACAAACTCGTAGCGCCCCGTGGCGCGTAACCGCGCGATGGCGCGGTCGACGTCTTCGCCCGTGGAATTTTCGATCACGCGCAATCCGCCGAGCCGGGGCAGCGTCTCGATCACGCGCAACGCCTCGCCCGTTTCGGCCGCGGCCAGCTCGGCGCTGTCCAGCCCGGCGCGCGGCTTGGCCAGAAAAGCGCGATCGCGGAATCCCTGCGTGATTTCCTTCGCCGTGACGCGTTCGACGGCTCCTCCCGCGGTGATTGCGGCGCGTGCGGACGCGGCCGTGGCGATGACAATCAACATAACCAAGCCGGCGGCGAGGCGGGGTAATTTCATGCGAAGTGACCACAGAGCCCTTCCCCCCGTCGAATGACAAGCCATCAGCGTGTCGCGCAGTGTCCCAATTTGTCAGAGCGAGGAATCCCGCGAAGCGGGACGACGAAGCAATCCAGCTGGATCGCCAGGTCCCGCAGCGCGGGAGTCGCGATGACAAAATCAAATCAGGACACAGCAGTATCGCGTGATGGTTTCCGCCCAGCGACGCCACGGTTCAGCCGCGGGCGAGCCACGCCGCCAAATCCGCGTCCTGGAGCACGTTGACTCCGAACTGGTATTCCGGCGCGAGCAGATTGGCGTAGGTGGGATCGAGAAAGCGCTGGCAGTGCAAAATCACCCGCGCGCGCTGGCCCGGAGCACGCACGAGCCGGCCGAGCGCCTGGTTCACCTTCGCCATTCCGGGAATTTGATAAACGCGCCGGAACGCCGCCTCGCGCCCCAGCGCGGAAAATTCCGCGAGCCGCGCGCGCTGCACCGCATTCACTTCAGGCAGCGCCGGACCGACAATCATCGCGTGCGTCACCCGCCCGCCAAGCGCGTCGATGCTTTCGGCGAAACTCGATCCGAGGACGAGGAAGAGCGCGTCCGACAGCGCGAGCGATTCCTCGACCCACGCGCTTTGGGCGGCGAGATCGCGGAGCTTGGGCTGCAACGCCACGCGCACGCCCGGCGCGGATCGGTCCAGTTCGCGCGCGATCGTCTCGGCATAGGCGTAACTCGGGAAAAAAACCGCAACCGGTCCGCGCGCCGCCTCGTGGAGCGCGGCGACCGTGGCCGCGGTGGTGGCATGATGTTTGGCCCGTTGCTGAAATCGCGTGTCCACTCGTGCGTCGACCGCCACGTCGTACGCCGTGTCGCGCCACGGCGTGTGCGCGCGAAGATGGGCGTGCGGCGTGGCGGGCGTTAACCCGCAGCTTTCCGCAAACGCATCGACCGGGCTCAGGGTTGCGCTCGCAAACACGACACCGCCGAAGGCACGCAACGTTGCGCCGATCGCGTCGGCGGCGTCGATGCACGTGAAGTGGAGTTCGGCCGCGCGCGGCGACCAGAGCAGTTTCTTCAGATCGGAGTTGCCGAGCCATTCCGCCAGCTGCGGCACCTGCCAGATCTGCGCGGCGAAATTCGGACCGAGCGCCGCGTAGTCGAGCGGCAGCGCGGCGAGCTGGTCGGAAATGCGCTGGACGGTGTCCGCGACATCGGCCTCGAGCGCCGGATCGAGCGCGTCCGAAACCGGCAGCGCCGACAGGAGCAGCGCCCAGCTTTCCCACGCGCGCACGAGCGGCGCGGGCGCGTGAAGATGGTCGAGCTCCGCGAGCAGCGCCCGCGCATCGTCCGCCCGCACGCTGTGCGAATACGCGTCGGCCACGCGCGACGGAAGGTTGTGCGCTTCGTCCAGGATCAGCAGCGAGCGCGCCGGATCGAAACCGGGCTGGTGGTAAAACAGCGCGCGATTGTTGGGCGCGAAGACATAGTTGTAGTCGCCGACCCAGACGTCGTTGAACGCGAGGGCCGCGCGCGTGATCTCATAGGGGCAGATGCGGACTTCGCGCCCGGCCGAGCGCAACGTCTCGAGGTCGCGCGCCTGATTTTCGAACCGGTAAAAACGCGAGAGCCCGCTCTGCGCCCAGCGCGCCGCGACCCCATCGAGGTAGGCGCAGTTTTCGCGCACGCAGTGAAACGTGTGATTCACGCAGTGCTCGCCCTTGTTGCGCACATGCCAGACCGCGACGGATGCCTCGGCAGCGACATCCGTCGCCGTTGAAAGTTGAGAGTTGAAAGTTGAAAGAGGGGAGCCAGCCGGATCCTCCGTTCTTTCAACCTTCAATGTCTGACTTCCAACGGGTGCCGCACGCGGCGGCGGATCCTCCGTTCCTTCGACCTTCAACTTCGGTCTTTCAACTGCCGCCGCGCTCCGCGACGGCGTGTCCGGTCTTGCAACTTTCAACTCCTGACTTTCAACCGCTGCCGCGTTTCGCGGCGGCTCCGCCGTCATGCCTGACAGCGTGCGGACGACCTGGAGCTGGCCGGTGGATTTGCTCGTGAGATAGAGCACGCGTTCGAAATGCCCCGAGCGAAGCTGTCCGAGCGCGAACTCGAGCAGCAGGCCCGTCTTGCCGAAACCGGTCGGCGCTTCGAACAGCACGGCGGGCTGGCGTTCGAAGGCGGAGGTGAGTTCGGCGCGGGTGGTTTCCTGTCCCGGGCGCAACGCCGCGAACGCGGGCCGGAATGACAGCCGGCGCAGGCGCTCGCGGGCCTCGTGCCGCAGGTCGAGAAATTCGGTGATGCGGTCGAGCTGGGCGTGAAACAGCGCGTCGTCCGCGGGCGTGACCCGCACCGTTTGCGCCAGGCCGCTTCCCGCCTCGACAAACACCAGCTCCACCCGGAGCGAAACCTTCGGCGCAGCGCCGGGGAATTTGTCATCTAATAGATGACAAATTCCCGAGGACGATTTCGGTGGTTCAGACGTGAGGCCAGGGGTGACCGTGGCGAGCCCGAGGCGCGACAGCGCGGCGTAGGTGGCGATCTGGACGAAATATTCCGGGTAGTCGGCCCGGAGCGCGGCTTCGTCGGCGGGCAGCGGCTGCGTGACGGTTTTGATTTCGCGCAGCGTGATTTCCGCGGACGCCCGTCCTGGTGACATGTCACTTATTAAGTGACATGTTCCGGAGGCATCCGGAGGAGGAGGGGGAGGAGGAGGAGGAGGAGAGCGCAGCAGCTGGTCGATGCGGCCGTTGAAGGCGAGCGTCCAGCCGCGGTGAAAAATCCGTCCCTCGATCGCCACCTCGAACTCGGCGGTCGCGTGTTCCGCCGCCGTTTGCGCGCGGAGCTCGCGATGCCAGTGCGTGCCGAGTTGCGCGCGCCAGATCCCGGCCTGGCCGTCGCCGCCCTCGCGCGGGCCCAGGGTGAAACTCGCGAACTCGCCAACCCCGAGTCGGGCGGTGCGTTGTTCGAGATCGAAATCCATGAGGGTTCAAAGAAGCGTGGTCGCCCGCGAAGTGAAATGGAAAAACAGGGCGTCACCGGCCCGACACCAAGATCACGGAGAGGAATTGAGCCGGATCGGTCTCCGCCATTTGGGTCGGCGCATCGCGTCGCGTCGTGGCGGGTTTGCGCGTGACGCCCGCGACGAATGCGGCACAAGCAAGCGCCGTCGTTGTTGTCCTCCTTGCCTATCTGGCGCTGCTTCCGGTGGCCGTCGCCCTGCACGAACTGGGGCACGCGGCGGCCGCCCATTGGCTCGGGTTGGAATTGCGCGTCATTCAGAGCGGGGCGGGCAGGCTGTGGTGGGAAAGGAAATTTGGGACCGTTACCTGGCGGGTGAAAGGGAATCTTCTTTCCGGCAAAGTGGAGATGACTCTGCCGGGTGGCTCAAACGGTCGCCGAAACTACATGCTCATGATCGCCGCCGGGCCCCTGGTGAACATCGTCGCCGTGATCATCGGAAGCGCCCTCGTTTTTGGATTTCTGTGGTTTTGGTTCGTCGCGGAATGATGGCGGTCGGCTCGAAAATCGCCGCGGGTTTTATCCTGGCTCACCTCGTGGTTTTGTTGGGCGCGTTCCGCCATGACGACGCGCAGATTGACGGCCAGCCGATGATGAGCGACGGGCGGAAGTTGAAAACCCTCCCGGGGTACCCCGCCCGCGACGTACGATTGCTGGCGGGTGCTGGCGGAAACGATCGGGCGTGCCGTTCCGTCGGCCGGCCCCGCATTGATGAACGAGCTGGGTCCATGCGCCCACTGGAACGCCATCGCGGAGCATGCGCCGCGTTCCGACTATGAACAGGTGCTGCTGGCCTTGATCCAGGACCACCCGGCCGGCGGTGCCGAGCAGCTGCAGTGGATCGACAACTTTTGCACCTGGGCGTTGTTCACCGGTGACGCCCGGCTCCTGGAAAAAGCCGGGCGATGGTCCGAGGAATTATTTCGTGCGCGGGGAAAGGAGTGGACCGTGATGGGCACGCGCGGAAGCGTGCTGATCGCGACCGGGCGCGTGGAAGAGGGCGTCGCGATGCTGGAGCAAATGATGGCCGGGATGAAAACCCGCTCGACCGCGCGAACGGCGGCTGCTGCCTCGCGTGGGCGGCGCACGGAAGGGCAACAAGGCGGAATGCCGGCGCTGGTGGGACGAAGCGCTGAAACACAACCAGGGCAAACCGCCCATCGCGTGGAGGGCTGCGGAGATTGCGGCGAGCCCCGCCTAGTCCAGCAGCACCTCGGTGTGACCGCGCAGGTATTCCTCGAGCCGGCGCTGCAGTCGCAGCACGGCCTCAGGCGCAGCCGTTTGTTCGGCGAGCGGGCGGTTCAGCAACTGGGCGACTGCTTCGCGGTCCGCGGTCGGAAGCGTGGGAAACCACTGTTCCTTGATGGGGTAGCCTTCATCGCGCGCGAAACAGTAGAGGCTTTTCAGAAAAATAATGTCGGGACGCGGCGCGTTCGCGAACGCCGCGAAGGCGGTGCGGAGCAGCGTGGCGACCTGGGCGCGTCCGTCCTCGTGCACCGGGTTGCGGGCCACGAGTGCGGCCAGCGCCGACGCCTGAAGCAGCGCATCGTAGCTGCGGCCGATGCCTTCCGCGCGGGTGATGAGGCGGGTTTCCTTCACGAACCAGGTCCGGCCCTCGTTGGAGCTCTCGAGCAGCAGCGAGGCTTCATCGAAAAGATCGAGGGAGATGGAGGTGCCCGCGGATTTTTTCGCGATCCGCTGCATCGCCAGAAGAACCCCGTGCTCCGCCGAAAAAACCGTGAGGCCTTGAAACGCGTCCGAAGGCGGGCGTTTCAGCAAAACGAAACCGTCGGTCTGGAGCGACTGGCCGGGCATGGGTGGGGGGAGGGGAAGGCTAGAGCTCAGAGCTCAGAGCTCAGAGTCTAGAGCTCAAACCGGGCAAATTGTTAAATGGGGGACGCTGGTTAAGAAACCGGAGTTGATGTTTGGTCCGGCTCTAAGCTCTAGACTCTCGGCTCCAGACTCTCCGCTCTTTTCCCCGGCCAGGGCGGCACGACGGCGCCACCGGAGATGACGATCTTCATCCCGTCGGCGACGCTCATTTCGAGTTCCACGATTTCCCGCGGCGGGATCATCAGCAGGAAACCGCTGGTGGGATTGGGCGACGTCGGGATGAAGACCGTCCAGACTTCCTCGCCGGTGCGGACCTGGGCCTCGCTTTGCGCCTTGCTGGTGAGAAATCCCATCACCCAGGCGCCCTTGCGCGGAAATTCCACGAGCACGACCTTGTTGAAGAGATTGCGATTCTTCGTCCCAAACGTGTCCACGATCTGTTTAACCGTGTTGTAGACGGCGTTCACGCCCGGGATGCTTTGCATGAAACGCTCGCCGGCGCTGAAGAAAACCTTGCCGAAAACGTAGTGGGAAACGAAGCCGAGGGTTGTGACCAGCACAACGATGACGACGGTGGTGAGCAGATTCCAAAGCAGCGCGAGGTGTTGCAGCGATTCCGGCACGAAAGGCTCGAGCAACGGGCGGAAGGTGCCGCCGACCAGAACGATGATTTGCGAGAAGGCCCAAATCGTGACCACCAAGGGTGCGAGCAGCAGCAGGCCGGAGAAAAAGGCGTTGCGAAACGTCGTGAAATGCGAGGACGGCGGCGGAGCGACAGACATGGGCGGGAGATTCGGGCAAAGGCGCGGTGAGGAAAAGGCTTTTGCACGCCCCTCTGGTGTTCGCGCGGGTCTAGGCGGACGCTGCCCGCAGGGCAAAACGCGGCAGATCGCCGCCCGCGCGCAGCAGCTTCATCGCGCGCGCCTCGGCGCGGCGCATCGCGCGTTTTTTTGCCGGCTGGAGGTCGTCGTAGCCGGCGAGGTGCAGCCAGCCGTGGACGACATAGAGCGTGAGTTCCTCCGAGAAAGCGGCGTCGGGGGCACGGGGAGCGCGGGATTTTTTCCCTGAAGAGAGGTGGCGGCGGGCGGCGTCGGCGGACACGCAGATTTCGCCAGCCAATCCCGTTTCCGAATGATCCGGCGCCGCCGGCTCGCCCTCGAATGTGATCACGTCGGTAACGGTCGGATCGTTGAGAAACTGGCCGTGAAGCTCGGCGAGCGCCGCGTCGCTGAGGAAGACGAGCGAAAGCTCGCCTGGCGGGCAGCCGCCGCGAAATTTTGCCGCGTGAGCGTCGAGCGTGGCGATGACGGCGGACACCGCGCGCCGATCGACGCGGAGGCGCGGATGACGGTTGGCGATGGAAAGCGGGCGGGCGGGTTTCATTCCGCTGATTTTTGGTCCTGGTCCGTCATTCTGAGCGCAGCGAAGAATCCAAGGGGAGTAACGAAGCGTGACCCGCGCGCGAATCTCCCGGTGGATTTTTCGCTGCGCTTGGAATGACAAACGACACAACCGGGAACGAAAATACGCCTGCCGGCACCTGTCGCCTCATCACGCTTTGGCGGCGGCCGGCGGCGTGGTGGTGGTGGTCGTCGTTGTCTGTTCGCCGCCCGGGTACGCGACGCGCGCGTGGAGCATGTTGAGCAACGTGAACGTGAAACTGTTTTTGATCTTCGTGATTTCCTCGAAGGTCAGCGGGGCTTCGTCGAGCTGGCCTTCGGCCGTGCGTTCGCGAACCAGGCGCTCGATGAGCGCGGTGAGCTGTGCGGCGGTGACTTCGCGCAGCGAGCGCGAGGCCGCCTCGATGCCGTCGGCGAGATGGATCACGGCGCTCTCCTTGAAATGCGGTTTGGGTCCGTCGTAACGGAACGGCGCTTCGTCGATCATCGCCACCGGGGGAAAAGGCACGTTCGAGTCGGCGCTGGCATCCTTGGGGGCGAACGGCGCGCGCGAGGCGTCGAGGGCGCGCTGATAGAAATAACGCACGAGCGTCGTGCCATGGTGCTGCTGGATGACGTCGATCACCGCCTGGGGGAGATGATGGCGCCGGGCGAGTTCGATGCCGTCGGGCACGTGCTGCTTGATGATCTTCGCGGAAGCGGCCGGATCGTGACTGATGTGCGGGCTGGAGCGGTCGCGCTGGTTTTCGCCGAAGAACGAGGGGTTGTTCGTTTTGCCGACGTCGTGAAACAAGGCGCACACACGGGCGAGCAGCGGGTTTGCGCCGATGGCGTTGCAGGCGTTTTCCGAAAGCTGGGCGACCACCAGCGAGTGGTGGTAGGTCCCGGGAGCCTCGAGCTGCATGCGGCGCAGCAAGGGGTGATTGTAATCGGTGAGCTCGAGCAGCGTGATGTCCGTGGTGCGCTTGAAGAGCGACTCGAGCACGGGCAGCAGCCCGACGACTGCGACACCCGTGAGCGCGCCGGTGAGGAGTCCCGCGGAAACCTGGAGGAGCAGCGTGTCCGTCGGGGTTTGCTCGGCGAGGCCGATGAGTGCGGCGAAAGCGGCGACGGTCAGTCCGCCGGCGGCGGCGGCGCTCACCACTTTCCCGCGGCGGCGGGCTTCGCGGCCGATGAAGATGGCGACGAGCGAGGCGAGAAACGTCAGGACGAGCAGGTCGAGACGGTTGCCGTAGATGACGCCGGTGAAGATCGAGATCAGGAGCGCCATGAAAATGGCGGAGCCCGCGTCGATCAGGATGGCAACGATCAGCGGCGCGAACGCCGTGGGTGCGATGTACGGCAGGGTGGAGGCCCACGAACCGTTGGTCAGGAAAAACTCCACGCCGCCGAGCGAGTAAACCAGGCGGACGAACGCGAGGTTGATGATGACGACGAGGGCGAGCAGGCCGCAGCGGACGTTGCTGCGGAGGGTTTCCGGATCCTCGATCCGGATGTAGATGAGCGAGGCGAGCACCATCGCCAGCACGAGCAGCACACGGCCGAAGAGGACGCGGCCCTCGTTCGACTCGGTCTCGCTGTGCTCACGGAGATACTTTCGGTGGGCGAGAAACATCTCGTATTGCTCGAGCGTCACGCGTTGCCCGGCCTCGATGAGGGTTTGTCCGCGTTCGACGCGCACGACCACCGGCTTGAGCGTTTTCAGCGCCTCGGCTTCGCGGGCGGCCGTGGCGGCCTGGTCGAACACGACGTTGGGCGCGACGCCATTTCGAAACAGCCGGAACAGGGCCTGCGCCGCCGCGCGCGAAACGCCTTCGGAGGAGAGGCTGACCCGGAGAAAGGTGAGGGCGTCCTCGAGCGATTGCACCGGCCGCGGACTGACTTCGCCATTGGGGCGGGCAATTTGGAAAATCACCGCGCTGCCGGGGTTGGCGTTGCCCAGGGAGTCGTCGCGCACGCCCTGGACGGCGATGTCGCGGAGCGCGGCGAGAGCATTGTCGAAAATCGTGGCGCGCATGCGCGCATCCCCGACGGCGAGGATGGCGGCGAGGTCTTCGGCGGTCACCCGGTAGGAACCCCGGGCGTTGAACTCATCGGCGAGCAGCGTGAAGGCGGCGCGCCGATCGGCGAGGGCGTTGGCGGGGTGATCGCGTTCGAACGCCTCGAGTTTGATGAGAAGATCGCGCACCGCGGCGTCGAACTGGCGCACGGGCTCGATATTCAGGCGGTAGACCGGCGGAATCTGGTGAAGCAGCTGCGCCTGGGCGGCGGCAAAACGCTCCGAGCTTTCGAAGGTGAACGGCGTGCCCGCCACCACGCGCACGGTGGCGATCTGGTTCGCCTGGACCGGGACGTTCAGCGTGTTCAGGCCCGCGGAACTGATGAGCAGGATGGCGCCGACCGTGATCACGAAGATCAACGCGGCGACGAGCCGGCTGCGGTCCAGAAACTCCCGGGTCGCGGAATGGGCTTCCGGCGGCATGCCCGCGCGACGGGCGTTGAGGCCGCCGACGAGGAGTTTGAGCTGGTTTTTAACGGACACGGGAAAAAAGGCGTTGGGAGGTTGCGCGGGTCAGGTCAGGACGCCGAGTCGCCGTTGGCGGCGCTGATCGGGTTTCGGTAGTTGTCGTAGGCCTCGATGATTTGCGCGACGAGCGGATGGCGGACGACGTCGGCGCCGCTGAACGTGTGGAAATCGATGCCGGGGATGTCGGCGAGGATGTGGCGGACCTCGAGCAAACCGCTTTGCTTCGCCCGGGGAAGATCGATCTGCGTGATGTCGCCGGTCACGACCATCCGCGAGTCTTCGCCCAGCCGGGTGAGAAACATCATCATTTGCTCGGGCGTGGTGTTTTGCGCCTCGTCGAGCACGACGAACGCGTGCGAAAGCGTGCGGCCGCGCATGTAGGCGAGCGGCGCGATTTCGATCACGCCTTTTTCGGTGAGCCGCGCGGTGTCCTCGGCGTCGAGCATGTCGTTCAACGCATCGTAGAGCGGACGAAGGTAGGGAAGGATTTTTTCGCGCAGGTCGCCGGGCAGGAAACCGAGGGTTTCGCCCGCCTCGACGGCGGGGCGGGTGAGGATGATGCGCTCGACCTCGCCCTTGAGCAGCGCCGAGACGGCTGCCGCCATGGCGAGATAGGTTTTCCCCGTGCCGGCGGGACCGACGCCGAAGACGATGGGATGCGCGAGCATCGACTGGAGGTAGAGTTTTTGCCCCAGCGTTTTCGGGACGATGGTCTTGCGGTTCGTGGCGATGACGAGCGGGTCGTCGATCAACGCCTGCATTTGTTCGCCCTCGCCCCGCGCAAAGCCGTCCGTGATACGGTGAAAGTCCGGCGTGCGAATCGTCATTCCCTGGCTGCGCGCCGTGTTCAGGAAATTGAACAGCGACTCGGCGCGTGCGACCGGCTCCGCGCGGCCCTCGATCTTCAGCCAGTCTTCACGCGTGACCAGTTTCACGCCGAGTGACCGCTCCGCATGCGCCAGGTTTTCCTCGCGTCCGGCATAGAGGGACGAGAGATGGCGCGGGCTGGGAAAATGGAGGGTTTTGTTGGACAAGGGACGAGCGGAGCGCCGGGGCGATCCGGCGGAATTAGGCGGCGGCGAGGGTTTTGGCGGCGGTGGTGAGCCGCTGCCAGGTGTCGTCGAGTGCTTGGGGGAGGATTCGGGCCTGACCGAGGACGGGCATGAAATTGTTATCTCCCGCCCAACGCGGAACGATGTGGCCATGGAGATGAGCGATGCTCCCGCCGGCGGCCGAGCCGAGATTGAAGCCGATGTTCAATCCGTCGGGTTTCATGGCGGCCATGAGGAGCTTTTTTCCAAAGGTGAGTTCTTCGAAGAGATCCGCCCGTTCGGCTGGAGTGAGTTCTTCGATGTCAGTGACTTCGCGAAACGGGACGACCAGGAGATGCCCGGGATTGTAGGGATAGCGGTTGAGGATGAGGTAGGACAGGGGCGAGCGGTGAATGATGAGGGCGGCGCGATCGTCACCCAAGGCGGGCAGCTCGGTGAAGGGGCGACGCATCGTGGCCGGGTAACGTGGCGCCTCGATGTATTCCATGCGCCAATAAGCGTGGAGCTGCTGCATTTTTAGGAACGCGGAATAAAGGGTGGGCCCCGGGCAATGTCAAAGCCCGGCAGGAACGAAGTTACCCAGCCAGTTGCAGTCATTGGCGTTGGCAGAACGCTCGGAACCCGCGGGAAACCGCCCAAAAAACGATTTGCTTTCCCAATTAATATGACGACCGTCATCCCATTCTTGCATGCGTTACCCGGTTGCCCACAAAGAAGCCACCCGACGTCGGATTTTAGACGCTGCGAGCCAGGCATTTCGGGAGCGTGGCGTCGCGGAGACCGGGGTGGATGAAGTCATGCGCCGGGCGGGTCTGACTCACGGCGGTTTCTACGCTCATTTTCGCGACAAGACCGAGCTGATTGCCGAAGCGTGTGGGGCGGCGTTTGACGAGGCGGTTCCCAACCTCGAACGAATCAGGGTTCAACCGACGGCGGCCGGGCGGGCACGCCTACTCATCGACAGTTACCTGTCCACCCGCCACCGGGACAACCGCGGGGCGGGTTGTTTGGTGGTGGCCGTCGGCGCTGACATGGCCCGTTTGAAGGGCGCGGCGCGCGAGGGATATGCGCGGGGTTTTGCACAGCACTTGGAGCGCTTGGGGACGGCGTTGCGTCTCCATAACGATTCGCAGCAGAACCGCGACCTCGTCACTCATCTGATGAGCGCGTTGGTCGGGGCGCTTTTGTTTGCGCGCGCGATCGACGATCCGGAGCGCAGCGAAGCGGTTCTTCACTCCATGCGCCGGCATCTCCGAGCGGAGTTTTGTGGCAACACCTCTTCATCGCGTCCTCCGATTTCGCCGGCGGAGAGCGCCCGCGTTCCGGCCCCAGCGCTCCCGGCCAATGATTTTTTGAGTGCGTTCTGAACGCAGCCTCCTTCCAAATTTCCCTCCGCATCATGACCCAACCCAACTCATTCCCCCGCCGCCGCGTCGTCATCACCGGTGTCGGCGCTGTTACACCTTGCGGCAACACCGCCACTGACACCTGGGCATCGCTGGCCAGCGGCCGGAGCGGGATTGGCCGGATCACGCGGTTCGATGCGACGAACTGCACGGCGCAAATCGCGGGTGAGGTCCGGGGCTTCGATCCCGCGCGGCTGCTTCCCGCCTCACTTTTTCCCCGTGGTCCGGGCAGCGAGCCCGTGGTCCAGACGTTCACGCTGAAAGATGTGAAGAAATTCGGCCGGTTCACGCATCTCGGCGCGACCGCGGCGGTGGAGGCTTACGCCGACTCCGGACTCGATGCGCATCGCGCCACCCTTCCCGCGGAGCGGATGGGCGTGAATCTCGGCGTCGGGCTCGGCGGTCTGCCGGAGATGGAGGCGATGCACGACACCTGGAAGGCCGGCGGCTTCCGCAAAATTTCCCCGTTCTTCATCATCCAGATCGCCCCCAATCTTCTCGCGGGACAGGTTTCGCTGATTCTCGATTTTCGCGGGAGCAACATGAGCGTTGCCTCGGCCTGCGCCACGAGCGGACACGCGCTGGGCGAGGGCGCGGCCGCCATCGCACGGGGCGATGCCGACGTGATGATCGCCGGCGGGGCGGAATCGACCGTCACGCCACTCGCGATCGGTGCGTTCGCCCAAATGCGCGCGCTGTCCACCCGCAACGAAGCTCCGATCGAGGCGTCGCGTCCTTACGACAAGGACCGCGACGGTTTCGTGCTGGCGGAGGGCGCGGTGGTTTTCGTGCTCGAGGAATACGAGCAGGCGGTGAAACGCGGCGCGCGCATCTATGCGGAAGTGCGCGGCTACGGCGCGTCGGCGGACGCCTATCATCTTTCCTCCCTCGCACCCGGCGCGGAAGGTTCCGCGCGCGCGATGCGCTCCGCCTTGGATCGCGCCGGCCTCGCGCCGGCGGAGATCGACTACGTCTCGGCCCACGCCACCTCGACGCCCGGCGGCGATGGCGAGGAAGCGGCGGCGATCGCCTCCGTTTTTGCGGAGAACAAGGGCGAACTTCACGTGAGCGGGGTGAAATCGATGACCGGGCACCTGCTCGGCGGCGCGGGCGCGATGGGCGCCTTTGCGGCGGTGAAGGCGATTCATCACGGTCTCGTTCCTCCCACGATCAACCTGACGAACCTCGACCCGGAATGCGCCGCGACCGGCCTCAATTTCACGCCGAACACGGCGGTGAAGAAAACCGTCCGCGCGGCCCTCGCGAACAGCTTCGGTTTCGGCGGCACCAACGCATCGCTGGTTTTCAGCCGGGTCTGATTTCAAGGAGCGGGTCTCCGCGGGCGTCGGTTCTGCTATTCCGATTGCCCGCCGAAACCTGGTTGACCAGAACCGGGCGATGGATCGCCGACTCATCTGGTTTGTTTCGCTGCTCGTGCCGGTGGTCGCGTGGTCGTGGCACGCGCCGCACGATCGCTTCACCTGGTGGCTGGAGTCGGCGCCGGTCGTTGCCGGCGTGCCATTGATCTTTGCGTTCCGGAAAAGATTCCCGCTTTCCACGCTGCTGCTGGTTTTGCTTTGGCTCCATTGCGTGGTGCTCGTCGTCGGCGGGCACTACACCTATGCGCGCGTTCCGCTCGGCGACTGGGCGCGCGAGTGGTTTGGCTGGTCGCGCAACAACTACGACAAGCTCGGTCACTTCGCCCAAGGGTTCGTCCCCGCGGTCCTGACGCGGGAATTGTTGGTGCGAACTTCGCCGCTGCGCGGAAGCCGCTGGCTCGCCATGCTCGTCGTCAGCGTCTGCCTCGCCTTTTCGGCGCTCTACGAACTGCTCGAGTGGCTCGCGGCGGCGACGAGTGGCGCGGCCGCCGAGGATTTCCTGGGCACGCAGGGCGATCCGTGGGACACGCAGGGCGACATGCTGCTCGCGCTGATCGGCGCGCTCGCCGCCGTGTTGTTTCTCTGGCGCGCTCACGACCGGTCCATGAGCCGCGTGGTCGAAGCCCCGCGCGCGACCCGGTAGGCGCGACTATTTGCGGCCCCAGAAATGCGCGGGCGCCGGCTCGGCGACGAA
This sequence comes from Opitutaceae bacterium, assembly GCA_036261745.1. Taxonomy (GTDB): domain Bacteria; phylum Verrucomicrobiota; class Verrucomicrobiia; order Opitutales; family Opitutaceae; genus DATAKE01. The sequence goes on from DATAKE010000065.1 coordinate 92,468, forward strand.
GAAAAAGCCGCGGGCGGGATCGAGATGCCGGTGCGCGAGCGATTGGATTTCCTCGCGCGTGATCGCCGCGGTGTCCGTCGCGCGATTGCGCGCCGAAACCAGACGCTGGGGACGCTGCTGCGCGTCGCGCAACACGGTGTGGCCCCAGTAGCCATTGGTCCGCAGGTGCGAGCGCCATTGGTTGAGGAACGGTTCGCGCGCGCGCAGAAACTCATCCTCGGTGATTCCTTCGGTCCGCAGGGCCGTGGCTTCGCGTTTCAGGATCTGCGCCGTTTGCTGGGCGCGCGAGGGCTCCACCTCGGCGTAGACGAGGAAATAGTTGTATTCCGGAAATCCGTCCGTCGCCACGAAGTCGGCGGTCGGCGCGTAGGCGGCGCCAAGTTCCTCGCGCAGTTTTGCCCGCAGGCGTTCGCCGACGACCCCGGCCAGAAAATGGCAGCGTCGCTCCTGCTGAACGTTGTCCGCCAGATCGGGCACCGGCCAGTACCACGCCAGGGCCGCCTGTTTGAGGCTCGGATCGGTGCCGTAGACCTGCGTCTCCGCCGGAGGGGAAACGAAGCTCACGGCCGAGTTGCGGAGCGATTCCACGCGTGGCTTTCGTTTGGGCAGGGCGCCGAGCGTTTTTCCCACGGCGCCGGCGGCTTCGCTCCAGGGAACGTCACCCACGATGCTCAGCTCGATGGGCGCGCGATCGAAACCTTCGTCGAGCCAGCGCGCCAGCGTGCGGAGATCGTTCGCGTAGAACTCGGGGGCGTTTGCGATGCCGAAGCGGCGGTCGCCGCCCACGATTTCGCGGGGCGCCGACATCCGGATCGGTCCGCCGGGCGACGCGGCAAGCGAGGCGAGCATCGAGTTGAACCAGCCCTGCGCCTCCACCAGCGACTCGGAACGATAGGCCGCTTCGTTGAGATAGGCGGTGATGAGCTGCAGGCACAGGACGAGTTCGCGACGCGCGCAGTGACCCGAAAACTCAAACGCATCGGACTCCACGCGAAAGGCGACGCTCACCGCCCGGCTGGCCAGAAGCGTTTTCACGTCCTGGGCCGAATGCTTCAGCAAACCGCCCTGCATGAGCGCCGCTTCCGCGAGGAGGTCGAGGCCAGGTTTGTTTGGCGGCTGGGAAAGCTGCCCGAGCCCGACGCGCACATGCACTTCCACGAAGTCCGCTTCGAACGTTGTTTCCTTGTGGTTGAGGCGAACTCCGTTCGCAAATTCCGCGAGCCTCACGTCGAGATCGGGCACGTGATTCTCCCTGACGAGGGGCGAGGCGGGACCGAAATCCGTGTAGGCAAATTTGATCTCACCGGCGTCCGCGGGCGGCTGCACCTCCGTGTTGCGGCTGGTGTTCAGCACCGCGGCGAGCTCGACGGGGGTGATGTTGAAAACGGGATTTGCCGACGCGAGAACGTGCGTGGAGCCGTTGCCCCAGGCCATGCGAAACGCGATCCGGCACTCCTCCAGCGTGGTGGCGGCGAGTTCACGCGCGACGTCGGCCTGGATCGTCGCCGGCGACGCGAACACCTCGCCGGTCAGCAGCGTCGTGGCGAGCTGGCCGGCGAGTCCCTGGGATGACCGCGTCGCGGCGCTGCGCACGCTTTGGTCGTGGATCGTCTGGAACATCGCCTTGGCCGTCGCGAGTTCACTGGCGGTGAATCCAAAAAACAACGCGCGCCGGTGTTCCTGCTCGAGCTCGCGCGCCGCGGCCTGCCAGTTGTCGATTTTGCCCGACACGCCCGCCTCCGCGACCTGCCACTCCAGGATGGGAAAGGAAATGCCCGCATGCGGCGCGAGGAAGGAGCTGCCGGGTCGATGCGCGGCCGCATCCAGCCGCTGCCGAAACATGCCGAACGCCAGCGCCTGGTGCAGCTCGCGAACGCGGCTCGCATGCGTGTCGGCGGTGCGAGGGACATGCAGCGGACGTTGCAGCGCGAGGTTCAACCCGACCAGGCCGGGATCGACGAAAACGCGGATGTTCGGCGGCGCCACCGAGGAAGGCACGATCGCCTCCGGCTCCGGCCGCGCCGGCCCGCGGGCCGCGAGCGTGGCGAACTCCTGCTGGATCGCGGCCTCCGCCGGCTCGACGGCAAGGTCGCCCACCACGAGGACCGCCATCCGCTCCGGCCGGTACCAGGCATCGTAGAACGAGACAAACTGCTCGCGGGTGAATGTTCTCACGGCTTCCTCGCGTCCGATGGGCGAGCGCCGCACCTGCAGCGAATCCGGCCAGAGAAATGCCATGGCCGCTTCGCCCGCCCGGGCGAAAGGCGTGTTGCGGGTGTCCTTCTCGCTCACGATCACCCCGCGTTCGCGTTCGATCTGCTCCGTCTCGAACGTGATGCCGTCGGCGTATTCCCGGAAAACCTTGAGCGCATCGCGCAGGGAAGTTTCGCCGGTGTCGGGCAACTCCAGGTGATAGATCGTGTAGTTGTGGCTCGTGAACGCGGTGTTGTCCGGCCCCATGCCGATGCCGAGCCGTTGCAGCGCCGTGACAATCGAGCCCGCCGGGTGGGTGCGCGTGCCGCGAAATGCCATGTGCTCGATGAAGTGCGCGAGGCCGCGTTCGTCGTCGCGCTCGTGCAACGAACCCACGGAGACGAGCAGGCGGAGCGAGACGCGGCCCTTCGGTTCCGCGTTGGGAAGAATCGCGTAGCGCAGGCCATTCGGCAGCGTCCCCCAGCGCACCGCCGGGTCCGGCGTGAGATCGCTTTCCACCGCGGGCCAGGGAGCGGCAGCCGCGGCAATGGCGATTGCCGCGAACAGCCAGCCGCAAAACGCCGGTCGAAACGGGAAAGACACCCGGCTACGATTTCCGCGCCCCAAAATCTGTCACGCGCAAAAGCGGGGATCTACGGCGCCGGCGCCGCGGGCAGTGGCGGCAGCAGTGGGGGAGGAGCGGCTGAACCGGTCGCCGCCGCCGCCGCCGCGGTCGCGGGCAACACGGTCACGCGAAACGCGCGTGCCGAGGGGAGGTAGGTTTTCGCCAGCGCGTTGATCTCGGCCGCCTTGATGCCCTCGAGGTCCGCGATTCGCGTGCGCGCCCACTCGAGCACTTCCGGTTTCTCCTGCGCGCGCAGCAGCACCGAGCCCAGCCAGTAGCCGTTCGTGCGAAGCGATTCCCTTGTCCGCGTCAGCACCGGCTGGCGGGCGCGTTCCAGCTCGTCATCCGTGGCGCCGTTCGCGGCCAGATCGTCCGCGATCGCCATCACGACCTCGGTGATCTTGCCCGCTTTCGACGGGTCCACGTCGATGCTGACGGTGAGAAAACCGTAGCCGGGAAACACGTCGCTCGGCGCGTTTTCAACTTCCGGGCTGTAGGTGCCGCCGAGCTCCTGCCGCACTTTCAACCGCAGGCGGTCGCTGAAAATTTCCGCCAGCAACGTCATCCGGCGCGTGCGCTGGATGTCCAGGGCATCGGTCGTCGGCCAGTAGATTTGGACCACGCCCTTCGGGATCTCGGACTCGATGGTGTATTCCTTCGCGAACGTTTTTTGGGGAAACGACACCTTGCGCAGATCGTTGAGCGCCAGTTTCGGTTCGCGCGTGGGAAGCGCGCCGAGGGTTTTCGCCACGGCGTCGATCGTCGCTTCGACGTCGAGGTCGCCGACGACCGAAACCTCGAGTGGGCCCCGCATGAGCTGCGGGGTGAGCCAGGCTTTGATTTCGTCGAGCGTCCGCGACATGAGCACGTCCTGCGCGGGCAGGCCGAAACGCGGATCGCCGCTGGCGAGGAGGTTCGGCACCTCGGTCGACAACGGCCCCTGCGCCGTGTGCGCAAAACTCAGGTAGAGCTGTTCGATGCCCTTCTGGGCCTGGCGCAGCGCCTCGGGACGATAGCCCGGATCGGTCAGCTGCGCGGCGAGCAGTTGAAACTCGAGCGGTAGATCGCCCGGCGTGGTGCCGCCGCTGAACTGGAGCGCATCGGTGGCGGTGCCGAAACCGGAGCGCACGTTTTTCCCGGCGAGCAGGCGGCGCAGGTCGTCCGCACTGTGTTTGCCGAGGCCGCCGGCGTTGAAGGTTGCTCCCGCCAGCGCGGCGAGTCCCCGCTTCGTGCGCGGTTCGCTCATCGAGCCGTAGCCAACGCGCGCAGCGATCCGGATGCGTCCGGCCTCGAAATCGGTTTTTTTCAGGTTGAGGCGCACGCCGTTGACGAACGTGACGAGCGTGAGATCGAGATCCTCGACGTGGTCGCGTTTCAAGACCCGGCCCGGGGGGCCGAAACTCGTGTAGCCCCATTCTGCGTTGGTCTCCGCGGCGGGCGGCGTCACGGCGGTCGCGCGGGATTTTTCATAGGTCGCGGCAATGGCAGCGGCCGCGTCGCCCGGAATTTTCACGTTTCCCGTGACCATCACGTAGCGGCCGGGCGCCGCGAACGACTCGCGCAATCCCGCGACGCACGCGGCCGGAGTAATTTTTTCAAACGCCGGTTTGTAGAGGAGAAGATCGCTGGAGGGAGTGGTGAACACCTCGCGGTCGAGAAACGTCTGCGCGAGCGCGTCGGCGAGATTGGGCGAGCGGCGCGTCGGCGCGGTTTTCACCGCCTGCTCGAGGCCGTTGAGCGCGTTGGCGACCACCTCCTTCAATTCCTCCGCCTGGAAACCGTGTTCGAGCGCGCGGCGGAGTTCCTGTTCGCCGACGGCGAGCGCGGCCGCCCACTGCTCGGGCTTGCACTCCACGTTGACCGAGGCCTCGCGCATGAAATGAAAACTCTCGGAGACCGAGGCGAACGCGGAAACGAACGGCGCCGCCTCCGTTTTCGCGAGGACGGAGAGCCGCCGGTTCAACATCGCGATCGCGATGTCACGCGGGAGATATTTCAGGCGTGTGGCCGCGGTGTCGGGTTCGTCGGCAAACGGCGTGATGCTTGCGATCGAGACGCTCGTCGCCGGCGCCTCGGGTTCCGGATGGAAATGCGCCCGCACTCCCTCGAACGGCGTGATCCTGCCGAGGTCCGGCTCCGGCGCCGCCGGTGCGCGGGCGGAGAGGGAGGACATCGCCGCGACAATCATCTTTTCGACGGCGGGCGCATCGATGTCCCCGACGACCACGACCGCCATGCGTTCCGGCCGGTACCAGGTGTTCCAGAACTCGACGAAGCGTTCGCGCGGCGCCTGCTCGATCACCTCGTTCAGCCCGATGGGAATGCGCGCCGGAAACCGGGTGCCGCCGAGGGTGAACTCGAATTGCGTGACGAAGGTGCGGAAGTCGACGGAGTCGCGCACGCGTTTCTCGCTCAGGATCACGCCGCGTTCCTTGTCGAGCTCCGCGGCAGGAAACAACAGGCCACCCGCATAGTCGCCAAAAACGCGAAGGCCCTCCGCGAGCGTGGCCGCGTCGGTCTTGGGCAGCTCGAGCAGGTACACGGTGTGGTCGAAGCTCGTCGACGCGTTGGTGTCGCCGCCGAAGCTCATGCCCATGCGCTGGAAAAATTCCACGAGCGTGCCCGCCGCGTAGTGCGTGCTCCCGTTGAACGCCATGTGCTCGAGAAAATGGGCGATGCCGCGCTGATTGTCATTTTCATGCAGCGAGCCCGTGTTGACGAAGAGGCGCAGCGAGGCGCGGCCTTTGGGCTCATGGTTCGGCATCACGGCGTAACGCAGTCCGTTCGGGAGCGTGCCGAAACGCACCGAAGGGTCGGGCTTGAGATCGCTGTGCTCGTGCGGAAAGGGCGTGGCGGCGCGCAAGGCCAGCGCGGCGACGAACCACAGGAAAAGGCAGGACCGGCGAAACGACTTGGGCATAGGCCGGGAATGTTGGGTCCGATTCGCCCGATGTCCAACGGCCAGAAGCACAAAAGGCTCGGAAAAAGAGACGCGGCCTTTTGGACTGCGCGCCGTGCTCTGGCTTTACCGGCTCCTTTTCATTCCCGTGCTCGTGCTGTTTTCGCCGGGCTATCTCCGGCGCATGAAGAGGCGCGGGGGCTACGGCGAAAATTTCTCCCATCGTTTCGGGGCGCATCCCGTGCTGCCCGCGAAACGCGCGGGCGCGAAACGGGTCTGGCTGCAGGCGGTGAGCGTGGGCGAGATGCTCGCCATCGCCCCGCTGCTCGAGGCGCTGCACCGCGACGGCGTCGAGGTCTACCTCACCACGACCACGAGCACCGGCTACCAGCTGGCGCACGAACGCTACCGGGGGCTGGCGGCGGGACTCGGTTATTTTCCAATCGACTGGTGGCCGTTCTCCGCGCGGGCGTGGCGGCGGATCGCTCCGGACCTCGTGATCCTGACCGAAGGCGAGCGCTGGCCGGAACACATGCGGCAGGCGGCGCGGCGCGGCGTGGCGGTGGTGTGCATCAACGCGCGGCTTTCCGACCGGAGTTTTCGCCGGATGAAATGGTTCGGCCCCGCGGCCCGGCTGATGGTCGAGGGCATCACGCGGCTGCTGCCATGTTCCGCGCAGGACGAGGAGCGGTTTCGCGAACTCGGTTTCCCCGCCGCGAAAATCACCACGACCGGCAACATCAAGCTCGACGTCGCGATCCCACGGCTCACCGCGGGCGAACGCGACCAGTTGCGCCGCGAACTCGGGCTCGGCGAAGGTCTCGTGCTCCTCGGCTCATCGACGTGGCCGGGTGAGGAGGATGCCTTGCTGGTCGCGCTGGAGCGGGCGCGGGCGGCGGGGTTGCGTTGCGTGCTGCTCCTGGTGCCGCGTCACGCGGAACGCCGGGAGGAGATTCAACAGCGACTGCAGCGCACGACCCTCAAATTTCATTTCCGCTCGAGAGGCGCCGCGTCCGGCGAAGTCGATGTGGCGGTCGGCGACACGACGGGTGAACTGAGAAAGTTTACCCAGCTCGCCGATCTGGTCTTCGTCGGGAAAAGTCTGCCGCCGCACACCGAAGGGCAGACGCCTGTGGAGGCGGCCGCCTTGGAACGGCCGATCCTGTTCGGGCCCGGCATGGGAAATTTCCGCGTGATCGCGAACGACCTCGCCGCGCGCGGCGCGGCGCGGGTGGTCGCAACGCCGGAGGCGCTCGCGACCGGTGTCGTGGAGCTGTTGGGCGACGAAGGACAGCGCTCGGTGCTCGCTCAGGCGGCGGGGCAGTGGCACCGCGAGAACGCCGGCGCGGTCCAGCGCACGCTCGCTGTCATCCGCGAGGAACTCGGAAAGCGGGATTGAAAGTTGAAAGCACCCCGGCTGTCGGCGGCCGGTCGTTCAACTTTCACCTTTCAACTTTCAACCCCGGGCGCATCGCGCCCGGCTACGGCATCATCGCCACGGCGGTTTCGTCGTTTTCAACGGATTCGCCGCTGTCTTCGGTCTCCTCCAGGGGAAACTCCTTCACGAATTTCGCGAAGTCCACCAGTTCGTACCGGCCGTCGAAATGTTCGACCACCGCGGTGAGCGATTCGACCCAATCGCCGGAGTTCAGGTAATGAATGCCGTCGATCAGCTTGTCGGCCGGCGTGTGAATGTGACCGCACATCACGCCGATGCAGCCGCGCGAACGGGCGAGCGCGGCAATGTGGCCCTCGAAATTGGAAACGTGGCTGACGGCTTCCTTCACGCGGGCCTTGATCGCCTTGCTGAGCGACCAATATTCCTTTCCACGCCAGGCGCGCCACGCGTTGTAGATGCGGTTCAAGCGCAGCAGGGCGCGATAGCCCCAGTCGCCAAGATGGGCGAGGAACACGAAATTTTTGGTGACGGTATCGAAGATGTCCCCGTGCAAAACAAAATACTGCCCGCGCAGTCCGCAGTGAACGTGGTCCTCGACGATGCGGAGGTTTTCGAAGTCGAGGGGAAGGAAACTCGTGAGGATGTCGTCGTGATTGCCCCGCAAATAGATCACCTCGGTGTCCCGCTTCTCGAGTTTTTTGAGGACAATGCGGATGAACCGCGTGTGCGCCTTCGTCCACTGGCCCGAGCGCCGCAGCTGCCAGCCGTCGATGATGTCGCCGTTGAGGATCAGTTTCGCGCACCGCACGTGCCGGAGAAAATGATTCACCTCCGTCACCTTGCAGTCCGGCGTGCCGAGATGCACATCCGAGATGATCACCGTGCGAACCCGCAGCAGTTTTTTCATGGCAGTTCTCCGCCGCCGCCCGAAACCAACTTGTCATCTATTAGATGACACTTTCGGGAATCCCAGAGGCGGAAGGAAAACGGGGTGTCATCCATGAGATGACACTGGTTTTTTTTCCGCCACGCGGAGGTGAGGAGGGTGGGGCGTAAGGGGGATGCTTCGGGGAGGAAGGGGGACGCGGTCATGGCAGTTGGAGGGCGAAGCCGGCGGGGGCGTTGTCGTCGGTGAAGGCGACGGCGTGGGTCACGGCGGGAACGACCACGCGCAGGCTGCGCGGGCGGATGGAGACTTCGAGGCGGGCGCCGGTCGCGTGCGTTTCCCCGTCGGTGTGGATGATTCCGGGCGCGGAACGTTCGATCGTGAAATGGGCGCCGCGCATCCGGTGCACGTGCGGGCTGCGATCGAAATTCCCGAGGAAGAGCCGCGCGGCGAGATTTGCGGCTCCGAGCAGGCCGACGGGTTTCACCGCGACAAGGTCGAGCATGCCGTCGTCGACGCGCGCCCCGGGGGCGATGCGGGCGTTGTTGCCGTATTGGTCTGAATTCGCCACGGCGATCAGCAGCACCTCGAGAGTTTTGCTTTCATCCGCAGTGACGATCGTGCAGCGCTCGTGGCGGAGTTCGCGCAACGCCGCGAGCGCCGTGCGGGCGTAGGCGGGAAGTCCGCGGTGTGACAAACGGTTGAAGCGGCGGCTGACATCCGCATCGAGGCCCAGACCCATGGCGTTGAAAAAGGGAAAGCCGTTGACCAGGCCGGTATCGAGCGCCGCGGTGCGGGTGCCGCCGCCTGCGACCAGGTGTAGCGCGGTCAAAGGCGAGGTGGGCAGACCGAGGTGCAGCGCGAGGCCGTTGCCTGATCCACACGGGACGAGGGCCAGGGCGGCGGGCGCGCCGATTAATGCCTGCGCGACTTCGTTCATCGTGCCGTCGCCACCGACGGCGACGACCCGGGAGCAGCCGGCTTGGACGGCGTGGCGCGCGAGTTCGGTGGCGTGACCCGGACCTTCGGTCATGGCGAAATCGGCATCGAGGGAGCGCGTCGCAATGAAGTCCCGGATCGTGCGCGCGAGTCCCGGCCGCCGGCGGTTGTGTCCCGAGTGCGGGTTGAAGACGAAACGCGTTTTCATGGAGCGATCGCGGGTGCGCGGAAACTTCTCGGGGGCATTTTCTCCCGGATGAACATGTCACTTATTAAGTGACATGTCGGTTTTGACGATGGACGCGGGGTTGTCCCGGACAGGTACGGACCGACGCGGCCAGAGCGGCTCGTTTCCGGAGAGGGATTCATAGCGCAACCGTTTTCGGCCTGTCCTTTGGCTGGATTCCACGCTCCGCGAGAATGTCACTTAATAGGTGACATGTTGCCGGGGGCGTGGGCGGGAACGGGGAGGAGAGGAGGTGGTCGGCGATGGTGCGGGCGGCGTCGGGGCGGGCGAGCGGGACGAGGGCTTCGCGCCAGTGTTGCCACAACCGCCCGCGGTCGGCGAACGCGTGACGGAGCGAGTGGATGACGGCCCCGGGAGTTTCGGCGAGCGCGCCGATGCCATGGCGGCGAAGCAACTCGTAGTTGCCCTCCTCCTGGCCGGGAACGATCTGGTTCACGATCATCGGGCAGCGGGCGGCGATCGCTTCCTGCGTCGTCGCGCCGCCGGCTTTGCTCACGACCACATGATGCGTCATGAGCAGCTGGGGAATCTGGTTGGTCCAGCCGAGGATCCGGGCGGGACGGGCGCGTCCGCTGGCCAGTCGCGTAAGCGAGCGGCGCAGGCCTTCGTCGCGGCCGACGGCGCAGGTGATTTCCCAATTCGTTTCGGCGAGCAGCCGGCGCGCCGTCTCCGCGGCGTTTTTGGTGCCGGAGTTGATGATGTACAGCACGCGTGGCGCAGCTCCGGCGATCAGATCCGGCGGCGAGAACTCATCGGCGTGGTCGCTGAAAAAAGGAGTGACCGGAAATCCGCTGACGTGCAGCCGCCCCGGCTCGACGCCCGCGTGGCGCAGGACTTCGGCGGAGTCCTCGTTGGGGAGAAACCATCCGGTGCAACCGGCGCGCCACCAGAGCGAATTGAGGCTGATCGAGTCGGTGACGACGTTGAAATGCGGGACATTGCACCGGCCTTCGCGGACGAGTTTTTCGATGATGAAGGCGTAAACGGGATAGGTGCTGCAGATCACGGCGGGCTTTTCGCGGGCGATGATTGCTTCGAGGACGCGGGTCTCGCGTCGCAGCAGCCAGAGGGCGCGTGGGAAAATTGCGGACCGGTCGATCCAGGCGTAGACCGCGCTCCAGGCTCGCGGCGTGCCGTTGATCATCGCGAGGTAGCCGCGGCGCAAAACGGCATTCGCGCGCGGCGAGGCGAGGGCGAAGGCATCGACAATCAGCGCGGCACCCGGGCCGTGGCATCGGTCGGAGGCAGCGGCGATTGCGCGGGCGGCGGCGTTGTGGCCTTCGCCGAAACCGGCGGTGAGAATTAAGAGGCGCGCACTCATGCGACGACCGCCTGGCCCGGTGCCAGCGAAATTCCGGCGATCTCGGCGAGGTCGGATTCGAAGCGGGCGATGACGTTTTCCCACGATTGGGGTTCCACCGTGGCGCGTGCGGTGGCGCGGAGGCGGTTGCGAAGAGCGGGGCTGGAGGCCAGCCGCACGGCAGCGTCGATGAGGGCGTCGGGCCGGTCGCAGGGAAAGGAAAGTCCGTTTTGCTCCGTCTGCACAAACTGCCGGGCGGCGGCGTAGTTGAAGCCGGCGACTGCCAGCCCGCTCGCCATGGCTTCGGTGAGGACGTTGCCAAACGTCTCGCTGAGGCTCGCGTGGATATAGATGTCGGCCGAGGCGTAGTATCGGGCCAGCTCGTCGCGCGGCACGAAGCCGGTGAAAACGCAGTTGGGATTCGTGCGCTCGAGCTCGCGGCGGAGCGGGCCGTCGCCGACGAGGACGAAACGACAGCGTGGATTGACGGCGCGCATCGCGTTGAACGCGCTGAAGAGGAGCGGGTAGTTTTTTTCCGCCGCGAGCCGGCCTGCGTGCACCACGACCGGATCGGGCGGAGCTGCGCCCCAGCGGACGCGCAATTCCTCAGAGCGGAGGGCGGGGCTGAATTGCCGGGTGTCGACGCCGCGCGAGAGCACGGCGACGTTTCGAAATCCGAGCTCGGCGAGCTCCGTGCAAAGTTCCCCGGTGGGCGCGAAGGTGCGGCGGGTGCGGTTGTGCACGTAGCGGAGCCAGGTGAGTGCGGCGCGTCCCAGCGCCCCAAACCCATAGTGCCCCATGTAGACGTGGAAATTGGTGTGGAAACTCGAGGTCACCGGAATGCCCAGTTTTCTTGCCGCGGTCACTGCGGACGCGCCGAGTGGACCCTCGGTGGTGACGTGCACGAGATCGGGACGGCGCGCCTGCCAGTGGCGGCGCAGTTCGCGGCCGGCGGGGAGTCCGAGTTGCAAAAAATTGTATCCCGGAATCGGAAGGCCCGGCAGAGGGACCACGGTGTACTCGGGATGGGTACCCGGGTCGGGAAGGTCGCGGCGGTGGGGCCGGTAGACGACAACCTCGTGACCGCGCGATCCCAGTTCCCGCGCGATGACGCCGAATGTCATCGCCACGCCGTTGATTTCGGGCGGAAACGTTTCGGAGACGAGGGCGAGTTTCACGAAGTGGTCGCTGGTCGATGGAGTGCGGAGTTTTCCTGGGAGGAACCATAGCCGCGCTAGGTTACGGGGCCGTGGCATTTGCGTTACGATTTCGTAATAGAGCCCCGACCGATCCCGGTGGGTGTAATTCGTGATTGCACCGGACAGGCCGATTTCTAGCGTCCCCTCTTTTAGCTGAATGCAATCGCACGGCCCGAAGCGCGTTTATACTCCGCACTCTCTCGAGTTTTGGTTTGGACGACTCGAAAACGACTGGGCGGAGGCGTTTAGTGAAACCCAGCTCGAGGAAGGCCGCCGGATTTATCGCGACGGCGAAGTGCGGGAACTGGAACTGACGGAACAGGACGCGATTGTGCACCGCCGGATCGAGAAGAAGGACGAATATGCGGTGATCGAGTGGGGGAAGGACGGTATCGCCGTTCGCTCATCGACGACGGATCTCGAGATTGCCCATGCGTTGGCGGTGGCAGGTTTGCATGAGATCGAGGAGCTCGTGGCGGATGAAATTTCCCCGCTGCCGGAGCAGGCCCCCCGCCCGGCTGAGGCGGGAACGGCCGGTCAGGTGCAGCCCGCTGGCACCCGGTTCGGCAATGGGAATGGCACGCACCTTTCGGGCAACGGCCACGGCAATGGAAACGGAAATGGCAACGGGCACGCGCCCGCCAAGCCGGCTGCGGCTTCATCCTTGCGTGCGGGACCGACGCGCCCGTTGACGCTCGTTTTCAAAACCAAAAGCGTGGGCCTTGCGTTTCAGGCTTTCTGGTTGGAGTCCGACAAGAAGACGCGGCATCCCGCGCTGGGGCCGGGCGCGCATGCGAATGGCAACGGTCACGTTTCCTCCGGCGAACGCGCGAAGTTGATCGGGCTCGCGGCCTATGCGCGCAAGGCGCACTTCCACTACAATCAGGAGACGGGCGTCTACCTGATGGAATCGCTGGTCGAGATCCCGAATTTTCTGAAGACCGTGCTGCCGGCGTGGCGCCGGCTCTTCGCCATCGAGCTCGACGACAAGGCGGCGAATTTGCTGAAGGGCACGCGCATCGTGGAGATCGAGGCGGTGGCGGAACGCGTGGCGTCGGCCAGTGGCGGCGGCAGCGAAAGCGCGGGGCTGAATCTCCGCTGGATTTTCCGCGCGGGCGAGCGGATGCTGAGCGAGACCGAGGTGAACGCGCTGCTCCGTCGCGGCGGGCAGCCGGTGATCCTGCCGAATCTCGGGATTGTCGCGCTGGCGCCGGAGCGCTGGGAGTCGTTCAACGCGTGGCAGAAAAATGTGGAGGAGACGCACGGCGAAAACGTGCTGTCGCCGTACCTGGTATTTTCGCTGTTCAACGACGCGCGGCTGAAGCTCACGCTTTCGCCCGAGATCGAAGAGTGGCGCAAGAGCGTGCTCGCGCCTCCGCCGGAACCGCCGCAGCTGCTTGAACTGCTCCGGCCTTACCAGCGCCGCGGCGTGGAGTGGCTGCATCATCTGTGCGAAGTGGGCTGTCACGGCTTGCTGGCCGACGAGATGGGCCTCGGCAAAACGCTCCAGGTCATCTCGCTCCTCGCGGCGCGTCCGGTGGCGAACAAACCGCACATGATCGTGTGTCCGGCGAGCGTGGTGCCGGTCTGGCGCGAGGAGATCGCGAAATTTTTCCCGTCGCTTGCGGTCGAGGTGCTGAAGACCGGGCACGATTTCACGCAGCACACCCAGCCGGTGGTGTGGCTCGCGAGCTACACGCAGCTGCGCAAACACCGCGCGTTGCTGCGCGAGGTGGAGTTTGGCTACGCGGTGCTGGACGAGGGCCAGTTCATCAAGAATCCCGATGCGAAGGTGACGCAGACATGCTTCGCGCTGCGATCGAACCACCGCATCGTGCTCACGGGCACGCCGCTGGAAAACCGCCAGCTGGATCTCTGGAGCATCTTTCGCTTCCTGCTGCCGGGCCTGCTCGGTTCGCGCACCTCGTTCGAGGCGGCGCTCAACGCCGATCGCGAGGGGACGCTCACGCGCCTCCGGACGCAGCTCGCGCCTTTCATTCTCCGCCGCACCAAAAAGGAAGTGGCCACCGAGCTGCCGCAGAAGGTCGAGATGGACCTCATTTGCCCGCTCACGGACGTGCAGCGCGCGGAATACGCGCGCATCTGCACGGAAGGTTTGGAACGGCTGGGCGACGATGTCGGCGCCGCGATGCGCGAGAAATCGTTCGGCTTCCTCGCGCTGCTCACGCGGCTGCGGCAGACGTGCTGCGACCCGGACATGCTCCCCTGGCTCAAGTCGCCGCTGGCTGACTCGGGCAAGATCAACCTGCTCGTGGAGAAACTCGCGGAGATCGTGAGCAGCGGGCACAAGGTCGTGATCTTTTCGCAGTTCGTGATGCTGCTCGACCGCGTGCGCGAGGCGCTGGTCTTGAATTTCCCGGAACTGCCGCGTTACGAGCTGACGGGCATGACGCTCGATCGTCAGAAGCCCGTGCAACAGTTCCAGACCGCGACGGGCGCGGCGGCGATGCTCGTCTCGTTGAAGGCGGCGGGCACCGGCATCACGCTGCACGCGGCGGATTACGTTTTCCTGCTCGACCCCTGGTGGAATCCCGCGGTCGAGGCGCAGGCGGTGGACCGCGTGCACCGCATCGGCCAGACCAACACCGTGTTCGTTTACCGCATGGTGACGGCGGGCACGATCGAGGAACGCATCCAGGCGCTGAAAAACTCGAAGAAGGATTTGTTCGACAAGCTGATCGGCGGACTGGGCGGGGATTTCGATCTCAGCCAGCACTTCTCGTCGCTCCGCAGCCTCGTCACGCTCACCGCGCACGCGGAGCCGGAGCAGGAGCAGGAACAGTCGGCCTACACGATCGACTAGGCCGCGTCAGAGCGTTTCGGGCAGGAAATAATTTCCCGTTTTGCGCGGGTCGATCAGGACGAACACCGGCTGTTTCGCGTCCATGCGCTTTTGGAGAAAAGCCACGACCTTCGGTTTCCAGTGCCGCACGTGAATCGACGGCGCCCGCGGGGCGTCGACGCGTTGCAGCGTGATTTTAAAAAGGCCGTAGTCGTCCACCATCGTCTGGGTGTGCTCGATGTCCGTGACAAACGCCTGCAACACCTCGCCGTGCCGGAAAATGTTCGCCGTCCGCCAGCGGGAAATCGCGACCCAGATCACCATCCCCGCGCCGACCAGAGGGAAAATGACGACGAACATCGTGGCATTGCTGCTCAGGCTGAGGCGCGCTCCGGAAGGACACGCGATGGAGGGGGCTTCGGGCCGGTAGAGAACCTGGACCAGCTCCCCGGCCCGCCACCGCCGTCCCGTGGTAAAACATTCGCCGCGCCGCAGCGTGCCGGCGGTGGTGCGGAATTCGAACAGGTATCTCGCGACGTTGGTTTGGTTGAGGCGCAGTTTTGTGTCCGCGACGGCGACGATCACTCCGTTGGCGTGGACGGCGTCCGGTTGGCGGAGCTGCCAGTCCTGCGCGAATTTACGCGGGAAAAAAATCGCGACAAACATCAGGCCGAGCCCGCCAAACACCGCGCCAAAAATCCCGAAGCTGAGCGGGGCGGCCTGGCTGTGCGCGAGACCACGCACCTCCCGCGGCAACTGACGGGGCGGCGGCGTCATCAGAACAGCGACCAGCTGCTCGTCGTGCGCCGGGCTGGAATTCGCAAGAGACATCAACCCAGTCTTGAAGAGAGCGGGCCGCACCAACAAGCCGAAAGCCCGGCCGGTCGGGGCGGAGACTACTAGGTCTGTATGGGTGCCCCGCGATCGTTCGCGTCGCGCGGAAAACCGTTGGTCATCGACTTGTTTCAGGGCGCGTCGCGCATACCGTGTCCAGCGTGAACCTACCGACCGATCTTATCGCCCATCCGGATGTGGTGGTACCGCACCTCCAGGCGGGGACAGGGGAGGAGGCGATCCGGGAGTTGCACGCCCGCCTGTGTGCGGCGACGCCAGCAGTCACCCATCCGGAAAAACTGCTCGAGACCTTGCTGGAGCGCGCGCGCCTTACGTCGGTGGCGATCGCGGCGGACGTGGCGCTTCCCCACGCGCGCACCGACGCGGTGGAGCGGATGGTGTTTGCGGTCGGTCGCGCGCCGGAGGGAATTGCCTTCGACGCGGCGCATCCGCGCGTGCAGCTCATTTTCCTGATCGGAACTCCGCGGGACCAGGTTTCGGAGTATCTGAGGGTGGTCGCTGCGTTGTCGCGGCTTTTGCGGACCGAGGGTGTTCGCGCCGCGATGCTCGCCGCGACGACGGAGGATGAGTTGCGCGAACCGCTGGAACGCACCATGAAAGCGGGTCGATGAAGTCAGTGACCGATCCCGCAGGCGAATTCATGCGGAAACTCCTCCGCCTTCTGCGCTGGCGGCTTTGGATTCAGGAGAAGCTCCAGCCGACGGAATGGCAGGTCACGCTTCTCTGGGCGGGCCTCGCGGGATTCCTGGGTGCGCTGTCCTCGCTGGTTTTCACCGCGCTCGCCGAGGGGGTGCACAGCGTGCTCAGCGGTTCGGATCTCGGCGTCGTCGAATCGATGCGGCGTCTGCCGTGGTGGGGATGCCTGCTGGTGCCGGCGCTCGGTGGCGCGTGCGCGGGGCTGATTCTGCTGCTGGGCCGTCGCCTCACGCGCAAACAGAGCTCGACGGATTACATGGAGGCGATCGCGATCGGCAACGGCCGCATCGAGCTCCGCGCGAGCCTGATCAAGAGCGCCGCGGCACTTTTTTCGATCGGCTCCGGCGGATCGATCGGCCGGGAAGGCCCGATGGTGCAACTGGCCGCGGTCATCGCCTCGTGGCTGGGACGTTTGCAGGGATTTACTCCGCCGCAGTTGCGGCTGCTCGTGGCCTGCGGGGCGGCGGCGGGCATCGCGTCGGCTTACAACGCGCCGATCGCCGGCTCCTTCTTCGTGGCGGAAATCATTCTCGGCACGATCGCGATGGAGAGCCTCGGGCCCCTCGTGGTGTCGGCGGTGGTGGCAACGCTGACCGTGCGGGTGCTGACGGCGGCGCACGTGTTGTACCGGGTGCCGGAATTCAAGCTGGGTTCCCCGCTGGAGATGGGGCCGTACGTGGTGCTGGGGCTGGTCGCCGGCACGCTCGCGCCCTGGTTTCTGCGCTCGCTGAGGCAGTCGGAGGGATTTTTCATCGCGCTCAAGCTTCCGCTCGTGGCGCGGCTCGCGTTTGGCGGACTCCTGGTCGGCGGGATCGCGGTCAACGTCCCGCAGGTCGCCGGCAACGGCTACTCGGTGGTGGTGGAAATTTTGAATGGCGAACTCCCGTGGCGGCTGCTCATCGGGATTTTCGCCTGCAAGTGGCTCGCCACGATGTCGTCGTTCGGTTCCGGCGCGCCGGGGGGGATTTTCACGCCGGCGCTCTTCATGGGCGCGAGTGCGGGCTATTTGTTTGGCACCGGAATCCACGCCGTCTGGCCGGCGGCGGCGCAGGATCCCCGGGCCTTCGCGCTCGTCGGGATGGGCGCGTTTCTCTCCGCGGCGAGCCGCGCGCCCGTGATGGCGGTGATCATGCTGTTCGAGATGACCCTGAGCTACGACATCATCCTCCCGCTCATGCTCTGCAACGTGATCGCGTACTACACCGCGAAGGGATTCGAGGACCGCTCGCTCTACAGCGATGTGTTGAAACGCAAGGCCGAGGAACAGCCCGCCGCCAACGCCTTCGCGCTCAGCCGCGTGTCCGACCTGATGAAGCCGAAGCCGCCCGTCATGCCGGCCAACGCCCGTTTCGCGGACATTGCGAACTCCTTCCTCAAGGAGCGGATCAACAACATCTATGTGACCGACGACGCGGCGCGTTTCCTCGGCGTCGTCGCGCTGCACGACATCAAGCCGTACTTGCATGAGCCGGACATCGCCGAGCTGGTGATCGCGCGGGACATCATGCGGGAGGATTTCCCGCACGTGGGCCCGGACCAGCCGCTGACCGAAGCGCTCGGCCGTTTCATCGGGATCACGGCGGAGCGGCTGCCCGTCGTGGCGGAGAACGGCGAGTTGCTCGGCAGCCTTTCCAAGAGCGACCTGCTGCTGGCGCTGGTGGAGAAGCGCAAAAAACCCGGCGAGGCGGCGGCGTAGAATCGCCTCGCGGAATTATCGCGGGTACCGGCCCGACGGAAAGCGTTCCCCGGTGGGCAGCGGCTGCGCCAGTGCCACGCGCGCGGCCACGAAGAGCAACCGGCGCTGTTCGGGCGAGAGGCCGGGCTCGAGCATCGCGATCCGGTAGTTCTTGTAGAGAACCTCCTCGCGGGCGACCGCGCTGAAGTGCCGGTCCGACGCATTGATGCGCGCGACGAGAGATTTCACATTCATCGGCTGTCCGGTGGCGGGATCCTGGTGAACCCGGGCGAATTCATTCAGATCCGCCGAAAGCGTTTTGAGATTTTCTTCCAGCGTGGCGTAGCGGTCCGCATTCTCCCGGCGGAATTCCGCCTCGGCTTCGTTGATTGCCTTCTGGCGCGCGAGCATGCGATCACGCGCCGCCTGCATCATTTCGCCGGGGTCCTTCGGTCCGGTGCTCGTGAAAGCGGCCGGAAAGGCGCGGGTCGTGGCGCGAATTCTTTCCGCGCGCTCGCTTTCCAAACCCGCTTTTTCGTTCCGGCAGGCCTCGATGCGGAGGGCGACACTCGGAGGAAGCTGGGGCGGCAACGGGGGCGCCGGCGGCGGAGGCAGCACCGCCACGTCGCGGCGGATTTCCTCGGCCAGGTCGGCGAGACGTGCGAGGCGCGGCCACTGCTCCTCCGCCAGTTTTTCGAAGGCTTTGGTGCGCACCGTTTCGGACGAGCGATCGTGTTCCACCGCCGCCGCCCACAATTCGTCCTTCAACGCTTCCTTCGCCTGCGCATAGGAGAAAAGTTTCGCGGCAAGCGCCGCTGGCTCGGACGGGAAGGCGAAGCGCGAGGTCTCGGGGGAAAAAAACATCGCCGGTTCCCAAGCCGTTTTTCCCCGCTGCGAATTCCACGACGTGGGGCGAACCAACGGTTCCTTGGCGATCATTTCACAGAGAAGGCCGCGCTGTTCGGGAAGAAGGCCTTTCTGATAGTAGGCGGTGGCGCGGACGACTTGGAATTCGGCCTTGGGGACGATGAAGCGGGAAATCTGCGGGTCCCCGATTTTCCACAGCCGGTCTTTGCTCCAGTCCACGGTGTGATGGAGCAAACCGTTTTGAATGAGCTTCTGGCGGAGCTGTTCCGCCTCGGCCTCGTGGGCGGCGAGACGCGGCGCTTGTAGCGCGGCAAAGGCGCGCAGCTCGCGCTCGCGCGTGATGGAATCCTCGCCTTGGAAAGTGACGAGCGCGTTCTGCAGTTCGTTCACCAGCTGGGTGCGGTTGCCGAGGTAGGCGGCGAGCTGGACCGCCAGTTTTCGATCGAGCTGGCCGGCGAACAGACGCGTGCTAAGGGCGGGATAGAAAAATTCGCCGACGTAGTGTCCCAGGCCTTCGGGCGGATCGTACGATTTTGAGTTGTAGGTTATCGTCCGCGGGGTGTCGTTCAGGCCCGCGCCGAAAATCGGTGCGAAAGGCGGAAAGAAAACGGCCTCCTCGTCCGGGTTGTGCTCCCGGCCCGTTTCGCGCGCCGCGGTGTCTTTTGGCCACGCGCCCGGTTGGGGAACCGTCTGGGCCGGAACGGTAGCGGAGCAGCACAGAGCGAGGAAAACACCGGCCGCGAACCTGCGGGAGCTGACGAGCTTCATGGGGTTGGAGTCGCGGAGGAAGGACGGCGATCGTCTGGAATAGTTGCCGCTTCGCGAGAAAAAGTTGCGGTGGTGTGCGGGTTCGGGGCGCGGCGGCGGCGGCGGTTGGTGCGCGGATTCGTCTCTTAATTTTAGCAGGCGTGTTACGTTTCGCGTCTTTGTCACACGGGCGTCACGCGTTCGTAACAATTGGGGGTTAGTTTTAGGCGTTCACTTCACCGAACACCGAACAAAACCACCTACCATGCTGTTCCAGAAATCAAAATGGCTCGCGCTCTTCACGGGCGCTTTGCTCGTGGCCGCTCCTGCCTTCGCGCAGGATAATGCGGCTCTCATCGAAGCGCTGCTCCGCAAGGGCATCCTCACTGACCAAGAAGCCGAGGACCTTCGCGCTGATCTTTCCACCAGCAACGCGGCTGCGCTGGTATCGACTTCGGCGATGCCGAATCTTTCCAAGCTGGTCATCAATGGCCGGTTTCAGGCGCAGTTTGTGAACCTCGACACCGACATCAACGGCACGCTCGCCGATCCGGCCTACGTCAATCACGCGTTCCTGCGCCGCATCTATGTTGGTTTCAAGCCCATGTTTTCCAACGGTTGGTCGGCTTTCGTGAACTACGACTTCGCGGGCTCGACGTTCGATGCCGCCTATATCGAAAAAATTATCAACCCCATGCTAACCGTACAGGCGGGTTTCAAGAAGGCGCCGATCGGCTATGAGGAATACTTTATTTCCAGCGGTGCGCTAAAAGCCATCGAGCGCTCGCCCATCACGCGTTTCTTTGTCGAGGGCAACAATGGTCGCCGTCTCGGCGCCGGCAGCTATCGTCAGGGGTTGTGGCTGCTGGGCAAGCAGGGTGGCTGGACGTGGGAATTGGCCGTCACGAATCCGGAGCGCGATGAAATCGCTGTGGCCCTGCCGGGTGGAACTCCTGGTGCCGCCGGCGCGGGCAATAACACCAACAATAGTTTCTCTTACTGGGGCACGGTTGGCTACAGCAAGCCGTTCGCCGACGCTCAAGGCCTTTTCAAGGCCGGCGCTTCCTACGGCATCCTCCCGGATCAAGGTGGCAAGACGCTCGGCGTCGGAAACGACCTCAGCGTGTGGTCCATCTATGCGGATTTCCGCCTGCGCAATTTCTCGCTCGCTGGTGAATACTTTGGATCTGACAACGAACAAGGTGTCTCCGCCACGCAGGATTCCAGCTCGAACGGATATTGGATCCAACCCTCCTTTCGATTCGGCGCGTTCGAGCCGGTTGTCCGCTATACCTTTGTCGATTCTGACGGGCGCGGGGTGCAAACGTCGGACGGGATTCGTTCCGCGCCCTCGGGCGGTACCATGGACAAGCTCACCGAAT
>DATAKE010000070.1:0-43966 GCA_036261745.1 Opitutaceae bacterium
TCGTCGACGAAAGTCATTTTGGTGGATGGAGCGATGCTCATCGACTTCATGATCAAACATGGGATCGGCGCCCGAGTCGCACAGACTTACAACGTGTACGAACTCGACCAAAACTATTTTGACGAAGGCGAGTAGACCCAAGAGGGCCTTTTCGGAGAGTGGTGAACCATCCGAGAGGGTCAGGCCGTTTCATGTTACATTTTATCACGTGCTCACATCTTGGTTCATCGATTGACTTGAAACATGAAACGGCCTGACCCCATCCGATTCCCGGCAGACCCCAAGAAAGCAGCGGCGTTTGCGAAGCTGGTTTTCGATCTACTAAAGGCGGCGAGTTGACGCTTTTTCTCACTTCATGGCGCGTCGAAAACGAGATCGAGAGGCGGACAGGGCTGAGGCTATCGTGAAGCTGGTCATTATCGGGCTGATGACACTTGCTCTCGCGATCGGCGGATTGGGTGGCTTTGCGCAAACGTTCGCGGGGTTGGTTCGAATCGCACTGATTATCGTGGTCGTCGGAATTGCGGGGTACATCGGATATGCAATCTATCGCCGGTCGGGGCAGCCCACCTCGATGTCGTCTTCCGGCGTTTTCCCATCCACTCAAATGCCCTCTCCTGCTCATCCCGCTCCGGGTCCCCAGCTCAAGTGGAACGCAGCAACGATCGGGCACTCCCTAGGGGAGATTGACTGGTTCCAGTTCGAAAAATTCTGCGCAGCGTTGCTGTCCTCGGACGGGTTTACGGTCGAACGAAAAGGGGGCGCTCATCCCGACGGCGGTGTGGACCTGATCGCGGTTAAAGGGACCGAACGCATTTTAGTTCAGTGCAAACATTGGCGCACGTGGACGGTTCAGGAAAAAGTGATTCGCGAGATGCTGGGCAGCATGACCCACTTCGGCGCCACAAGAGGTGCGATCTATACACTCAACGGCTGGACCAAACCAGCGGCAGGCTTTGCAGCGCAGCATTCCATCGAACTTGTGGACGGTGAAAGTTTATCACGTCGCGCGGAGACTCGGCTGCCGGTCGAATTGCTCGAGCGATTGCTCAACACGCGAGAACATCATTGTCCGAAGTGTGAAGCGCCGATGGTTTGGCGCACCGGAAACTTCAAGTCCTTCTGGGGGTGTTCGACGTACCCTCGCTGTCGCGGAACACTCAAAAATGTCGGAGCCCGGTGACCGGTCTGAGGACAACCCGTTTCATGTTTCATCTTAAGGCCGACGCCGACCGCAAACGCCCGCCGAAGTTTTAAAGCCTCAAAGCTTATGCCCGACGCCCCCACCCATTTCGTCTTCGTCGATTTTGAGAATGTGCCGGAGGTCGATCTGGCGGCGATTGCGGGGCGGGCGGTGCATGTGACGCTCCTCCTCGGCAACAAGCAGAAGAAACTCGATCTCGAGTTGGTGAAGCAGATCAAGGCGTTTCATGCGCAGGTGGATCTCGTCGAGGTCGGCGGCTCGGGGCGCAATGCGCTCGATCTTACGCTGGCGTGTTATCTGGGGCGGGCAATTGAGCGGGCGCCGGCGGCGGGGTTCGCGATCGTTTCCAAGGATAAGGATTTCGCGCCGATGATTGCCCATCTTGTCACGCAGAAGATCGAGGTCGCGCGCTACGACAGTTTTGCGGCGCTGCCGTTTCTGCCGCATCGGAAGCCGGTCGTGGTCGCGAAGATGATGGGCGCTCCGAAGATCGGTTCCGCGGCGAAGAAACCGGCGGAGCCGCGCCGGGCGAAGTCGCCGAGTCGCCCGCCGTTCGTGCCGGCGGAGACGACTCCGCCCTTGCCCGTCGATCGACTGGAGAAACTCGTTGTCCGGCTGCGCAATCACGCCGAGCCGCATCCGAAAACGAAACCCAAGTTGCTCGCGAAAATTAACACCGACTTCGGCAACAAACTCGACGAGGCCGCCTGCGTGGCAAAATTGGAGGAGCTCATCAAACGCGGCATCGTCGAGATCGATGGCAACGATCGGGTTTCCTATCCCACGATGACAGACGGAAACCTGTGAAATCTTGAAATCCTGAAAGCGTGAAATCCTGAAACTCGGGAAAGGTGGGACGGAAAAGTGGGAAGGCGGAAATGTGGGAAATTGGAAAACCGAATCGGGAAAATCGTTAAACGCTGAACGCCGTGCTCTCTGTGACGAAGGCCAAGCCTGTCACCTGTATCTTCAAACCTTGCTCACGCGGAGGCGCGGAGAACGCGGAGATCGATCCTTTCCGATTTTCCAAATTTCCAATCTCCCAACCTCCCACATTTCTCTGTGCCCTCTGTGTCGGAGCTCTGTGATCTCTGTGGCAGTGGATTGCTTCGCCGCAATTCGGTTGTCCGCCCGAGGTCGGGTCGTTCGTTGTAGCGTTGATGCGGGCCATGACGGAACCGCGCAGCTTAATCCCTACTCTGATCTGAAATGAAAACTCCCTTCACGGGCGGATGCGTGTGTGGTGCGGTGCGGTATGAGTGCTCGGCGGCCGCGGCTGAGATCCAGATGTTCAAGTGCCATTGTAGGGATTGTCAGCACGTGACGGGCGGCGGACATACGCCGGTTGTCTATGTCCCGAAGTCCACGTTCAAGCTCACGCGCGGGGCGTTGAAATACTTCAGCACCGACAGCGAGATGATGGGGCCGCACGCGCACAAGCGCGGGTTTTGCGGCGAATGCGGCTCGCGCCTGACCGGCGGCGAGGGACCGGGCGCGCCGGGAATTGGGATGACGGCTGGGAGTCTGGACGACCCGAGCGGGTTCAAGCCCACGGCGGAAATGTGGGTCGCGGATGCGCAGCCGTGGGACCTGATGGACCCGGCAACGAAGAAGTTCGAGAAACTGCCGCCGAATTAGCCGCTCAGAAGACTAACCACGGATGGATGAGGTACGGCGGCTGAGAGCTGAGAGCTTAGAGTCTAGAGCTGAGAGCTTTCTTCGGCAGCGCTTCCGCCCTTTCGCGCCTTGGCGATGAATTCGATTTCAGAATCCCGGAATCGATCCTCGCCACAGAGTTCACCGAGGTGCCAATCCGAGGTCACAGAGAAGGAATATCTGGCACTCAGCTCTTAGCTCTAAGCTTTCTGGAATGACTCTGTGCCCTCTGTGTCGGAGCTCTGTGTTCTCTGTGGCCAACGATTGCGCCGATCACTTCTTGCGCACCTTTTGCCCTCTGCACCCGTCAAATCCCCGGTAGTGGTCCCGTTTGTCATTGCGAGGAGTTCCGCTCCGCGGGACGACGAAGCAATCCAGCTGGATCGCGACGAATGCGAAAGCCTCGGCGGCCCACCTCGCGACGACAAAGCTCTCTTTCACCGTTTCCCCCGTTTCACTCGTTTCACCGTTTCAAACGTTTCCCAATTTCCCACACTCCCACCCTTCCACTTTTCTCCCAACCCCCCATGAAACGTCTCCTCTCCCTCCTCACGCTCACCTTATTGCTGTCCTTCAGCGCGACCGGCCTTCGCGCGGGTCTCGAGGTGGTGCGGCCCCGGATCAACCACATCGCGTTCTATGTGCGCGATCTCAAGGTCTCCACGGAGTTTTATCAGAACACGATCGGGCTCGAGATGATCCCGGAGCCTTTCAAGGACGGGCGTCACTCCTGGTTTCTGATCGGGCCGAAAACGCACCTGCATATTATCTCGGGCGCCACCGAGACCCTGCCGAAGATCAAGAATGCCCACCTGTGTTTCACCGTGTCGTCAGTCGACAGCTTTGTCGCGCGTCTCGGGAAAGCCGGAATCGTCTACGAAAATCTGTTGGGCCAGAAAGGCGCCGTCACCCTCCGGCCGGATGGCGTGAAACAAATCTATTTCCAAGACCCCGACGGCTACTGGCTCGAAATCAACGACGCCAGGGACTGAGCGGCGACCGCCACAACCGGTTCTGGGCTCTCAGCTCTAGACTCTCAGCTCTCAGCAGCTCTCAGCTCCCAGCTTTAAGCCAGCTGCGTCCGCAGCATCCGCCGCAGCATGAGGGCGTTCTTGATCGCATGCCCGTCGCGGTCGTTGTTGAAGTAAATCCAGACTTCCTCCGCTCCCGACGCACGGATGCGTTCCGCCCAAGCGGCCAGCTCCTCGCGGGAGTAATCGTGACGATACCATTGGGTGCGGCCGCTGAAACGGACGTAGAGCAGCGGCTGGCTGGCGGGAAAAGTTTCCGGCAGCCGCGGAGCGCTGACGGCGCAAAATGCAATTTTCCGTTCGGCGAGCGCCCGGTACACCGGCTCGCGCCACCAGCTGCGATGCCGGAACTCCACCGCGTTGCGGTGCGCCGGATCCAATTGGGTGACGATGCTTTTTAACCGCGCCGCCGTGTAATGGTAGCTCGGCGGAAACTGGAAAAGGAAGCAGCCCATTTTCTCCGCCAGCACCGGCGCGATTTCGTCGTAGTACGCCTGCACGAGTTTCCGGGTCCGGACCATCCGTCGCTCATGGGTGATGAGCTGGTTCACCTTCACCGTATAAATAAAACCCGGCGGTGCATCCCGTTTCCAGCGCCGCACCGTTGCCGGTTTCGGCCAGCGATAAAACGGCGCGTTCAGCTCGACGGTCCGAAAGACATTCGCGTAGTAGGCGAACCAGTTCTTCGTCGTGACCTCCTGCGGCGGATAGAAAATCCCCCGCCAGTGCGAGTAGAACCAACCCGAGCAACCGACGTGAATGCGCATGTGCCCTTGGACATCACTCCCGACAGAAAGTCAGACGGCCTTGCATGGACCGTGCAGGGCTTCTCAGGGGGTAGGCGCGGGAGAACGGAGCCCTCCGACGCTGTCGCGCAATCACCGTCGGGCGTACGTTCCGACAATCTGGCTCGCCACTTCGTCCACGGCTTTTCCCATGTCGCCGCGGTTGCAGACGATCAAGACGGCGAAATCTTTTTCCGGCGCCACCCAGACGGCGCTGCTCCAACGCTGGTTGTCTCCGAGATGGAATAACACGCGGCCCCTATCCCCGGGACCGCTTCCTTTCGCCCAAGGCTTGGTACCGACGTTCCACCCTCCCGCATACGAGAGCTCTGATTGGGTGCCATGCAGCGTCGCAAAGGTGTCTGGCCGCAGCACCGCCACCGTGGCATTCGGATTCGCCGGGTGCGCGCGGAGGTGGAGCGACACGAATTTCGCCCAGTCGCGGATCGAAAGATGAATGTAACCGGCCGGGCTCGCGATCGCCGGGTAATCGGCACCGCGTGCCCCGGGATCGAAAGCGGCGTTTCCCAGGATGCCTACCTGCAGCAGCCGATGCTTGCCGTGTCCCCACGGCTGCAGCGTTTCCCCGGGCGATCCGGGCGGACCGAATCCCCCCGAAGCCAAACCGAGTGGCGCGAACACGTGCGCCGCCATCAGCTGTTCCCAGGGTTTTCCCGTGACCTTTTCCGCGACGGCGGCAGCCAGGATATAGTCTATGTTGCAGTACGCGACGGGGGAACCGGCTGGCGATCCCGGCCTGGAGCCGAGCACTCGTTCGACAAATGCCCGACGCCGTTCCATCAGGCTGCCGCGATCGAACGCGGTGCTGCGAAGAAAGGTGACGAGAGGGTCGCGCAGGCCGGCCGTGTGCGTGATCAGATGGCGCAGCGTGATCTTTTCCCAATCCGGATGAAGACGGTGGTCGGGAAAGTAGCGCGTGAGCGGCTGATCCCACTTCAAATTGCCCTGCTCGACGAGGCGCGCGATGAGCATGGCCGACATTGCTTTCGCGCAGGAAGCGATCTGGAACCGGTCCTCGATCGTCACGGCAACGTCCGTCCCGCGTCGCCGCACGCCCGCCACGCCCTCCGCCACGATGCGATCGCCCCGCAGCACCACCGCCGTAAAACCAGGAATGTTATTTCGTTCGCCGATCCGTTTGAGCAACGGCCCCAAATCCGCCACCGGTTCGGCCGCGGGTCGAATCAGCGGAGGAACGGGATTTTGCGGTCGTTCTTGCTGGCTCTCGCCCTCGCCCGCAGCCGCAGCCGGCGGCGCAAGCCTGGCGAAGTCCCGATGAGCCGAAGTCGAACAACCGCTTGCCGCCAGGCCGGCGAGAGCGAAAGCGAACGTGCGGGCCAGCGGATGGCGGAGGGAATTCATGGGGACGGGCCACTGTCGTTGTGTGTGGAGGAGGCCCTCGGTCAACCCCGTCCGGGCGGAGCCACGAGCGGGAGCAGAGCATTCGACGTTAAAACCATCACCGCGCTCACGCTCGCGGCCACCGCACACGGGTGGGTGAACGCCCCATACGGTGACGGGCACTCGCGTGTTATCCTGTCAGGGATGAATCTACTTCTTCTTGTGATCGTTTTCGTCCTCCTCTTCGGCGGCGGCGGTTTTTATATCGGCGGCCCGGTTTACGCCGGCAGCGGTCTCGGCCTCGTGCTTCTGATCTGCCTCATCGTATATTTGCTGGGCGGATTTCGCGGGAGAAAGTGATTCGGAAAAGTGGAAAGGTGGGAGATTGGGAAGGTGGGAAATGCTGAAAGGGTGAAACATTGAAACGTTGAAACGAGGAAGCGGGAAATACGGATACTTGCGACGGGCTGAAGCAGGCTTTGCGTCACCCGTTTTTTTTCCCACGACAAAACTGCGCTCGCGACATGGCCGACAGTCGCAAAGCCTCCCGGGGTTTCTGAATCATGAGTGCTTTCTCCCCGTCATCCGGCCACACCCGCGTTCGGCGCGTGCGGAATTTTACCGAGCTCGTCGCGACGCCTTTCGCCGATGGCGTGAACGCGCTGTGCTGGGAGCGCACGCTGCCGGGAAACTTCGGCGAAGTCATCGGACGGCTGGGCGCGGGCGAAGGAATCGTGCCCCTCGATGAGACGCGGCTGCGGGCACTCGACCTGAGTGCGGCGGGAAAGGCGGCGGTTGAATTTATGCTCGGGGATTTGACGCGGTTGCAGGCGGAGGGGCGCGATCCGGTGCTGAACTGCATTCACGAGTATCCCCGCGATGAGGAAGCCGGGCCGGTGGCCACGGATGTTTTTTCCTTTCATGCCGACAGCGCGCCCGTCGAGGCCGACACTTGGCTTTGCACCTATTTCGGAGCGCCGAGCGAAGGCGTGCGCAACGAGGAAGCGCGGCGCCGCGTGGAAGTGCCGGAGACGCGGGCGGAATTGCTCCGGCTGTTTGGCGGCGAGGCCGGCGATGCGTTCGAGGAATTTCTCCGGGGAAACTGCTACGACCTCCACTACGCGCCGCTGCCGTCCGCCCGGCCATATTCTTTCGGTGTGGGAAATCTCTGGCGGATCGCGGTGGACTGGCCCGGGAGCCCCGTGCCGCCTTGCATTCATCGCGCGCCCTCCACTGTGCCCGGCCAGCCGCCGCGACTGCTGCTGATCAGCTAGCGCAAAAAAGCGCGGCGAAACCCGGAAGCTCTGGAGGAGCGACTTTACGCCGCGATTCGTCGGTTGCGCATCTCGAAGGCCGGCCGGTCGCGGCGTAAAGCCGCTCCTACAGCTCGGAAGGTTGGAGTCGGACGCGGGCTTGCCGATCCGTTGCTGGCGCGGCGCGCATGTGTGCTTATGCAATGCTCCCACACGGTGGTCACGGACCGCGGACGTCCCCATTCGCGAACCATCCTGCTCCCAAACCTACACCACCCCAAGCTGGAGTTTCCGCAGCCGCCACCAGTACGTCGCATGGACGTGCGCGTCCATGTCGTCCGTGTTGCTGTCGATGCGGATGTGCGCGCCGGCGAGGACGGTTATTTTTTCTCCTGCCGGAAGCGGACGCAGGGTCAGCGCCCCGATGGCGAAAGGCTCGAACGTGTTGAGGTCGGAAATGGACCGCTCCACATCGTCGCCCTCCGAGCGGAGCGGAGAACTGATCAGGCGAACCTGATAATAATCCACCGGCTCGTTCTCACGCACGATCGCGACGAACAGATTCACCCACGCCTCGAGGTAGGAATGCGAGAATCCGAAATTGTCCGTGATCGTGCAATGCAGCCGGTTCGAGAAATTCTCGATCTCCGCGGCGACCTGCAGCCGGCCGTCGCGGGGCATCGTGAAGTCGACGCCGCAGGAGGCGAGATGATCGACGAAAACGGCGCTGCTGCTCGCGCCCCAGCTCGATTCGTTGTGGGCGAAAGCAAAGTCCTGCACGAACTGCCCGCTGTCGGGGAGGACCACCGAATTGTCCTGCCCCAGCGCGCCTTGAAGATCGCCGGTTTCGATCTGGTGGCGCGGAAACGGCGCGACGAATTCCTGGACCTCGGTCGTGAACGGGTTTTCCAGCATCCCGATGTCGAGCGAGAGATCGTGGAGGTGCGGCGACACCACGGTCAGCCCCGCGATTTTCCCGTGTTGTTTGAAATATTTTTTCTTCAGCGCCTGGTACGCGCGAAAACCGGGAATCGAGCGACCGAGCTTCCGCTCCAGCTTTTTCCTCGCTTCGTTTTTGAGCTCCCGCCGCCGGTCGGCGTCACCGCGCGCCACGAGAGCCGCCCGCTGCCATTCCGCTTCGGTCTCGCCTGCAATTCCCGCGGTAGCGCGCAGCTCGGCCTTTGTGATCAGCTTCGCGCGCTCGCGCCGGAATTCAGCGTCCAGCTGTTGCAGCGGACGGTTGCTGCGCGCTTTCGCGGCCGGGCCGAGCAACGAGGCGGATTTGCCGAGGGGAGTTGAGCCGGTCTTGGCCCGCGAATGTTTTTTGGGAGAAGAAGCCATGGGTGGGGAAAACGTCGGAAGCCGGGGAGTGGGAAACAGACACGGAACCGGGGATTCTGAGCCGAAGCGAAAGGTTTCGCTGCGACTTTCTTGCGCGTTGGGTGTACTGGAACGACACCGATCACGTCCCGATGCGCACCGTTTCCACAAACACCGGCAATCACCCTCGTCTCCTGCAGGGAGTGGTGATTTCCGATCTGCATCTTTTCGCCCATCGCTCCGTGGGTGGGGATTGTTTTGCTTCGGTCCGCGACCGGCTGGCGGGAGCCGACGTGCTGGTGCTCAATGGCGACATCTTCGATTTCCGCTGGAGCACGTTGCCGGATGTCGAGACGACCGTCGCGGCCGCACTCGCGTGGTTGCGCGCGCTGTCCGCGGAATTTCCACACGCCGAGGTGCACTATGTCCTGGGCAATCACGACTGCCCGGCGTTTTTCCATGCCGGCCTCGACCACCTGGCCGGGACATTCAGCGGATTTCACTGGCACCGGCACGGCGTACGAATCGGGTCCGCCCTGTTTGTCCACGGCGACTGCACGCATCGAAAAATGGATCGCGCCGGGCTGCAGCATTATCGGAAGTGCTGGGACAATCGCCGGCAGCATGGCGCGTGGCGCGCGCACGCGTACCGGGCGGTCGACCGGCTGGGTGTCACCTGGCTGACGCACAAGGCTTGGTTTCCTCGGCGGCATACGGTTCGCCGGCTGTCGCACTATCTTGATCGGAGCTACCCAACCTGGCGCGAGACGGCGCGCGATTGCTATTTCGGCCACACGCACCTGCCGTTCTCCGACTATCGCTGCGAAAACGTCACGTTTCACAACACCGGTTCGGGAATCCGCGGGATGGGTTTCAACCCAAAGCTCTTCACCGTGTCAGCGCGCCGCGGGGAATCGCAGGACGTCGACGAAAGCCCGGTCAGCGCGACGTGACCGCCGTTATTCCGCCGTTGCCGGCGGTTTCTTCCGCTGGAACGGATGCTTGAACTGCGCCCAGTAACCCTTCGGCACGGGATGGCCTTCGATGCCGTAGCCGGACGGCCATTGCTCCTCCTTCGGGAGGTGGTGGGTGCCGAACATCCGGTCCAGAATGGGAAAATGCACCGCGAAGTTCACATCGATCGCCTCGCGCTCGACGCCGTGGTGCCAGTGGTGAAACCGCGGCGTGACGAGCAGTTTTTCGATCACGGGAAACCGCCAGCCGACGTTCGCGTGCACAAAGGTCGCGTAGAGATAGACGACAAAGATGTAGGTGTTCATCGCACCCGCGCTGAAGCCGAGGACGAACATCGGGAGCACCGTGAGGCTGCGCAGCGCGACGATTTCGAAGAAGTGCATGCGCGCCCCGGCCATCCAGTCCATGTGCTGCGCCGAATGGTGCACCGCGTGAAAATGCCAGAGCCATGGCACGCGGTGAAACGCGCGGTGCACCCAGTATTGCACGACGTCCGTCAGGAACATGATCGCGAAAAACTGCACGACAAACGGCAGCCCGCCTACCCAGGCGCGCGTCGACGTCAGCGGAGCGAAGGCGAGCAGCGAGTTCGCCGGCGCAAACGTGAGGTACGTGAGGATCTGCACGAGCATGCTGCTCACCAGAAAGTAGAACAAATCCTCCCGCCATTCGGTGCGGAACACCGGCTGCTCTCTGCGATGGGCGAAGAGGCGTTCCACCGGAATGAAGAGAAACCCGGTGAAGAGCATACGCAGCACGAAGAAATCCAGACCGAAAAACAACGGCGACGGATCGTCGATCGCCGGTTGCGCCCGCGAACCGCCGATCAGGACGGCG
The DNA here is from genome assembly GCA_036261745.1 of Opitutaceae bacterium. Classification (GTDB taxonomy): domain Bacteria; phylum Verrucomicrobiota; class Verrucomicrobiia; order Opitutales; family Opitutaceae; genus DATAKE01. The sequence continues at coordinate 10,424 of DATAKE010000070.1, forward strand.
ATGAGCGTCACCGAAACCCCGGTGAGCCCGAGAATCGCTTCGCGGCGCCGCGCGAGGCTCAACGACGACAGAACAAAGGCGCTGATCAACACCACATGCAGCACCGCGCGGAACCACGGCCCGCTGCGAAAGGCCGCCAGCTCCGGGATCGAAAACGTTCCCGGTGCGAGCAGCGTCAGCACGAGGGCCAGGCCGGCGAGTCCGAGGGACAGGCCCAAAACTCCGCTTAACCAGCCGCTCCCAAAACGACGGAGCCCCTCGGGCGCCTCAAGTTCGGCGCGGATTTTTTGGCGAACGCTCATGCGGGTCGAGCGGTTCAATACGATCGTCCTCCCGCCGTCCATGCGGAACGCAGCGCAAAGCCCCGGACCGCTTTTGTTCGCCGTGTGCCCGCAAACCGTATTGATCGGAACGCGCCGGCGGCCTCCCCCGCGCCGAAATTGGCGAGAGTTTTAAGCGTTCCCCCACCACCATGAAATACCTCGTACTCCTCCTCGGGCTTTTCGTTTCCAGTTCACTCCGGGCCGATCTGCTCGGCGAAACCGTGGAGATCACTCCCGTGGCAGGCTGGGGCCGGATGCTGGTCGCGCGTCCGTCGCCGTTTCCGACGCTGCAGTATGTGCCGAAGGATGGACGCAACGCCTCGGTGCTGATCACGCTTTTCCCGGCCGACGCCGCGAAGGTCACCGACCTCCCCTCGCTCAAAAAATTTCTCCGTGTTTCCGCGACGCCCTACCTGTCCGCCCCCGACGCGGAGATGAATGCGATCGAGCGCGGGCTGCCGCAGGGGTTTCTCGTATATGCCAGCTTCGAGGATCCCGATCTCGTCGGGAAACCGTCCCGCAAGGGAAACTATAAAATCGCGACGCCCGCGGCCGCCTATCTCGGCAGTGGCCCCACCCTTCAGGTCACCATTTTCACCGACCGCAAGGACGGCGCGGATCTGCAGGAGGCGCTGCAGATCGTGCAAAGCGCTTCGCTCCGTCGTACGCCGCCCAAGGCGCCGGTGCTGACAGCGCTCACTCTCCCAAAGGCGTCCACCACCCCCGCCCCGGTCCCGAAGAACCTTGATCGGCAGACCGTGGGTTTTCGGACGTTCAGCTCCGTGCTACTGCTGCCGATGCGGTTTGAGCGCACCCCCAAGCTCAATTCCGAGGAGAACTATTTTTCGTTCATCGACGAAAAGCACGTGATTTTGAGCGGCTGGCTGGATCACGCGGCGGGCTTCAACGGCATGAAGGAATTCTGGGTGAAGGAAAAAAACGCGATGACCGGCGAAGGCGGGCTGTCGGTGGCGGAGGAGTCGTTCACGATCATCAACGGGTGGACCATCGTCCGCTACGTCGTGCGCGCCGGCGACGCGCCGCCCCAGAAAAACATCCGCGCGTGCCGTGTCGTGGGCGACACGTGGGCGGACATCCACCTCTCAACGATTGAACCCGCCGCGACGTGGAAGGACCTCGAAGACGTGGTGAAGGAACTCTCGCTCGCGCCGAAGTGAACGCATCCCCGGTTCCGCTTCCCGCCGATCCGGGACAGCGGCCGGCCCGCTAAAGCGCGTCGTGGCCGGTCTCGCCGGTGCGGATCCGCACCGTGTGCTCGAGCGGGAGGACGAAGATTTTTCCGTCGCCGATTTTCCCGGTGTTCGCCGCCTTTTGAATGGCTGCGACCACGGCCGCCGCCTGGTCGGCGGGAATCGCGATTTCGATCATCGTCTTGGGCAGAAAATCCACGGTGTACTCGCTGCCGCGATAGATTTCCTTGTGACCTTTCTGACGGCCGAAGCCGCGGACATCCGCGGCGGTCATTCCCTCGACTCCGATCGCGGTGAGCGCGGCGCGCACCTCCTCCAGCTTGAACGGTTTGATGATGGCTCGGATTAATTTCATGCGATGAACAGGGGGCTGGTTAGTCGAGGTGGTAGGCCGTCTCGCCATGCTCGGCGCGATCGAGCCCGATGTTCTCGGCCTCACGATTCACCCGCAGGCCCACGGTGCTTTTGACGAGGAGCACGATCAGCACCGTCCCAACCGCGGACCACAGCGCGGTGAAACCGACCGCCTTCAGCTGGACGAGCAACTGGCCGCCCATGCTCGCCACGCCGGTTCCGCCGAAAGCGGCGACGCCGAACACCGCCACCAGCAGCGAACCCATCATGCCGCCGACGCCATGCACGGCGAACACGTCGAGGGCATCGTCGATCTTGAAACGATTCTTGATGATCCCGCACGCAAAGTAGCAAACCACGCCGGCCAGGAATCCGATCAGCACGGCGCCCAGCGGCCCGACGTTACCGGAGGCGGGAGTGATCGTGGCGAGGCCCGCGACCATTCCGGTGACGATGCCAACGAGGCCGGGCTTCCCGGCTTTTTTCCATTCGATGACCATCCAGGTCAGGCTCGCGACCGCGGCGGAGATATGGGTCACGAGCATCGTCATTCCCGCGGCAGCGCTCGCGCCGCCCTGGCTGCCCGCGTTGAAACCGAACCAGCCCACCCAGAGCATGGAAGCGCCGATCATCACCATCCCCGGATTGTGCGGCGGATGAATGCGCGCCTGAAAATCAGCCCGCGGTCCGAGGAACCATGCGAGGATCAGCGCCGAAACCCCGGCCGTCGTGTGCACGACAATGCCCCCGGCGAGATCGAGCACCCCTTGCTTTTGCATCCATCCGCCGCCCCATACCCAGTGGGCCACCGGGGTGTAGACGAGGACGAGCCACAGCGCGGAAAACAGCAGCATGGCGCTGAACTTCATTCGCTCCACGAACGCTCCGACGATCAGGCCGGGCGTGATGATCGCAAAGGTCATCTGAAACATCACAAAAACGGTCTCCGGGTAGGTTCGCCCGGCGAGTTCCCCCGCGGAAATTCCGCGCAGTCCGAGATGCTGCAGGTCACCGATCCATCCGCCGCCCTCTGAAAATGCCAGGCTGTAGAGCCCGCCGATCCACAACACCGAAGCCAGGCAGGCGATGGCAAAACAGTGCATCAACACGGAGAGCACGTTTTGCATCCGCACGAGTCCGCCATAAAAAAGCGCCAGTCCTGGCAAAGTCATGAACAGGACCAGCACGGTGGCGGTCAGCATCCACGCCGTGTCGCCGGTGTTCAGGGTCGCGGAGGTTTCGGCCCGCGCGACGGCAGGTGTCACGAGGCAAACAAGGCTGAAAAGCCATCGAACGATGGCGCGGGAACAAGTCATGGGGTTGGGGATGTCAGTTCCGCCAACGAGGCAGCGGAACGGCGGGTTGAATTGGAAAGCGGTGAATGAATTTATTTCATTCGAAACGGGAAGGAGAATCTGCGCCTCCGGCGAAATTAAATCCGGCTTCAGAGCGGAACGCGCCGCGTTTCCATGAGGGCATTTCATCAAAACCGGGGATCGTCCGCGAAAAAACCTGAGAAGGAAAAGCGAGTCAGGCCTCCAGCGCCGCCCCCTTTGATCCGGTCGACGCGCCCCGCGCCGGATCAAGGCGCGGCGGCGGAATTGAGTTCGCTGAGCGTGACCTGGCACCGGCTGCTGCCCTCACGTTCCGCGAAACCGAGAACCGCGGTGCAATGCCGGGCAAGCGCGGCCAGGTCGCGCGAAGGTTCGGTTTGATTGAGGACCGTCGCGATCCGCTCAAAGAGCGTGGCGCAGGACACCAGCTTCATGCTGTCGGTGGCGCCGCCCATCAGCTCGGGGAGACGGATTCCCCGCGCGAGTTGAGCGGCGATGACCTCGATCAATGCCACGAGGTTTCCGCGCAGTGTTGGGTTGCGCAGGTAATCCGCCGCTTCGGCCCCGCCCTTCAGGCCGTAGAACTTTGCCGTCGACGAACGACCGAGTTTTTCGAGCTGAGGCAGCAGATACCAGATCCAGTGGCTGGTTTTCCGGCCCGCCTGAAGTTCGGCCAGCGCGGTCGCGAAACCCGATTCGGGCGAGGCCTGGGCCGTGAGGAAACGTTCGAGACTCATGGGAAAAAGATCGGCCGCGAATGGGGAACGCTCAAGGCCGGCTTTTCGTTCCCGGGTTGCGAACTCCGGTTTTTTTCGGCGGAGTTCCGCCTTCAGCCCCCACCCCTCATGAGCGACTATCGAAACGAACTCTCCGCGGCGACAAAGCCTGCGCCAGCCACCCCCGCCGCGGAATTTCTCGTCCCGACCAATGCCAAGCTTCTCCGCCAGGTCGGAACCGCGGCGACCTGGCTGTGGGTGATGGCCGGAGCCTCGGCCATCAACCTGCTTCTCCTGTACGTGAAGTCCCCGATCGGAATCGTGGCCGGTCTCTACCTGACCAGCCTGATCTTCGCGATCGGACATGAACTTGGTGCGATCCTGCTGGGCGTGGCTTTGATCGTCGACGCGCTGGGCCTCGGCTTCTTCATCCTGCTTGGATTTCAAATGAAGAAATGGCGCAGCTGGGCGTTCATCACCGGCATCGGCCTGGTGGGGATCGACGGGGTGCTGATCTATTTTTTCACGCCGCTCGCGGGGATCTGGCCGTTTCTGATTCATGCGCTCGCGATCTACTTTCTTTTTCTCGGGCTCAAAGCCGCCAAACTTTTGAACCAGCGCAAGGCGGTCGGTAAGGCGTGACGGCCGGCAGGTCGTCCGCGCAACAACACACTCGATTTCATGGTTTCCGCCCGCCGGGTGTTGTTTGTTGCGAGGCGCCGTTTCCTGCTTCGGGCCCTCACCGTATTGCTCGCCGGCGAGGTGGCGCTCGTGGGATGGCTGGTTTCGCTCGCGCCACAGTCCGAATGGCGCGACGCCGTCGGGGATATGTTTTGGTGGGCGCTGCCCGCGGGATTGATCGGGCTCAGCCTGGTGTTGCCGTTGTCGTTCCTGTGGCTGCACGGGCGGTATGTGCTGCGGTTGGAGGTGGCGGACGACACGGTGCTGATCTCGACCTTCCTGCTCTGGGGCCAACGCGAACGCGTCTGGGATCGACGCCTGCTGGCGACGGCGCAGGCGGCTGATTTTCCGATGGGTACCCGCCCGGAGGTCCCTGAGTTTTCCACGGGAACACCGCTGCGCTTTCGCGTGCCTGACCAACGGATCGATCTGGTGATCGACCGGCAGGGCGGCGAGTTTCCGGCCGGCGAAGATGCGCTGATCGAAATTTTCGGGGGAAACAGCGCTGCTTCTGTCACTTCTCAGGGCTGGAAGGGTTCTTAGTCCACTCATCTCCATGAAAAATCCACGGGGTCTCGTTCTTCCCCTCGTTGGTTTGCTTGCGAGCGCGCATTGCGTGCTCCGCGCCGACACACGCGACGACGCGATCGTCGCACTGATGCAGAAGCGCAACGTCCCGGGCCTGTCGCTCGCAGTGGTGGCCGAGGGCAGGATCGTGAGAGCCCGCGGCTATGGCGTGATTGAAAGCGGCGGATCCACCCCCGTCACCGAGCACACGCTTTTCCAGGCGGGATCGGTGAGTAAACCGGTCGCGGCGTTCGGAGCGCTGCGGCCCGTCGATTCAGGCAGGCTCTCGCTGGACGCGAACGTGAACGCGGCGTTGAAAAGCTGGAAGGTCCCGGAGAACGAATTCACCGCGACGGAGAAAGTCACGTTGCGCCGCCTGCTCAGTCACACCGCGGGACTGACGGTCCATGGATTTCCGGGCTATGCGGTCGGCGCCACGCAACCGAACTTGGTCCAAGTTCTCAGTGGCGAAAAACCCGCGAACACTCCCGCCGTCCGCGCCGACATCGTTCCCGGCAGCAAGTGGCGCTATTCCGGAGGCGGCTACACGGCGATGCAGCAATTGGTGATCGATGTCAGCGGCCGCCCTTACCCGGAGTTCATGCACGACACCGTGCTCGAGCCGCTGGGAATGCTGGCGGGCACGTTTGAGCAACCGTTGTCCCAGGCTGACGCGGCGAAAACGGCGACGGATCATTTCCAACGCGCTCCGGTGAAAGGCCGCTGGCCTGTGTATCCGGAAATGGCGGCGGCCGGTTTGTGGACCACGGCGTCGGATCTCGCCCGCTTCGAGCTTGCACCTACCAGCCCGATGGGAAAATCGGTGGCCTCCATTTTCAACCCGAATAGACCCACGCGCCCCGCGCGCTGGCTTGATTACATCTTATGCACACTTCCTTTCTTCTCCCCCGGCCGGCTTGGTTGCTTTCGGTTTTTCTGCTCTCACCGATCACCGCCGCGCCCCCGGCTGCCCCAATACGTCCGCAGATGGTTCTTCCCGCGCTCGGCGTGGAAGTGCCGCTGCCGCGCATCAAACAAATCTGCGAGTTCTACGGCCTGCGCGACCTCTGGCTAAAAATCGAACGCGATCCCCCGGTGCGGCCGTTCCAGAGCGACGGCTGCACCGGATGGTTCGATGACTGGAAGGGCGTCAGCCTCTATCCGGCCGGTTTTCTTCACGACCTGAAATACTGGGCCGGTTATCCCGGCGAAGACGTGGAGCGCCTGGTGGCGGATGCGGAGCTGATGATCGACGTCGCGCGCTTGCTCGGCTCCACCGAAATGGCCGAGACGATGTTTCACGGCGTTCGGGTGGGCGGGATCGAAAAATTCAACGCGTCCTTTTCCTGGGGCTTCGGCCGCAAGCCGCTCGAGACAATTCCTCCGGGGCTAAAACCGGGACCGCCAGCAACACCGCCGAAAGCGATCACGAAGTAGGCGCATGCGGGTCGAGATCCGGCGGGAGACCCAGCCACTGGAGCGCGGAGGGCATGTCCTTGAAGACGGCCACCTGCTGGCCGGCGAGTTCGCGGTAGGCGGCGAACATCCTGCTCATCCCAAAATGCAGCTCCGTTGAAACGACGAAGGCCCGGCGCGCCCGAAGGCTGAAGATGCTTTGCGCCGCGAGATCGCGGAGCTGGTCGTTTTTCAAATCCAGGAGACCGATATCGCGACAATCCACGACTTGAGAGAAGTCGGGATTGAAAGCGGGGTTTTTTTGCAGCGCCTCCATGTGACCGATAAAGTCGCCGTGCGTGAAAACACCGGTGCCCTGCGAAAAGACGACGCGATGCGGCACATCGATGATGTATTTGGCGGGCATGCGGGTTTGCGGGTCACTGCGATAGAGGGAATCCGCGGGAAGCGCCACCGCGATTCCGTGGCAACGAGCCTTTTCCCCCGCGTTTAGTTTTTCACCAACTCACCGGGTTCGAGAAGGTTGGAAACGAGATGAATCGCGACCGAGGAACCGCCCGCTCGCAAAGCACACCATGACGGCACCTATGAATGCTCTCCTCCTGGTTCTGATCCTGCTTCTTCTGTTCGGCGGCGGCGGGTTTTATCTCGGCGGCCCCGTCTACGGCGGGAGTGCGCTCGGCCTCCTGCTCCTGGTCTGTCTTGTGATCTATTTGATGGGCGGCTTTCGCGGGCGCCGGTTGTAAGCAACCGTCCGCCAGGTTGGGCGGATGAAACTCATCCCACGTGCGGCGATTTGCCACGCGTGGGATTTTTTTGCGCCAGCGCGGCCGGCCGTCCGCCAGATTCCACCTCAGGGCCGCACTTTGCCTTCGACGCTGTCGTCCATGGTTTTTCCGGTCATGGCGCCCACCGCGATCTTCACCAGTGCGATCGCCTTGCCGTGCTCGGTGTCCCAATAGTAGCCGTCTTTGACCGTGACCCTGATCACCGTCAGCTCCGGGTCGTCGACGCCCTCGTGAATCCAGGTCTTCGCAATCGGCGTCCAATATTTTTCGCGGAGCGCTCGATTGTCGCTCACGGTCGCGAAGCCGTGCACGGTGAGATATTGGGAGTCGCCGGGATTCCCGAAAAACAACTGCACGCGCGGGTCCCGGTTGATGTGTTTGTTTTTCACACTGGAACGCGCACTTAAAAACCACAGGTTGCCCGCAGCGTCGACGTCCTGCACGGCCATCGGCCGCGTCGATAGCGGAAACTGGCCGGGTAACGTCACGAACAGACAAACCCGCGCCGACTTGGAGAGCTCGCGGATCTTTTCGATCGCGGGAGCGTGGGAAAGATTTTCGACCGGATCGTCGTAAGGATGTTTTTGCATCCGACACTGACGCGGCGGCAGCCCGCCGGTTCCGCCCTCGTTTTATTGCTTCGGCACCAAGCGCCACACGAGGTTGCCAACATCGTCCGCCGCGAGGAGTGTCCGCGCGATCGACGGCCACGCGACCGGGCGGCTTTATTTCGCCGCCGCGGCCCAGCGCTTCAACGCAGCGCCCGTCAGTGAACGCGTTTCGCCTTCGATGCCCGTCCGAGGTCCGGCGTAGAGCAGCTCGCCGCCCTCGCGTCCGCCGCCGGGCCCGAGATCGATCAACCAGTCGGCGAGATTGATCACGTCGAGGTTGTGCTCGATCACGATCACCGTGTGCCCCTGGTCGCGAAGTTTGAAGAGCAGGTCCATCAGCTTCTGAATGTCGATCCAGTGCAGCCCGGTCGTCGGCTCATCCAGGACGTAGAGCGTCGCACCCTGTCCCCGTTTGCTGAGCTCGAGCGAAAGTTTGAGGCGCTGCGCTTCGCCGCCGGAGAGCGTGGTCGCGGACTGGCCGAGCGTGAGGTAACCGAGCCCCACCGCCTCGAGCGTCGCGAGCTTGTCGATCACGCGCGGGATGTTGCGGAAAAGGGCGATGGCCTCATGGACCGTCATGTCGAGGACGTCGGCGATCGATTTGCCGTGGAAAAGAATTTCCAGCGTCTCGCGATTGTAGCGCCGTCCGCTGCAGCTCGGGCACGGCGCATAGGCGTCGGCCATGAACTGCATGTCGAGCTTGATCACCCCGTCGCCCTGGCAGCGCTCGCAGCGCCCGCCCCGGACATTGAAGGAGAATCGGCTCGCCTTGTAGCCGCGCACCTTCGCGAGCGGCACCTGGGCAAACAGATCGCGCAGCAGGTCGAGGAGCTTGGTGAACGTCGCCGGATTCGAGCGGGGGCTGCGGCCGATCGGTTCCTGGTCCACCTGCACCAGGCGCTCGAAGAAATCCAGGTTTTCGATGTGGCGGTGTTTGCCGGGAAGCGTTTTCGCGCCGTTGAGTTTCCGGGCCGCGGCGGCGGCGAGCACGTCGTTGACGAGCGTGCTCTTGCCGGAGCCGCTCACTCCGGTGACGCACGTGAGGAGGCCGACCGGAAATTTCGCATCGATCCCCCGAAGATTGTGTTCGCGCGCTTCGCGCACCGTCAGCCACGCACCGTCCGGCGTTTTCGTCGCCGCGTCTTTCTCGACGCCGAGCTTGCGGGCGAGAAACGGACCGGTGCGGGAAACCTTGGCCGAAAGCTGCATGCACTGGGCCGGCGTGCCCTGGAAAAGCAGCTGGCCGCCCTCGGTCCCTGCTTCGGGGCCGAGCTCGATGATTTCGTCGGCGAGCCGCATCGTGTCCTCGTCGTGCTCGACGACCAGCACCGTGTTGCCGCGGTCGCGCAGCGCGATGAGCGTATCGAGGAGTTTTTGATTGTCGTGCGGGTGCAGGCCGATGCTCGGCTCGTCGAGCACGTAGATGACCCCGATCAGTCCCATGCCGAGCTGGGTCGCGAGCCGGACGCGTTGCGCCTCGCCGCCGGAGAGCGTCGCGTAATCGCGCTCGAGGGTCAGGTAACCCAAGCCGGTCTCGAGCAGGAAATGCATGCGCTGCTCGATCCCGGTGACGACATCGTTCACCGCCTCGTTGCCGCCATAGAGCGCCACAACCTCCCGCGCGAACGCATGCGCCTCGCCGATGTCGAGCGCCATGAATTGCGGGAAGGTCAAACCGAGTCTGGAGCTAAGAGCTGAGAGCTGAGAGCCGGAATTTGGTTTGGCCGCTTGCTCTGGACTCCCCGCTCTCAGCTCTGAGCTCTTCAATCGCACCGCCCCGCTGCGCGCGTTGAGGCGCGTGCCGTGACACTCGGGGCATTCGCCCGCGATCATGTAGGTGGTGAGCCGGGCCTGAAATCCCTCGCTGTCCGTGTGACGCCAGCTGTGGTCCAGGTCCGCGATCACGCCGGGAAACGTTTGTGCCTTCGCTTCGCGCATGCGCCGGCCCTTGATTGCGAACTGACGCTCCCCTGCCCCGTGGAGGATGTCGTGGCGCGTTTGCTCCGGCAGGTCCTTCCAGGGCACATCCGGGTCGAACGGAAGCTGCTCCGCGAGCTGCCGCAGGAGGGCGTTGTGTTTGATGATGAGATTTTTTCCGCCGATGCGCCATGGCTTGAGCGCGCCCTCGCGGATGCTCTTCTCCGGATCAGGCACGACCAGTTCCGGCACGAAGCGCAGCTTGCGCCCGAGTCCGCCGCATGTGCCGCAGGCGCCCTCCTTGTGGTTGAAGGAAAAATGGCGGGGCGTGAGTTTCTCGAAGACATCGCCGCAAATCTCGCAGGCGAGCGACTGGCTGAGCGGCACCTCGCGCCAGGGGGCGTCGGCGGTTTTCTGCGCGAGAACCACCGCACGATCCCGGCCCTCGCGAAATGCGAGCTCGAGCGAATCGGCCAGCCGGCTTCGCTGGTCAGCCGTCGCGACGAGCCGGTCGATCACCAGCTCGACCGCGATCTCCTTCGTGCCGGAAGGGACGATCTTCGCTTCATCGAGATTCTTGATCTCGCCGTCGAGACGCACGCGCTGGAAACCGCGCTGCCGCAGCCGCGGCAGTTCATCGCGCAGCACGCTCGGCTTGGCGCGCATGAAGGGCGCCAGCAGCATCACGCGCTCGCCTGCGCATTCGGCCAGGACGCGCTTCACATTGTCGTCGAGGGAACGCTGCACGACGCGTCCGCCGTCCTTGGGACAGCGCTGTTCGCCGCAGAGCGCCCACAGTAGCTGCGCGTAGTCCGCGATCTCGGTGGCGGTCGCGATGGTGGAGCGGGGTCCCCCGCCGCCGGTGCGCTGCTCGATCGCGAGGACCGGCGACAGTCCGTGAATGAAATCGACGTCGGGACGCTTGAGCTGCTCGAGCACCTGCCGCGCCTGCGTCGAGAGGCTTTCCATGTATTTGCGGTAGCCCTCCGCGTAGATCGTGTCGAAGGCGAGCGAGGATTTGCCCGACCCGCTCGGGCCCGTGACGACCACAAGCTTTCCCCGCGGGATGCGCAACTCGAGGTTCTTCAAGTTGTGCTCGCGGGCGCCTTTGACGTGGATGTGAGTGGCGGCCTGCATGAGTCGAACGTGCAAGCTTGCGCAAACGGCGTGCACGTCAAAGCCCGAAGCGTTTTTGTGCGCGCCGGAGTACCGGTTTTCCGACGCGGCGCTCCCGAAAATGCGGCGGGCACCAGCCGTCCCGCCCGCGGTCAGAAACCGCCGCGACAGATTTTCAAATACACTCCCTCCTCCTTCCGTGCAGGCGGGCAATTGGCCTTGCAGGCCGCCGAATCCCCGGGCTTTCTCGCCGCAGCACCACCCCGTGCCGTTAGTTTGTCCCCTCTGGCGTTCGGCAACCCCTGTGACGCGATTCCGTGACGAGCGGAATTTCGTTGCTCAAACCACCCAATGAAAGACTCCCAACCCACAAACGTTGTTGTCCTCTCTTGTCGGCTCGCCCTGGCGGGTCTGTTGGTCGGATTCCTCGCGACGCCACTTCGCGCCATTCAGTTCAGCTCCGGCGAAATCAAGGGCAGCTTCGACACGACGATTTCGCTCGGCGGCCTCTACCGGCTCCAGGACCCAAGCGCCGCGTACTACGGCTCGACCAATTTCTTCAATGGCGTCGCCGGCCTGCAGACCTCGGTGAACACCGACGACGGCAACCTCAACTACGGCCAGGGCTGGGTCTCGCAGTTGTTCAAGGTCTCGTCCGACCTCGAGGTGCGCTACCGTAATTTCGGTTTCCTCGTCCGGGGTTATTATTTTCAGGACTTCAAGTCCGACGACACGCGGCGCACCCCGCTGGGCGCTCAGGCCGAGGATCGTGTCGTGGAAAACTTTGAGTTTCTCGACATGTACGTGCTCGGGAAATTCGACCTCGGCGCGATGCCGGTCGACATCCGCTTCGGCCGCCAGGTGCTCAGCCTGGGCGAAAGCACCTTCATTCCGAACGGCATCAATGTCGTGAATGCCGTCGACCTCTCGAAACTCCGCGCGCCCGGGGCCGAGCTGAAGGAAGCCCTGCTCCCGGTAAACATGCTGAAGGCTTCGATCGGCATCGCGAAAGGCGTGACGCTTGAGCCGTTCTGGCTGCTGGAATTCCGCCGCAACGAGCTGGAGCCCACCGGCACTTATTTTTCCAGCAGCGATTTCGCGAGCCGCGGCGGCAGCCGGGTGTTTCTCGGCTTCGGCACCCTGCCCGATACGGGCACGCTCGGCTCGATCACCCGCGAGAACGACCGTGATGGCGGAAATTTCAACCAGTACGGCCTCGCCGTCCGCTTCCTTGTCCCGCGCGCGCACAACACCGAATTCGGCCTCTACTACGCGCGCTACAACAGCCGGTCACCCGTCATCAGCGCCCGCACGCCGACGTCCGGCATCGACATCGCCTTCGTGCAGGCGACGGCCAGCTCGCTGGCGGCACAACAACTCGCCCCGGCCATGATCGGCGCAGGGTTTCCTCCCGCCACCGTGCCCGGCTCGATTTCGACGCTGCTGGGCGCCGCGTTCACCGGCGTGCCCGCGAGCGCGCTGCCGGCAAATCTCCAGCCCTTCTATCCCGCGGCCGCGGCGATCGCGACCGGCGCGGGCAAGCTCGGTCTGCTCACGGCGGCGGCGACGGGCCGCTACTTCACCGAATATCCGGAAGGCGTCGACATGTTCGGCGCGAGTTTCAACACCGAGGTCGGCAGCACCGGCATCTCGTGGCAGGGCGAGGTCTCGTTGAAAAACAACCAACCGCTGCAGGTCGACGATGTCGAACTGCTCTTCGCCACGCTCTCCTCGCTCTCCCCGACCTTCGGTCCTCCATCCAACCAGATCGGCAGCTTCGTCGGACGCTACGGTTTGGAAATGCCGGGCTACCGCCGGCACCGCGTGTGGACCGCCCAGACCACGCTGACCAAAGTTTTCGGGCCGCTGCTCGGTTCGCAGCAATTCACGCTGCTCGGGGAAGTCGGCGGCGTCTGGGCGAACCTGCCGTCGAAGGACACGCTCCGCTACGACGGGCCCGGGACGTTCAGCAGCGCGAGTCCCGTGGCCATGGCCGCCACCGGATTTGGCGCGATTCCGACGACGCCGGCCGATGCGTTCGCGGATAAATTCTCCTGGGGCTACCAGATTCTCGGCCGGCTGGAATACACCAACGTCTTCGCCGGCGTGAACGTCACCCCGACCCTCGCGTTTACCCACGACGTCAGCGGCAACACCCCGCTTCCGCTCGCGAACTACGTGCGCGGCCGCAAGAGCGCGACGGTGTCCGTCGAGTTCACGTTTCAAAACGCGTGGTCGCTCGAGGCGCGCTACGTGAACTTTTTCGGCGCCAGCCGCTACAATCTTCTCAGTGACCGCGATTACGTCGCCACCACGATCAAGTACTCCTTCTAACGCCCGGAAATCCACACCTATGAAAGCTCTCTCCCTTTTTTCCCTGGTGCTCGCCGGATCCCTCATCCCGGCTTCGGTTCATGGCGCGGTGAACGACTCGGAAGCGGCGCGTCTCGGCAAGGAGCTCACCCCGCTCGGCGGCGATCCCGCAAAAAATTCCGACGGCTCGATCCCGGCTTGGACGGGCGGAATCCAGTCCCCGCCGGCCGGCTACAAGGTCGGGGACCACCATCCCGATCCCTTCGCCGCGGACGAACCCATCGCCACCATCTCGAGCGCCAACCTCGCCCCATATCTGGAAAAACTCACGGCCGGTCACATCGCGCTGCTCAACGCCTATCCGAACTACAAGCTCCTCCTTTATCCCACGCATCGCAGCGCCTCCAATCCCCCTCGCATCTACGAAGCCAGCCGGCGCAACGCCACCACCGTCCAGCTGACGGAAGGCGGCAACGGCATCAGCGGCGCGATCGTCGGCGCGCCGTTTCCCATTCCCCAAAGCGGACTCGAGGTGATCTGGAACCACCTCACCCGCTACCGCGGCGTCGCCGCCACCCGCCGCTACTGCCAGGCCGCGCCCACTCGCGACGGGAGCTACACGCTCGTGAAATTCGAGGATGAATTTCTGTTCAACTACGTGCGCGACGACATCACGGCCGCGGGCCTGGACAACACGCTGCTCTTCTACAAGCAGGCCGTCGTCGCACCCGCGCGGCTCGCCGGCTCGATCATTCACGTGCACGAAACCATGGACCAGGTGAAGGAGCCGCGCCGCGCCTGGGTCTACAACGTCGGCCAGCGCCGCGTGCGTCGCGCACCCAACATCGCCTACGATGCCCCGGGCACCGCGGCCGACGGCATGCGCACGAACGACCAGTTCGACATGTTTAACGGCGCGCCCGACCGCTACGAATGGAAGCTCGTCGGCAAAAAGGAAATGATCGTGCCGTACAACTCCTATCGGCTGCACAGCGACAAACTGAAATACAGCGACATCCTGAAGCCGCAGCACATCAACCAGGATCTCCCGCGCTACGAGCTGCACCGCGTCTGGGTGGTCGACGGCACGCTGCGTCCCGGCATCTCCCATATCTATTCCCGCCGGACCTTCTACATCGACGAGGACAGCTGGCAGATTCTCGCCGCGGACCAGTACGACACGCGCGGCCAGATGTGGCGGGTTTCCGAGGCGCACTGCATCAACTACTACGACGCGCAGGTTTTCTGGAGCACGCTGGAAGTTCACACCGACCTCATCGCCGGCCGCTACATCGTGATGGGCCTGGATAATGAGGGTGAAATGTACGACTTCAGCGTGAAACGCACACCCGAGGACTACAGCCCCGAAGCCCTCCGCCGCTCCGGCATGCGCTAAAAGCGCTCCGCACGCAGCCGCGGGCTGCGGGTCATTCTCCCAATGTTTATGGGGCACCACGTCAGAGCCATGCTGTTCACGTTGGCCGGTGCCCTCGTGCTCATGCGCGCCGCGGGCGCCGCCGAAACCGCCCCGCGCATGCTCCTGCTCGATGCCGCCGTGATCGGCACCGAAATCATCGCGGTCGGCGAACGCGGCGCGATCCTGCGCTCGGCGGATTCGGGGAAAACCTGGCAGGCCACCCCGCCCGTCACCGCGGCGGCTCTGACCGGAGTGAGCTTCGCCGCCGATGGAAAGCAGGGCTGGGCCGTTGGACACGACGCGCTCATCCTCGGCACGACCGACGCGGGACGCACGTGGCGGAAACAATGGCAGGGCGACAATCTCGCCGATTCGTTTCTCGATGTGCTCGCGCTCGACGCGAATCGCGCGATCGCCGTGGGCGCCTTCAATCTCTGCCTTGTCACGGAGGATGGCGGCAAAACCTGGACACGCCGGCCGGTGCTCGATTCCGACTACCATCTGAACCGTCTCTCGCGGGGCCCGACGGGCACACTTTATCTCGCGGGCGAGCACGGCACCCTGCTCCGTTCCGAAAACCGCGGCGCAACGTGGATCCCCATCGCGTCGCCCTACGACGGATCGTTCTACGGTATTCTGCCGCTCGACGCGCACACGCTGCTCGCCTACGGACTGCGCGGGAGATTCTACCGGTCGGCGGACAACGGCCGCAGCTGGCAGATCGTCCCCAACGAGCGGCGCGTCTTGATCGCCACCGCCGTGAAACTCAAGCGGGGAACCATCGTTGCAGCCGGACAGGCCCGCACGCTGTTCGAGAGCCCCGACGAAGCGAAGACCGTGGCATCCGGGCCTTCCGGCCAGGCGACCGCCATCGCCGAACTGCTCGAAGCTCCCAACGGCTCGCTCCTCGGTTTCGGGGAGGCGGGCGTTTCCACGATCGAAACCGGGCGAACCTCCCCCGAGTTATTTTTGCCGGAGAACCCACCGACGCCGGGAGCGGCGGCCCCGTAGAAGACAGCGCGCCCAGCCAGCCACGACGTCATGCTCGAAAAATTTGCCACGTGGATTTTCCGCGCCCGAACCCCGCTGGTCTGCGGTTTCGCGGCGCTCACGCTGGTGATGGGCTGGTTTTGCCTGCGGTTGCGGGTGGATGCGAGTTTCAACAAGTCGCTGCCCGCCGATCACCCCTACATCCGCACCTTCACGAAATATCAGGGCGAGTTCGGCGGAGCCAACCGGGTGATGATCGCGCTCGTCGCGCGGAAGGGAGACCTGTTCACGCCCGAATTTTTCCGCGAACTCAAGACGGTCACCGACGAAGCCATCTTCCTCCCCGGCGTGGACCGCGCCCAGGTTCAGTCGCTCTTCACGCCCAACGTCCGCTACGTCGAGGTGATCGAGGATGGATTCGCGGGCGGCACGGTGATCCCCGCGGATTTTCAGCCGTCGCCCGCCAGCTTTGCCCGCGTGCGGGAAAACATCATCAAGTCCGGCAAGCTCGGCCAGCTTGTCGCCAACGATTTTTCCGGCGCGATCGTCAGTGCGCAGCTGCTCGAGATCGATCCCGCCACCGGAAGGAAGATCGACTACGCGAAGGTGGCCGAGGCGCTCGAAGCGATCCGGCGGCGCGGCGAACACGCGAACGGCGGCGCGATCACGGTTCACATCATCGGATTCGCGAAGGTCATCGGCGACGTCGGCGACGGTGCCCGCGGGGTGCTGGCGCTTCTCGGGATTTCAATTTTTGTGACCGCCCTCCTCGTGTGGCACTACGCCGGCCGGTGGAAACTCGCGGCGGCGCCGGTCCTCTGTTCGCTCGTGGCGGTCGTGTGGCAGCTCGGCGGTCTCACCGCACTCGGCTACGGCATCGATCCGTTTTCGATTCTCGTGCCGTTTCTCGTCTTCGCCATCGGCGTGAGCCATGGCGTCCAAAAAATCTGCACGTTCCGCAACGAGATGTTCAAGGGCCACGAGGGACCCGTGGCCGCGCGGCTCGCGTTCATGCAGCTGATCGTGCCGGGGATTGTCGCCCTGCTGACCGACACCGTGGGGTTTCTCACGATGCTCGTGATCAAAATCCCGACGATCCACGAGCTCGCGATCACCGCCAGCCTCGGCGTGGGCGTGATCATCATCACCAATTTCTTCCTCCTCCCGATTCTCCTGTCCTACCTGCAGCTGCCCGGAAGCTACGGCATCTGGGTCGCAAGCCGCCGCCAAAAGACCGATGCGCTCTGGGGCCGCCTCGCCACGATCATGAAACCGGCGCCGTCGTTGTTGGTCATCGCGGGATGCTTCGCGCTCGGCGCCTGGGGCTGGTGGAAGGCCGGGCAGGTCAGGATCGGCGACACGCAGGCCGGGGTTCCCGAGCTGTGGCAGCAGTCGCGCTACAACCGCGACACCCATCTCATCACGTCGCGGTTCAGCGTCGGCGTGGACATCCTGTCCGTCATCGTCGAAAGCGTGCCGAACGGCGGCGTCGACTACGATGTCGTCACCCTGATGGATCAGTTCGAGGGACACATCCGCCAGGTGCCGGGCGTGCAGACGGTGATCTCGCTGCCGTCGATCGCGAAAATGGTGAACTCCGGCTGGAATGAAGGTTCGCTCAAATGGCGCATCCTGCCGCGGAACCCGCAGGCGCTCGCGCAGGCAATCTCCCCGATCGAAACGGCGAGCGGACTCCTCAATGCCGATGCCAGCGTGATGCCGGTCATGATCTTTCTCGCGGATCACCGCGCGGAAACGCTGCGCGCCGTGACCGATGCGACCCAGGCGTTCGCCGCCGCGCATCCCTCGCCCAAGGCGAAATTTCTCCTCGCGAGCGGCAACGCCGGGGTCATGGCGGCGACCAACGAAGTGGTGCACGCGGCCCAAACCCCGATCGTGGCCTGGGTTTTTGGCGCCGTGATTGTGCTGTGCCTGCTGACGTTCCGCTCGGTGCGCGCCACGCTCTGCATTGTCGTGCCGCTGGCGATCGTCAGCTGGCTCGCCTACGCGCTGATGGCGATCCTGGGCATCGGGTTGAAAACCTCGACGCTCCCGGTGGTCGCGCTCGGCGTTGGAATCGGCGTGGACTACGGAATCTATCTTTTCGCGCGGCTGACGACGGCGCTGAAGGGCGGCGCATTTTTCGAGGACGCGATGCTCACCGCGCTTCGGGACACGGGCTCCGCGGTGGTCTTCACCGGGCTGACCCTCGCGATCGGCGTCAGCACCTGGATTTTTTCCGACCTGAAATTCCAGGCGGACATGGGACTGCTGCTGACCTTCATGTTTTTGGTGAACATGCTCGGCGCGATCGTGCTGCTTCCCGCGATGGCCCGCTGGCTGTACCGGCACCATTCGTCGGATTTCCGACCGAGGTAAGCCGCGGAAAACCGCCCGGAGTTTCCTCCGGCGCATAAATTTCTGGCCACCGCCCCGCCACTCGCTTCCTCTCCTCCGCATGTCCGAAGAACCACCCGTCCCGCGTTTGTTGAACGCGAGCCAGCGCCTGATCGTGAGCTTCACGATCACCGTGTTCGCGGTCGCGGGTCTCATCGCCCTCGGGATTTATGCGATGATCGTGCTCGGGCAGCTCGTCAGCTATTTCTCGAGCGTGCTCTGGCCTCTCGCGGTCGCGGGCGTGCTGGCCCTCGTGCTCCGCCCGGTCGTCGAGCTGCTGGAGCGCCGGTTGAAACTGCACCGCTCCATATCGGTGATGCTGCTGTATGGTGTGTTCGTGGCCCTCACTTCGCTCGCCCTCGTCGTAGCGGTGCCGCCGCTGGTCGAACAGCTGCTCAACTTCATTGCCTATCTTCCCGAGTTGCGGACGACTTCGATGAAATATTTCGAGGAGAACTATCCGGCGTGGTCAACCACGGCCAAGGCGCAGCTCGAAAATCCGTTTGTCCGCGACCTGGTGGAGTCGCTCGCCGAGGCCGGCAAATCGCTCGTCGCCCACACCATCCCCACCCTGCGCTCCGCCGGCGGCGGATTGCTCGACGTCTTCGCCTTCATCGCACACCTCGCGATCATTCCGGTCTATCTTTTCTTTTTCCTGCACGTGCGCGGCGAGCCGACGAAAAACCTGCCCGGGCACCTGTCATTCATGAAAGCGTCGTTGCGGGACGACCTGGTGTTTCTCGTCCGGGAATTCATCAGCATCATCGAGTCGTTTTTCCGCGGCCAGCTCATCATCGGCCTGATCATGGGCGTGCTGCTGGGCATCGGGTTCACCCTCGTGGGCCTCGAGTTTGGCTTCGTGATCGGGCTCGGGCTCGGCGTGCTGAACATCATTCCCTACCTCGGCACGATCATCGGGCTGGCAATCACCCTGCCGCTCGCGTTTCTCCAGCCGGGCGGCGGCATCCAGCTCGTCGCGCTGGTGCTGCTCGTGAAAATCATCGTCCAGGCGATCGAGAGCTGGTTCCTGACCCCGCGCATCATGGGCTCACGGACCGGACTGCACCCGGTGATGATCATCGTGGCGATTTTCTTCTGGGGCACCGCGTTTCACGGCGTGCTCGGCATGTTGCTCGCGATTCCGCTCACCGCGTTTTTCGTGACCGCCTGGCGCCTCGCGAAGTGGAAATATTTCACGAGCAAGCCGGACGTCGTGGCCTCGGTCTGACCCGCCCCGCGCCGTCACTCCCGCCCGGTTGTTGTCCGCCCCGCTCCCGCGACAAAGTAACCCATTAGGTTACTTTGTCGCGTGACGGCTCAGTGATGGCAGGGACGAGTCGCCGGGCGGGCGCGAAGAAATTTGCGTTGCCGGGGGCTTGGTGTCCTTTGCGGTTTTTCCTCACGAACCCGGCATTTCCCCATGGCATGGCAGATTGAATTTCGAAACGGGGTGTGGCTGCCGCAAATCGGCTGGCACCTCGACGCGCATTTCCCGACGGCGCGGTCGTTCGTCTCGCACGCCCATTTCGATCATCTCGCGACGCACCGGGAAATCATCTGCTCCGAGGGCACCGCGCGGCTCATGCGGGCGCGCATGCCCGGGCAGCGCATCGAACACGTCCTGGCATTCGGGCAGACCGAGGCCCTGAGCCGCGATTGTGCGATCACGCTGCACCCGGCCGGACACATTTTCGGATCCGCCCAGTCGCTGCTGGCGCACGAGCAGCACGGCACCCTGCTCTACACCGGCGATTTCAAACTTCGCCGCGGCCTCTCCGCCGAAGCATGTGCGACCCCGCGCGCCGACACGCTGATCATGGAGACGACGTACGGGAAGCCCCACTATGTCCTCCCGCCGACCGAGCGCGTGCTGGCGGACATCATTCGCTTCTGCCGCGAGGCGCTCGAGGACGGCGAGACACCGGTGCTCTTCGGCTACAGCCTCGGCAAAAGCCAGGAGCTGCTGAGCAGTTTCGCGAATGCCAAATTGCCCGTGATGCTGCATCCGCAGACCTGCAAGCTCACCCAGGTCTACGAGGAAATGGGTCTCACCTTCCCGCCTTATCGCGCGTTTTCACTCGAGGAGGTCGCCGGACACGTGGTGATTTGTCCGCCGCAATCGACGAGTTCCGCCTTCCTCCGGAAAATTTCGCCGCGTCGCACGGCCATGATCACCGGCTGGGCCCTCGATGCGGGAGCGATCTACCGCTATCAATGCGACGCCGCCTTCCCACTCTCCGATCATGCGGACTACACCGACCTGCTGCGTTTCGTCGATCTCGTGCAACCCAAGCGCGTGCTCACGTTGCACGGCTTTGCGCGCGAGTTCGCGCAGACGTTGCGCGAGCGCGGGATCGAAGCGTGGGCGATCGGACAGGACAACCAGCTGGAATTCGAAATCGGCAGCCGTACGCCCCCCGCCGAACCGCCACCAGCTGCCCGCGACCTGGTGGAAGAGGCGGTTTCGGCGAACGAGTCGAGCGTCGCGATCGACGCCTTTGGCCGCTTCGCCCTCGTGGCAGACCAGCTCAAGACCACCGACAGCAAGCTGGAGAAGATTGGGATTTTGCGGGACTACCTCGCGTCGCTTGCGCCGGAGGACGCGGCGCTCGCCGCGTTGTTCCTGACCGCGCGGGCTTTTCCGCAGGCGGATGAACGCAAGCTCACGCTGGGCTGGTCCGTGTTGCGACGCGCCCTGTTCACCGCCGCCAACATCGGCGAGGCGGAGTTTCGCGCGGCGTACCAGCGCTTCCCCGACCCGGGCGACGCAGTGGAGGCCATGCTTTCCTCGCGGTCGAAAACCACCGGCTTCTCTCTCACTCTCAGAAACGTCGCCGCGCTTTTCGATGAACTGGCGGCCGCACGCGGCCCCACCGCGAAACTCGATCTGCTGCAGGCGCGAATCGCCGGGCTTTCGCCCATCGAGACAAAGTACCTCGTGAAAATCATCCTCGGCGATCTGCGCATCGGCTTGAAGGAAGGCCTGGTCGAGGAAGCGATCTCCGCGGCTTCCGGCCAGCCGCTCGAAGCCGTGCGCGAGGCGGCGATGCTGTGCGGGGATATGGTCGCGGTCACCCAGGCGGCTCTCACCAACGGGCTGGAAAAAATCCAGCTGCGCGTCTTCAACCCCCTCCAATTCATGCTCGCGAGTCCCGAGCCGACTGCGGATGCCATGCTGGCGCGCCTTTCGCCACCGGTGTGGCTCGAGGAAAAATACGACGGCATCCGCTGCCAGGTGCACAAGCTCGGCGACCGGGTGGAACTCTTCTCCCGCGACCTCCATCGCATCACGGGCCAGTTTCCCGATATCGCCCGCGCGGCGCTCAAGCTGTCGCGGGATTTCATCATCGATGGCGAACTGCTCGCCTGGCGCGACGGACGGGCGCTGCCCTTTGCCGAACTGCAGAAACGGCTCGGGCGCAAAGGCGACGATTTTTTCCTCGGCGCCGAGATCCCGGTTTCGGTTTCCGCCTACGACCTGCTCTGGCTCGATGGCCGCACCCTCTTGAAGGAACCGCTCTCGCTCCGCCGCGAGCTGTTGGCCGGTTTACTTTCTCACGCGCCGGACCGGTTCAGCCTGGCCCCGGTGCAACAGGCCACCACGGCACTGGATATTGAGGCGGCGTTTCTCGCGTCGCGTCAGCGCGGCAACGAAGGCCTCATCGCGAAAGACCCGCGCAGCCTCTACACGCCGGGCCGCCGCGGACTCGCGTGGCTCAAACTGAAGAAAGCCTATGCGACGCTCGACGTGGTGGTGGTGCGCGTCGAGTACGGACACGGGAAGCGTCGCGACGTGATCAGCGACTATACCTTCGCGATTCGCGACACCGAGCACCAAGACCGGCTCCTCACCGTCGGCAAGGCGTACTCCGGACTCACGGATGTCGAGATCGCGCAGCTCACCCAGCATTTTCTCGATCACACGCTGGAGGTGCAGGGCCGGGCGCGGAAGGTCGTGCCCGATGTGGTGCTGGAAATCGCCTTCGATTCGATCCAGCCAAGCGCGCGGCACGAAAGCGGATTTGCGCTGCGTTTCCCCCGGATCGCGAGGATCCGCACGGACAAGACCCCGGCGGAAATCGACACCCTGGAAACTTGCCGCCGTCTTGCGGGCGTGGCGGCGAGCACGGCCGCCCAGCTCGAATTTTAAGGGGCGACATGTGGTACATGCTTCTTTCTGTCATTCTGAGCGGAGCGAAGAATCCAATTGGACTTTCAAATCCCTGCCACGAATCGCGACTCCTGCTGGATCCTTCGCTTCGCTCAGAATGACAGAGGTAAATAACAGTTTCACCCGCCTGGAGAATCCGGCGCTCACGCAGCCGCAACTGTTCGCTTCCCTGCACCCGGAACTCGCAGCGTGGTTCAAGAAGCGTTTTGGCGATTTTTCGCCGTCCCAGCTTTTGACGGTGCCGGAAATCGTCGGGAAAAATTCCGTCCTGCTTTCATCGCCGACTGGCAGCGGTAAGACGCTTGCGGCGTTTCTCGGGGTATTCGATTACCTCGCAAAAGCACATGAGCTCGGCGAGCTGCCGGTGGGAATCGTGGCGGTCTATGTCTCGCCGTTGCGCGCGCTCGCCTACGATCTCGAAAAAAACCTGAAGCAGCCGCTCGCGGAACTGGGCTGGGACTGGTTGAGAGTCGGCTCGCGCACCGGGGACACGACGACCAAGGAGCGTGCGGCCCAGCGGCGGAAACCCCCGCACATCCTTGTCACGACCCCGGAGAGCCTGACGCTTTTGCTGAGCCAGCCGGCTTGGGCGCCCTTTTTCCGCGAGACGCGTTTCCTGATCATCGACGAACTGCATGCGCTCGCCGAAAACAAACGCGGTGCGCTCCTCATGGTCGGCGCGGAGCGGCTGGAGGAATTCGTCCGTCCATCGTCCCACCCGCTCACCCGCATCGGTCTTTCGGCGACCGTCGCCCCGCTCGATGTCGTGGCCGAGTTTCTCGTCGGCACCGGCCGGCCCTGCCGGATCGCGGAGGTCGTGCAGCGGAAACCGGCCAAGGTGGAAGTCTTCTCCCCGCTGCGAAAACGCGCCTATCCGCCGGCCGGCTACACGGCGACGCGCGTTCTGCGTGAGCTCGTCGATCTGCTCATGCAGCGGCGGACGACCCTGATCTTCACCAACACCCGCAGCGGCGCGGAAACGATCGGCCTGCGGCTGAAACAGTTGATTCCGGAGATGTCCGAGCTGATCGAAGTGCATCACGCGTCGCTCGACCGCGGCGTGCGGCTCGAAGTCGAGGACCGGCTGAAGCGCGGCGAATTGCGCGCGGTGGTCTGCTCGACGTCGCTCGAGATGGGAATCGACATCGGGTCGATCGACCTCGTCGTGATGGTCTCCGCGCCGAAGGGCGTTTCGCGCGCGCTGCAGCGGATCGGTCGGTCGGGACATTCGATGGGGCGCACGAGTCACGGCGTGCTGGTCGCGAGCAACATCAACGACCTGGCCGAGTGCGCGGTGACGGCCCGCATGATGGAGCAGCGTGCCCTGGAGCCCGTGAAGATTCACGACAACCCGCTCGACGTGCTCGCGCAAACGCTCGTCGGCCTCGCGGTCTTCGCAAGCAGCACGCCGGATGAAGCCTTCGCGCTGGTGCGAAAAAGTTATCCGTTTCGCACGCTGTCCCGACCGCAGTTCGACCGCGTGCTGCGGTACCTCGAAGGCGGAGGCGTTTCGCTCGAGCGCAACTATCGCTCGGTTTTCGGGAAAGTCCGGCTCGACGAACGCGGCTGTCTCTCGCTGCCGCCGCCGCGCGTGGACCGGGACTACTACCAAAACATCGGCACGATCACCTCCGACAGCATGATCTCGGTGCAGCTCGGACGCCGCCGGATCGGACAGGTGGAGGAAATGTTCATGAAAGGCCTCCGGGCCGGCGATGTGTTCGTGCTGAATGGGCGCTGTGTGCGGCTGATCGAAACCCGGCTGCTCACCGCCAAAGTCGCGGCGGCCGACAACGCGCTCCCCACCGTTCCGCGTTGGAACGCCGCCAAGATGCCGCTCGCGTCGGGCCTCGCCGCGGAGGTGCGCCGGCTCCGCACCGAAACGGCGCGGTGCCTGGCGGAGAACGGCGATGCCGGGATCGAAAGCGCCCGCCAGTTCCTCATGACCGGGTACGCGCTGTCCGCTTCCAATGCCGCGGCACTGCTCGAGCATTTCGCGCTGCAGGCGAAGCTCTCGGCGATTCCCACGACCGGTTTTTTCCTGATCGAGCTCTATCGCGACCGCGATCTGCTCCACTATTTTTTCCATTCGCTGATCGGCCGGTCGGCGAACGACGCGCTTTCCCGGATTATCGCGCAACGCGTGCAGGAAACAAAAGGCGGCAATGCCCTGGTCACCATCGACGACTACGGCTTTCTCCTGACGCTGCGGCCGTTTCAAGCCATGCGGGTCGAAGAGTGGCGTCCGCTGTTCCGCCGCGCCGGGGCGGAGGACGCGCTGCGCACCGCCCTCGCCGACGCGCAGCTGGTGAAATGGCAGTTTCGCGGTGTCTCGCAGACGGGCCTGATGGTTCCGCGCCGCGTGCACGGTGCGGAACGCGGGGCGCGTTCCCTGCAGTGGAGCTCGGAAATCATTTTCGAGGTTCTCCGCCGTCACGAACCGGATCATCCCCTGCTGACCGAGGCGTACGCGGAGGCGACGCTGCGTTTTCTCGACCAGCCGCGCGCGCTGGGTTTTCTCGACGAAGTCAGCGCATTGCCCTGGGACCTGCGGGAAATCGACCGTGTCAGCCCGTTTTCCTTCGGGATTTTTGTCAGCAAAATCAAAGAGACGATGACGCTCGAAGATCCGGAGACGACGATCGAGCGGCTCTACCACGCGATGTATGGCAACCTGCCGGGCGATGAATCGATCTCCGGCAAACCAGCGCCGCCGGACACAAACACGTCCTCCGGCTTGCAACCGCCGCGCAAAGCAAGACAGGTGGCGGGCGAATGATTCGTACGGAAATTTCCCCTGGCCTCTGGCTGGATGCGCGGCTCGCCCTCTGGTTCGAGGCGCACCGGCTGCTGGTCGTGGCGGATTTGCACTGGGGCTACGCGGTCAGCCATCAGGCCCATGGCAACCTGCTTCCCTCGTGGGGTGACGAGGAAGTTGCGGCGCGCCTGCGGGGGCTGATCGCCGACTATGCGCCGGACGAAATCATCTGGCTGGGCGATTGCCTGCACACGATCGCGGGTCGCGAACCGGCGGAAACGTTTCTGCGGACCAGTGGAGCGCCGGTCACCATCGTGAGCGGGAATCACGACCGTCACTGGCGGACTTCCTTCGGCGAAGCCAATCCGAGGGGCGAGGCGCATCCCGCGTCCGTGACGCGAGGCGGGTTTGTTTTTCATCACGGGCATCTCGAGCTGCCGATTCCGCCCGGCGGCGTGGAAGTCATCGGCCATCACCACCCCGCGCTGGCGTGGAGCGATCGCGCCGGAGGGCGGATCAAACTCCCCGCGCTGATCGCGTCGCCCCGACGGCTGATCCTGCCGGCGTTTTCACCGTGGGCGGCGGGTGCCGCGTGGAATCCGCTGCTGGAGGAAGGCGAAACATTATTTGCGATCGCTCCGAAACGAATCTTTGCGGTTTCCCGCGATCTTCTACTCAAATCTCGCAACTCTGCATGAAACGAAGCCGCTCTCTCAGCGTTCTGGGGATTTTCCTGCTGCCACTCTGCCTGGGCGCGAAGCCTGCGCTCGAAGCCGGTGAGTCGCTCACTTACCGGGTCGGCTGGGGAATCCTGATGGGCGCTGGCGAGATCAGGATCAGGGCGGACGCCGTTCCGCCGCCGGACGGCCGGCCCCGGCTCCAGGTGATCACGACGACGGCCACGCGGGGATTCGCGCGCGCCCTCTTCCCCTTCGATGCCCGGGCCGAATCGGTTTACGACGTCGTGACCGGACGCCTGCTGTTCACCTCTGAAACGAGCAAGTCGGAGAAAAAGGAGACCAAGACCTCCGTAATGTTCGACTACGCAAAAACCGCGGCGACCGTGACCGATGTCCAAAACGGCGCGACCCCGGTCGTCGTGAAAATGCCGGCGGGCGATCCGCAGGATCTCATCATGAGCCTCGTGCAGACGCGCCGGTGGAATCTGAAGCCGGGCGAGCACAAGGATGCGCTCGTGATCTTCGGGGATGATTTCTACGAGCTCACGATCTACGCCGAGCGCTATGAGGAAGTGCGCACGCCGCTCGGGACGTTCAACACGCTCGTCCTCGCGCCGCGCATGGAGAAGGCGCCGCCGAAGGGAATGTTTAAACGCGGCGGCGCCGTCAAAGTCTGGATCGCACAGGACGAACGGCGGCTGCCCGTGAAGTTTCAGGTCGATTTCAAATTCGGCGCCGGCGTGGCGACGTTGATCAGGCACGTGCCGCCCGACGGAGGTCCTGTCCAGGCACCGGAGCAGGATGCAAAAGATCCTGCTCCTTAGGGGCGGCGCGCTCGGCGATTTTATCGTCACCCTGCCCGCGCTAGCGCTGTTGCGCCGACGCTGGCCGGGGAGTCGCATCGAAATCGCCGGCAACGCCACCGCCGCCCAGCTCGCGCTCATTCCTTCACCCCCCCCCGCGCCCCCGCCCCCGGGCTTCCCGTCTTCCCACGCCGCGCCGGCACCACAATGTCATCCATTAGATGACAAGATTCCGAATCCCAGAGGTATTCCCAACACCGCTTGTCATCTAATGGATGACAAATCGGCGGGGGAGCGGGCGGTTTTTTTGGGGCCAATTTCGGGCGGCCTGTTGGATCGCGCGCATCCGCAGGATGAGGCGCGATGGAGTGCGTTGTATGCTGCGGGGCCGCTGCCGGTGGAATTCGCGGAATGGCTTGCGACCTTCGATCTGGTTTTGAACTGCTGGCCGGACCCGGATGGATCGTTGCGCGCAAAATTTCCGCGACGGCCCGGACAGGTTTTCCTGAGTGCAGAAGCGTTGCCGGCACAGGCACCGGCGGCGGCGCACTATTGCGCACCGCTGCGCGACCTGGGACTCGAGACTCAGGAATTCTTTTATCGATTGGAGGTGGGCGGCGTCCCTCGCGCGCCGGATTTGAGCTTTTCGTCGTTCCCGGAACGGTGGGGTAAGAATCGCCCGCCCTGCGTAGCGATCCATCCCGGCAGCGGTTCACCGGCGAAGAACTGGCCGGTGGAGCGCTGGGCCGCGTTGTGCGAGTGGCTGAAGACCGGGCCTCGCGCCGAATTGCTGATCGTCACGGGCGAGGCCGACTCGCGAAGCGGGGACTTGCTCGCGCGATTTGGGAAACGGGCGGACGGACTGCCGTTGCGCGAACTCGCGGCCAGGCTCGCAGCGTGCCGGCTTTTCCTCGGTCACGATTCCGGCGTGAGCCATCTCGCGGCGGCGTGCAGTGTACCGTCGGTTTTGTTGTTTGGTCCCACCGATCCCACGATGTGGGCTCCGCCCGCGCGGCATGTGCGGGTCATCAAACGCGGGCCGGCGCTCGATTCGATTTCGCTCGCGGAAGTACAGGCGGCGGTTTCGGCGGCG
This sequence comes from Opitutaceae bacterium, assembly GCA_036261745.1. GTDB lineage: Bacteria > Verrucomicrobiota > Verrucomicrobiia > Opitutales > Opitutaceae > DATAKE01. Next base: position 38,080 of record DATAKE010000070.1, read on the forward strand.
CTGGCGGATCGAAAGTGAAGCGCCAGTGCTTGGTCGACCAGATCGGACCGGCGTAGTCGATGCCGATGCGGGGCGTGATTTTCACGCGTGATCGCGGGACGCGCACGTCGCGATCCTCGAGCCAGAGTCCGGTCGCCGGATCGGCGGTCTTCGCGTTTAAGCGGCGATCGATTTCCAGCGTCTTGGTCACGCGGCCGGGGCCGACAGCGCCCTCGACGCCGCGAATCAGAATCGCTTCCGGCCAGTCGCGGGGGCCGGTGACGAGGTTCAGCATTTCGTGAATGCCATAGCAGAGATAGACGTACCAAACCCCGCCCTCGCCATACATCACCTCGGTGCGCTTCGTGCGGCCGGCGCGCGCATGGCAGGCCAGGTCGCTTTCGCCACAGTAGGCCTCGGTTTCGACGATCATGCGCGCGTCCTCGCGTCCATCGGACCAGCGGCGCACCAGATGTTTCCCGAGCAGCCAGCGGGCAAGGGCGACGGTTTTTTTAACCTGAAACGTTTTGGCTTCGATTATCCGGCCCATGACTCTTTCATGCGATGCCCTCCATGGTGAACGCAACTGTCGCCCGCGCAAACGCCGTCCAGCACAAGGCCGACCTCCTGCGTTCGCTCCGGCTGACCACCGCCGAGGGAATCATGGCGATGCCGATCGTCACGATGTCGCTGCCGGTGAATGTTTTCATGACCGCGCTCGTGGCGAAGGCCTATCTGCTGCCGAAAACCACGATCGGGTTGATCAGCGCCCTGCCCTTCCTCGGCAACTTCCTGCAGATTTTCGCCGCGCCTTTTCTGGCGCGGTGGAAACCGCCCAAGACCATCACCGTGATGGCGGCTTCGCTGCACCTCGTGACGTGGGTGGCGTTCGGCGTGTTGCTGCCGTGGGTGCCGCGTGACGACCCGGCGGCCGCAGGCAATTTTTTCATCGGCTGGTTTTTGCTTTCGAGTTCGTTTGCCGCGGTGGCGGGCGTGTCGTGGAACGCGTGGATCCAGGAATGGGTGCCCGCACGCCTGCGGGGAAAATATTTCGGCCGGCGCAACGGCACGCTCCAGATTTCCACCCTTACCTTCATGCTCCTGGCCGGCTGGGCGCTCGCGCGCTGGGATTACGCCGTGCTCACCTTCCAGCTGATTGTGGCGGGAGCGGTGCTGATGCGGGTGTTCTCGCTGCGCTGGCAATGGAAGAGCCCGACGCGTTCCCGGAAACAGGAGAACACACCGGCGCTGCCGCTGCCCGAGCAGTTCGCCGTGGTGCTGCGCGCGCGTTCGCTGCTCGTCTTCATCGCGTTTGGCGCGGTGTGGTCGTTCGCGGCGAACTGCTTCGGGCCGTTCTATCACGTGTTCATGTTCGAGCAGATTGGTTTCTCGGCGTTTGACGTGGGCGTGTTGTCGACGCTGTCGCAGCTCGGCGGAGTGCTTTCGCTGCCGGCGTGGGGACCGCTGCTCGACCGGTATGGCAACAAGGCGGTGATGACGGTTTCCCTCATCCTGTGGCAGGTGCAGAATTTCCTCTGGTGCTTCCTCGTCCCGGAGAACAGCGGCCTGCTCTACGCGATGTGGCTGTGGGGCGGGATCACGAGCGCGGGTTTTGTGCTCGGGCAGTTCACGATTCTGCTCCGGCTCATTCCGCTGGAGGCCAAGAATCTCGCGATCGGCGTAAACCTCGCGGTCATTTCCCTGTTTGCCGCGATCGCACCGATCATCGGCGGCGCGGTGCTGACGTGGGCGCTGGGCCGCTGGTCCGATCCGTTTGCCGTGTACCATTGGTGCTTCGTGTTGCAACCGGTGCTCGCGCTTCTCGGCTGCGCGCTGCTGCTGCGGGTGCATGAGCCGCAGGCGAGTTCGCTCACGATGGTGTTTGGCGCGATGCGCAACATCCGCACCTTGAGCGGCGTCCTCGGGCTGAGTTTCCTGACGAACTACGTCTTCTTCAAAGCGCCGCGCAAAAATCCACCGTGAACTCCCCTTCCCCCGCGCCGCATATTTTCACGCTGACCGGCAATCTGCTCGCTGAGCGGACGCTGACGTTCGCGACTTGGTCAGCCGGAAAAACCCAGCGGGCCACCGGCGAAAGTTTTCAGGTGGGTGGCAAGGGCATCAACGTCTCGAAAATGCTCAACCGCCTCGGCGCCGCGAACACGGCCCTGTGTTTTGCCGGGGGCGCCGCCGGGGCTGAGTGCGAAAACTGGCTGCGCGAACGAAACTTCACCTTCAAGGCCTTCGCGACCACGGCATCGACGCGCGTTGGAACGGTCGTGCGCAGCGATGCGCAGCCCGAAACGACCTTCCTCGCGCCGGATGTCGTCCCCGACGCCACGGCGATCCGTGCCTGCGCCGGGTTTCTCGACGCACAGCCCGACGGCAGTGTGCTCGCGTTGTGCGGCAGTTTTCCCGGCTGGGAAAAGGCGGCCTTCGATCCGCTGCGCCTTGCGTTAAAACGCTGGCTCGGGCGCGGCCCGCTGGTCGCCGATGTCTATGGCCCGCCACTGGCTTGGCTGGCGGAGCAGCCGCTTGCGCTGGTGAAAATCAATGCCGACGAGCTCCGTCCCCTGGCGGCCGATCTCGCTCATCTGCCGGCCGCGGCGCACGCCGAAAATTGGATCGTCACGAACGGTGCCGCCCCGGTGCAGCTGCGCGATCGCGACGGTGCGCTCGGATCTGCCACCCCGCCGGTGGTTCACGAAGTGTCGCCGACCGGCTCGGGCGATGTCTTTTTCGCGTGCGTGTTGCACGCGCTTTATGGGCGGCGGATGTCGTTGCGCGATGCCGTTTCGTTCGCCCTGCCGTATGCCGCCGCGAACGCGGCGCATCCCGGCGTGGCGGAATTTCCCGAACCCCTCGCATGACCGGTGGAAAGAGCGGGTTTTTGCGGAAATTAAGCCTTGCTTTCACCTCTGTGAAACCGTTTTTTCTGCGGTTTTATTTATGAAAGCCACCATCAAGACCCAAGGTCAGCAGTTCACTGTGACCGAGGGCGATATCCTGATCGTCAACCGCTACCCCGGCACCGAAAAAGGCTCGACCATCGAGATTAACGACGTGCTGGCCACCGGTGAAGGCGCTGATTTTCGCGTAGGAACCCCGACTCTTCCCGGCGCCTCGGTTTCCGCGACGATTCTCGAAAACAAACGCGGTGATAAGGTCATCGTGTTCAAGAAAAAGAAGCGCAAGGGCATGGAGCGCAAACGCGGCCACCGCCAGGAGCTCTCGGTCATCAAGATCAATTCGATCACAGCCTAATTTCTAAACAAGGAACCACCCACCATGGCGCATAAAAAAGGTCAGGGAACGTCAATGAACGGTCGCGAGAGCCACTCGAAGCGGCTCGGCGTGAAAAAATTTGGCGGCCAGGCGGTCCTCGCCGGCAACATCCTCGTCCGCCAGCGCGGCAGCAAGCTGCACGCGGGCAAGAACGTTGGCATCGGCCGCGATTGGACGCTCTTCGCGCTCAAGGACGGCACCGTCAAGTTCGACAAAGCCCACGGCAGCGTCGCGGTTGTCACGAGCTGAGTCCTCGTTAAAGCACTTTCCAAGGGCGCCGGATGAAAATCCGGCGCCCTTTTTTGTGTGTTGCTTGCCCGAGGTGGCTCGCATGAGCGTTGGCCATCGCATGGCCGACCGCCTCCAGGAATTGCTCCAGCAACGCGCCTTGATCAAAGAGCATCTCGAATGGCTCGACGCGGAGATTGCCGCGAGTACCGGAGGGCAGCCGCCCCCGGCTGCGCCGTCGACCACGTCCCGCGCCGTATTTCCCCCGCGGGCTCCCGTCGAACCGCTTCCCCCGGCCCACCGGACGCCAGTCGCTCGTGGAAATCCCGCGCCGGCACGACCGGTCGGCACGCCTGACGCCGATGCGTTGCTTGCGAAGCTTGCCGCGGAGGAAAAAGCCGCGCCGTTGCCGTCGAAAAAAGGGTGTTGGACGATTTTTTGGGTGATGCTCGTGGTGTTTTTGGGTGGCGTCTTCGGAGTGTGGTATTTTTTCCGGCGGTAATCTGCACGATGACGCAGCGCGAAACGTGCGATCCGCACGAAAAATATTCTGAACCTCGCTGAGGTCGCTTTGTCTAGCGCAGTTAGATGTTGAGCGCCGCGCCGCTGCCACACCCCTTTCTGTCCACGCAACCTTCGCCTTGGTACGAGGCGAGGATGCTTTATCGGCGCGTGTGCATCCTCGGTGCGGCGGGAAAGATCGGCGAAGCGAACACGCTGCGCGTGCAGGAACTCGAGCCGGCCATCAGAGCCCTGCGCGAATCCTCCACCGTGGCCGAAGATCAGATCGAAGCCATGTTCACCGCCGAGGAGGAGCGCGTCGCCACGGCCCAGACCCTCGCAGAAATTTTGCTGCCGCTCCTCAGCGAGAAATTTTCCGCCGCTTCCCTGTATCGCCCCGCCGCGGCGATGCCGGCTCCCGACTCCCATTCATCAATCGAGGCCGGCGCAATTCCCCGCGGCGAATCCCGCGCGGATCGCACCGCCTCGCCGCTCCTGCCCGGCATCGCCGATTTTATCGACGAAATGCTGACCCAGGATCGCTCGCCACCCGGCGGCGGCAGTTCCCGCCGATCCGCCTGATCTATTTCCGTCCGTTCGCTTCAACGAGGTCCGTTCAATCCAACCATCGCCCATCATGCCTACTGCATCGCTCGAAAAGTCATCCTCCTCTGTCGCCACACCAATTCCCTTTGGCTCGAATCCCCCGCAACCCATCAACCTCGATTCCGCCCCGCGCGGAACCGCTCCGCAGGTAAAAACCAAGACGGTCCTTGTCGGCTTCGACCTCGGCACCAACAAGTCCTGTGTCCTCGCCGGCGCGCCAGGCTCCACCGATATCGCCGTCAGTAAAGTCGTTCCTTCCGTGGTCGGTTATACGAAGGACGGCATCGTCGATGGCATTATTGCCGGCAACAAAAACGTCCTCTTCGGCGAGGAAGCGATCAATGCGATGCTCCACGTCCGTCTCGTCGCCCCGCTCGCCGAGGGTGTCATCGCGGAGCCCGACGCCGCGCGCGATTTCATGCGCCACATCCGGACGCTCGTCGACCCGACCGGTGCGGCGGAAATTCGCGCCGTGGTCGGCGTGCCGGCCAACGCCAGGGAAAACATCCGCGAGGACATCCGCCAGGCCGTCCAAGGGGTCTTCGACCGTATCATTCTCATGCCGGAACCCTTCCTCGCCGCCCTTGGTTTCCGCGATGATTCCCGCCTCAACCAATCGAACTACATCGATCCGGTGATCAACTCGCTGTTCATCGACATCGGTGGCGGCACGAGCGATCTCTGTCTCGTGCAGGGCGCATTCCCCGCCCGCGAAGACCAGATCAGCATCCCGTTCGCCGGCGATGCGATCGACCAGACAATGCAGGACGAACTGGACCGGACTTATCCGAACAATGGTCTCTCCCGTCTCAAAGTCCGCGAGATCAAGGAAACGCACGGCTACGTCGGGCCGAGCCGCAAGCCGCTCGACGTGAAAGTCATCATGGGCGGCCGCGCTCACACCTTGGAACTCGGAGATGTGATCGGCCGCGCCTGCAACGCGCTCATCGACAAAATCTATCCCTCGCTCACCACGCTGATCCAGCGCGCATCCTCGGACTCGGTGGTCACACTCCTCCAGAACATCATCATCACCGGCGGCGGCTCGCAGATCAAAGGCATCGATACCGTGCTGCAGAAGCGCCTCGTCGAGGACGGCTACGAAAACCCGAAGGTCAAACTGGCCGGCCAGGATTACAAACGCTACGTCGCCATCGGCGCACTCAAAGCCGCCCGGGCCGCGCGCGACAACCAGTGGCAGGTTCTGCTGCGGTAATCCGTTTAAAACATTAGCGGATGCAAAAGCATCCAACCCCAAGGCGCGTTATTTCCAACGCGCCTTTTTCTT
>DATAKE010000077.1:0-11275 GCA_036261745.1 Opitutaceae bacterium
AAAGCAACCCATCTTGGTCGCTCAGTGAAGAAAGGGGACTGCTTCACGGGTGACCTTTGCTTCAAAGGCAATCCCCACTATTGGATCGTACTGCGCGATCCTGACGCGAAGGGACGGGTAGCAATAGTTAATTGCACCACTGGATGCGGCTTCTCAAAGGCTCAAAAAATAAAGCAAGCGGAGTGTCCAGCGCTTCAATACGATTCTGAGCTGGCTTGGGGAGAATCTTTGATTGTGATCGCTGCCGGTTTGGACAAAGCAATAGCTGAGAAAAAATTCACGGCCTGCGTACCTACCGTTGCGGGTGCTGCAGATCGGATTCTTGGCGAGGGCCTAGCAAAGAAACTAGTGCCTAAGGAAATCGCGAAGTTTCTCCAGCTGGGGTATTGATTTCGAGGAGTTTACTAAAGCAGGCGAACCGCGCCTGTTTGTTGCTTGACCGCTCAAGCATAACATTGCATCCTATCCTCATGAATAAGCTTAGCACAGAAGAACGCGTCCGGGTCGTCTCAGCCCTTGTTGAAGGCAATTCCCTGCGCGCCATCAGCCGGATGACTGGCACGCATCGCACCGCGATCCTCAAGCTGCTCGCCGATCTTGGCCGTGCTTGTTCGATCTATCAGGATCGGGCTTTCCGCAATCTGACGTGCAAGCGGATTCAGTGTGACGAGATTTGGTCGTTTGTTGGCTGCAAAGAAAAGAACGTCACTGCCGAAAAGAAAGCGGTGGGGTGGGGAGATGTTTGGACGTGGACGGCCATTGATGCGGAAACGAAACTCATCCCGTGCTGGTTTGTCGGCACCCGCGACAGCAGCTCGGCTTATCATTTCATGCACGATCTGGCGGACCGCCTTGCTCATCGCATTCAGCTCACAACCGATGGTCACAAGCCATACCTGAGCGCAGTGTCTGATGCATTCGGCACCGACATCGACTACGCCACCCTGACAAAAATTTACGGTGAAGGCCCGAAGACAGAAGCCCGCTACTCACCCGCGCAATGCATGGGCGCTCGCAAGGCCGTTGTCTCCGGCGCCCCCGCATACGAACACGTTTCAACTAGCCACGTTGAGCGCGCAAATCTGACGATGCGGATGGGAATGCGGCGCTTCACCCGGCTGACAAACGCGTTTTCCAAAAAGGTTGAGAACCACGAGCACGCCATTGCTCTTCACTTCATGCATTACAACTTCTGCCGGATTCATCAGACCTTGCGCGTTACCCCGGCGATGGCGGCAGGAATTTCAACCCGAGTCTGGGATTTATCCGACATCATCTCATTGCTTGATTCTGCCGGGAAAAAAGCGGCATAAAAACAGCGATCTAAGTACCTTTTCCCCTTTCTGTTTGTCTTTGACGTGCCGATAAGTCTGTTATCCCACTCGTGATCGATATGCGCCCTGAACGCTTCAACTCCATCCTGCGCCCTGTTCGCTCTAGATCAATGAGCCCTCAGGAGTTTGTGCGCTTGTACGCTAAACAGGCTGATAATGTTGATGCCGCACGAGTAATCCCCCCGCGTTTTGGAAGAAACGGTTGGGGTCGCATACTCGTGCATTTCAGGACGCCGGTCCTGATGCATGGCCGCTGACGAAAACCTGCCAGCGAAGTTAAGCAAGGACTCGCCGGGCCAAATGGATTTGGCTCTAGCTCGGGAATTTCTCGACGTCACGAGAAAGGACATGGAGCTAAAGGCGCAGGACTTGTCCCTGCGCAAAGAAGCGCAAACTCAAAGTCACGAGTATGCCCTTCAGTCGCTCACCGCGATGGCGACGGATCGAACGGCAGGCCGAACTCATCAGCGGGCAGCAATGCTGCAGTATCTGATTTTCGCTGGAATTGTTCTGCTGCTTATCCTGACTTTTGCCGGCTTGGCGCTCTATTTGAAACAAGAGGCTATTGTTATGGAGGGATTGAAAATCGTCGGCACGTTCGTCGGCGGCTTAGGCGCAGGCGCGTTTTTCGGTTACCGAAAAGGGCAGAAGGACACGATTCAATCTGGGTCCAATCAGAGCGAAGAAGAGTGATTTCTTGCGGTTGGTTGTGCTCGCCACTTCGCAGCAATCTTGGTCAGAGCCGTCACCTCATCAGTCCGCTTGCAGTGTGAAACAGTGAGGGGCGGTTTTTCGTCCGGTTTTGCTACCCACTGCGTCGGGTGCTCAGGACCCCCGGTAAACCCCATGGGGTAGACGAATCGGAACGGGGTGCGGGTCGGCTGGTGGGGCTTTGGCGTGGGCCTTGACGCTGGACGGCTGGCGTAAGCTCCTGCGACAATCTTGAATCTTTCTCGGAGTAATTCAGCGCGTTCTTTCGCGTTCATCGCGCCGGATTGATGCCATTTTACCTCTGAAACAATTCTGTTCTCAAAGCGTACCATTACCTGGACAAAACAGGGGTTGACACGCTCTCACGATAGCCTAGCTCTTGGCCCCTTTTCCCATGAAAACGTTCCTCGTCAAGAACGAGACCAAGCAACCACCGAACTGGCATTTGATCGATGCCGAGGGCGTACCGTTGGGCCGTCTCGCTGTCAAAGCTGCCAATCTCATCCGCGGCCGCCACAAAGCCTCCTACACGCCCTCCGTCGATACCGGTGATTTCGTGGTTGTGATCAATGCCGAGAAGGTGGCCCTCACGGGAAAAAAGGAAGTGCAGAACGAGTACATGTTCTTTTCCGGCTTCGTGGGCGGCGAGAGCTACCGCAAGCTCTCCCTGATGCGCGAGCGTCATCCCGAGTTCATCATCGAGCACGCCGTCAAAGGCATGCTGCCGAAGAACCGGATCGCCGCGAAGATGCTGACCAAGCTCCGCGTTTTCGCGGGCCCGACCCACACGCACGAGGCCAACAGCCCGGTCAAGATCGCCGTTTAATTTCGACCTGCACATGAGCACTTCCGCCCCCGCTACGATTTTTCTGGCCACCGGCCGCCGTAAAACCTCCACCGCCCGCGTTCGCATCGCCGAAGGCAGCGGCAAGCTGACCGTTAACGGCCGCACATTCGACAGCTACTTCTCGCACGAGAATTTTTCGAAGCAGGCTTATGCCCCGCTGCTCACCGTCGACCTTCGCGAGAAGATCGATGTCACCGCAAACGTCTCGGGCGGCGGTGTCGCCGGCCAGGCGGGTGCGGTTGCCCATGGCATCGCCCGTGCGCTTCAGAAGATGAACGCCGAGCTCCGTCCCTCGCTCAAGAAGGCCGGTCACATGAAACGTGATCCCCGCCAGAAAGAGCGTAAGAAGGCCGGCCAGCCGGGCGCGCGCAAACGCTTCCAGTTCTCGAAGCGTTAATCCGTCGGGTTTCCGAAAATTATTTCACGCTAGCAAACCCTGCTTACCAAGCCGCCGTTGCTTTTGCGACGGCGGCCTTTTTGTCGCCGCGTTCCGGGGGGCTGATGCGCCCGCATTTTTTGGAACACGCGAAAATTTGTTCAGTCATCACTGGACACTCCGGGCCACCTACCCGGACAGCTACCAAACACCAAACAGCATGAATAAGAAAATAACCGCACTCATCCTCAGCGTCCTCACCATGGGCGCTCTCGCGTCCCGCGCACAGACCGGCGCCCCGGTTCCCGCACCCGCTGCTCCCAGCGTGTCCGTGACCCTGACACCCGCCTTCGTGTCGCAGTACATGTTCCGGGGTCAGCGCCTCGGTGGCACCTCGTTCCAGCCGGTCGTGGAAGCCACCTATGGCAACCTCGGCCTCGGCGTCTGGAGCAACTTTCCCCTCAAGGATGAAGTTCCCGGCGTGTCCGATCCCGAGATCGACCCGTATGGCTACTACACCTTCACCGTGAGCGACTCGCTCAGCATCGTCCCGGGCTTCACGTACTACACCTATCCGAACGCCGACTCCGGCGCCGGTTTCTATCGTTCCTCGTTCGAGCCGAGCCTCGCGGTGAACTACACGATCGCCGGAGTGAAATTCACCCCGAAGATCTACTATGATGTCACCCTCGACGGCCCGACGCTCGAGCTGAGCGCGTTTTACGCGGTTCCGCTCAAGGATCTCGGCACCGAGCTGGATTTCAGCGCCACCTACGGCGAATACATCCAGAAGGATGTCGTCAAAAACTCCGCGCCCGCCACGAAGGCCTGGGGCAAGTACTGGTCGGTCGGCGTCACGATGCCGTATCAGCTCACGAAAAACACGAAGCTCGTGCTCGGCCTCGCGTACGCGAAGGGTGAGGACTCTTTCGTGAAGCAGGGCTCGGCGCCCAAGGTGGGCAACTCGCTTGAGGCCGGCCGCACGGTGGGCTCGGTGAGCTACTCCTACACGTTCTAAAAAGTCTGCGCGCGATTGGGTGGAATCCTGATTTGTCATTGCGAGGAGTCCCGCGAAACGGGACGACGAAGCAATCCAGCTGGATCGCCACGTCCCCGAGAGCGGGACTCGCGATGACAAATTCAAATTAGGACTCTACCCCGATCGGATCGCGACCGGACAGGTACACAGCCCGCGCTTTCCTGGCGCGGGCTGTTTTATTTTTTGGGATTTGACGCTGACAGCGTTGCGAATGCATTCGACCCTTCCTCCATGAAAGTCGGCATCGTCGGCGCGTCCGGTTACTCCGGCGAAGTCCTGGTTAAACTGCTGCTCGGTCACCCGCGGGTCACGCTCGCGGCGGTGACTTCGCGCACGCACGCGGGGAAGCCGCTCGCCTCGATCATTCCGGCCGTGCGCGGGATTGACCGCGGGTTGAAGTTCGTCGACTCCGATCCCGTGGCGCTGGCGGCCGGCGACATCGAGCTCTTCTTTCTCGCGCTGCCACACGGCGCGGCAGCGGTGTATGCAAAGGCGCTGGTGGCGGCGGGCAAACGCGTCATCGATCTCAGCGCCGATTTCCGCATCGCGGAACTTGCCACCTACCAGAAATATTACGGCGACCACCATGCGCCCGAGCTGCTGCCGTCGGCGCGGTTTGTGATCCCCGAACTCACGCCCCCGGCGTGGAAGACCGAGGCGAAACTCATCGCTTCACCCGGCTGTTACCCGACGAGCATTCTCGTGCCGCTGGTGCCTTTGCTGAAGGCGGGCGTGGTCACGCGGGAGCATATCGTGGCGAACTCGCTCAGCGGGGTCAGCGGCGCCGGCAAAAAAGTGGAGGAAGGTTTTCTTTATGCCGAGCGCGCCGAGAGCGCGAAGGCTTACGGACTCGTGAAGCACCGGCATCTCGCGGAGATCGAGGAACAGCTCGCGCTGCACAGCGGTGCGAAAACAATCATCCAGTTCAACCCGCACCTCGCGCCGATGCGCCGCGGCATCGCCACGACGATCACCGTGCCGGCCGCGAAGGGCGCGACGATCGAGACACTCTACGCCGCCTGGCGCTCGGCTTACGGCAAATCGCCCTTCGTGCAGCTGCTGCCGAGCGGGGAGACACCCGACACGGCTCATACGGTGGGCACCAACCGCATCGACATGTCCGCGGTTCACGATCCGCGCACCGGCAATTTCGTCATCACCTCCGCCGAGGACAATCTCGTGAAAGGCGCCAGCGGCCAGGCCGTGCAGATCATGAATCTCTGGTGCGGTTTTGAGGAAACCGACGGCCTCGTCTGACCTCGCTCAGGGCGTCGCCGGCTGGGTTGCCGCGGCCGCCTTTTCCTGTTCGAGCTGCTGCAGGAAATTTTTTTCCGCCTGGACGACCAGCCTGGTGAACCCGGAGGGATCGATGAAGGGGTTTGTGGTGGGATCGGCGGTTTGGCGGGCGAATTTTTCCGCCATCGCGAACTGCCCGCCATGAGGCGCGAAAAAGATATCGCAGCGCATCGCCTTGAGCTTCGCGAAGGTCGCCGTGAAGTCCTGGACCAGCTTCGGATAGTTCGGGTTGTCGATGAGCTTCGTCCCCGTGTTGATTGAAGCGCTGCTGAAAAACACCACGCGATAGGTTTTTCCATTTTCAACGGCATCCATCGTCCACGTCGTGGCGCCGCGAGTGTGCCCCGGCGTCAGGTTGGCGGTCAGCGTCACCCCGCCGAGCGCCACTTTTTCGCCGTCGGCGATCACTTGGTCCACCTTAGCCGGCGAATAGAGAATCGTCTCGCGCGGGAGCGGTATGAAATCCTCCGCACCGCCCGATTCCAGTGTCCTGGCATCTTCCGCGCTCGCGTAGATGCGAGCGCCGGTCAGGCGCTTCATGCGGGCGTGTCCGCCCACGTGATCGATGTGCGCATGACTGCTCAGGATGATTTTGATGTCGGTTGGTTTGAACCCGAGCTCACGCACGCTTTTTTCAATCAGGGGGACGGTATCGTCGAAGCCGGTGTCGAGGAGGACGTGCCCGTCCGGCGTGGTGATGAGGTAGGCGCTCACACCGATCGCCCCCACGTAGTAGAGGTTCGCGATCAAGTGTCGCGGCGGGACCGGCTCCTTCCACGCGTCGAACATCCGTTGCACTGCCGAAACGCCGGGCGGTGCGGATTGAGCCGCGACGCCGGCGCTTGAGAGCAACCCGAGCCCGAGGAAAAACAAGCCGCGGCGATTCACGTCAGCTCCGGTAGTCGGCGTTTTCGCTCACGTATTCGTGCGTGAGGTCGCCACCGAGCACGGTGGCCGACGCGGCTCCGTTGCCGACGTCGATCTCGAGTTCCACGCACCGTTCGTGCGGGGGAAAATCCACCGCGGCGGTGAACACGCCGTCTTTCGGCGGAGCGCTGGCGTAGAGCTCCGCTTCCTTGAGATGCGCGACCAAGGCCACCTCTTTCGCCGGATCGAGCTGGAAAACCCCGTTGGCGAAAATTTCCACGCCGCCCATGCGGGCGCGGAGCCGCGACAAATCCGTCCCGTGTGCGTGGGCACCCACGTGTTTTCCGATCGCCTGCACCAGGCGGCCGACGTTCGGGTCGTTGCCCGCGACGGCGCATTTGAAGAGGGGCGCGTTGACGATCGCCTTGCCCAGCGCTCGGGCGAGTGAGGGGCTGGCGGCATTTTTTACCGCGACGCGAATGACGTGGCGCACGCCCTCGCCATTGCGGACGACGTCTTCGGCGAGATCGCGGCAGACGCTGTGCAGCGCGCGTTCAAACACCCCGAAATCGGCGCACGGGACCTGACCCGATGAGATCACGGCGACGGTGTCCGAGGTGCTGGTGTCGCTGTCGATGCTGATCGCGTTGAAACTGGCATCGATGGCGCGCGCGAGCATCCCGCGCAGGTCGGCGCGCGGCACGGCGACATCGGTGAGAAGATAGACGAGCATGGTCGCGAGGTTGGGCTCGATCATGCCTGCGCCCTTTGCGATGCCCACGATGCTGCCCGTTCCGACCGAAGCCCGCCGGATTTTAGGATAGAGATCGGTCGTCACAATCCCCTCCGCCGCGGGCAGCACGGAGCCGGCGGCGAGCGATTGCACCGCTTGGGGCAGGGCCTGGACCATGGCGTCCACCGGCAATCCCCAACCGATCACGCCGGTGGAGCTCGGCAGGATTTGCTGCGCGGACATGCCGAGGAGGCGCGCGGTTTCGGCGCAGATTTTCTCCGAGGCCTCGACGCCGCCCGCCGCGCAGACGTTGGAGATTTTGTTGTTGATGATGATGGCGCCCAGCGCGGCTTCGGTGAGCCGTTTGCGGCCGACGATGACCGGGGCGCCGGGAAACGCGTTGCGGGTGAAAGCGACGGCGAAACTCGCCGACGGGCGGTCGAGCGCGATCAGCGTGAGCGTCATCTTCGCGGGCTTCGGCGCCTCGCGCGGGGTGAACTCGAAACGGGTGGTTCCGACCCGGAAGCCGGCGGGCAGCGCTGCTTGCGCCGCGAGCCAGGCGCGATGCTGGTCACGATTGGGAAACGTCAGATTTGTGCTGGGCACGCGTGAGAAGTGGGCGCGTCGCGCGGCGGAGTGAAGAAGATTTTTGCGAACGACCCGCCGGAGCGCGTGTCGGTGCCTCGCGGAAATCTTTGGCCGGGCGCGAAATTATTATGGAAATGCGCGGTGTGGGTGCGTTATCCCTTCAGTCACTTCGCTGAAACTCATGAGCGCTTCCTTCTTTTCGTTACTCCCCGTCGCGGCCGTGCGCCGCGCGCTCTGACCGCTGATGAACGTCGCTGACGTCACCGCCAAGGCGAAGGTGCTGCTCGAGGCCCTGCCGTATATCCAGGATTTCCGGGGCTCCACCTTCGTCGTCAAATACGGCGGGAGTTTCATGGACGACCCGGATCCGGTGACGCGCACGCGGGTCGCGTACGACATCGCGTTTCTCGCCGCCTGCGGGATCAACGTCGTGGTCGTGCACGGCGGCGGCAAGGCCATCACCAAGGCGATGGAGGACTCCGGCCTGAAGGCGAAGTTCGTGAACGGGCTCCGGGTGACGGACGAGGCGACAATCGCGGTCGTCAAAAAAACGCTGGATGAGGTCGTGAACAAGGACGTGTGCGACGCGATCGCCTCGGCGAAAGGAAAGCCGAAGGGTCTTCCCGGCGACACGGTGCTGGTCTGCCAGAAACTCACGACCGATGACGACGACAACGAAATTGACCTCGGCTACGTCGGCGATGTCACCGAGGTGAAAGTGAAACTCGTCAAAAAAGAAATCGCCGACGGCTTCATTCCGGTCATCTCGCCGGTCGCCGAGGGTTACGACGGCAAGCCGTACAACGTGAACGCCGACCTCGTGGCCGGCCGCGTGGCGAGTGCGTTGCGGGCGCGGCGGCTGGTGTACATGAGCGATGTCCCGGGCCTGCTCTCCAATCCGCCCGATCCGGAGACGCTCATTTCCACGCTGAAGATCAGCCAGGTGGATGATCTCAAAAAGAAGGGCGTGATCGACAAGGGCATGCGCCCGAAAGTGCAGAGCGCGATCCGCGCGCTGCAGGACGGCGTCCAGCGCGTGCATTTCATCGACGGCCGGCTCGCGCATTCGCTGCTCCTGGAAATTTTCACGGACAAGGGCATCGGCACCGAAATTGTGCACGGGTAACTTTGGGATCTTTGATTTCCGATTCCCGATTTTCGATTGGCTGAAACAGCATCGGGGAGTCGAAATTCGGGAATCCAAAATCGAAAATGACGAGCCCCTCCATCATTCGCACCAACACCGCTGAGCTCTACGACGCGCACGTGATGAAGAATTACGCGCGCGCACCGCTGACGCTCGTGCGCGGGAAGGGCACGCAGGTCTGGGACGACGCGGGCAAAAGCTATCTCGATTTCACCTCGGGCATCGCGGTGAGCGCGCTCGGGCACTGCCACCCGCACTGGGTCACCGCGGTGCAGCGGCAGGCCGGCGAACTCATTCACACGAGCAATCTTTTCCGTCATCCGAACCAGGGCGAGCTGGCGCGCCGGCTCGTCAGCTACGCGGGACCCGGACGCGTCTTTTTCTGCAACAGCGGCGCCGAGGCCGACGAGGCGCTGATCAAGCTCGCGCGTCTCCACGGCATGCGCAAAGCCGGCGGCGAGGAAGCGAAGTGCTACAAGATCATCTGCGCGAAAAACGCCTTTCACGGCCGCATGTTCGGCGGCATGAGCGCGACGCCGCAGGAGAAAATCCAGAAAGGTTTCCGTCCGCTCGTGCCCGGCTTCGCGTTCGGCGAGCTCAACAACCTCCAAAGCTTCGCCGACCTGATCGACGAAGGGACCGCCGCGATTTTCGTCGAGACGATCCAGGGCGAGAGTGGCGTCAATCCGTGCACACCGGAATTCCTGCTCGGGCTGCGGCGGCTGTGCGACCAGCACAACCTGCTGCTCCTCGCCGACGAAGTGCAGTGCGGCATCGGCCGCACGGGAAAATTCTACGCGTTTGAGCATGCCGGCGTCCGTCCGGATGCGATCGCAATGGCAAAGGGGCTCGGCGGCGGATTTCCCATCGGGGCCATCTGGGTCGGGGAACGCGCCGCGGAGTTGTTCCAGCCCGGTTCGCACGGCACCACTTTCGGCGGCACGCCGCTCGCCTGCGCGGCGGCGCTCGCCGTGCTCGACGTGATCGAGCGCGAACAGCTGCTGGCGCACGTGACGCGCGCCAGCGGGCCGTGGATCGACGCCCTGACGCAGCTGGCGAAGCAATTCTCGCCGCAGATCGTCGCGGTGCGCGGGCGCGGCTTCCTCGTTGGGGTGCAGCTTGCGGGTGATGTTGCCCCGTATGTCGCGGCGTTGCGCGAACGCGGCCTGCTCGCCACCCCCTCCGGCGGAAACGTGATCCGGTTGCTCCCGCCGCTCAATGCTTCGACGGATGAACTCGCGCGTTCCGTTGAGATCTTCCGTTCGGTTCTCGCTGATAAAGCGTAGCCCGGACCGGGCGCCGGGGGCGTTTTTTTCACTCGTGCGGCGCGACCGCGCCGCTTACATCCCATCGTTTCCATGAAGCATTTCCTCAAAGAGACCGACTTTAAGTACAGCGAGTTGGAGGAGATCTTTGCGCTCGCGCGGAAGTTCAAGCGGAACCGCGGCAAGCGGTCCGCGAAACCGCTGGCGGGGCAGACATGGGCCATGATTTTTTCGAAATCGAGCACGCGGACGCGCGTCTCGTTTGAGGTCGGCATTCACGAGCTCGGCGGTCATCCGCTTTTTCTCAACAAGAACGACATCCAGCTCGGTCGCGGCGAATCCGTCGAGGACACGGCCCGGGTCCTCTCGCGTTTCGTGCACGGGTTGATTGTGCGGACGTTCGATCACAGCGAAGTGGAGCAGCTGGCGGCGTCGGGCTCGGTGCCGGTGATCAATGCGCTCACCGATTTTCTCCATCCCTGCCAGATCTACACGGACGCGTTTACGATGGCCGAGCGGTGGGGCAGGGGCGCGAAACTCGCCGCATCGCTGAAGGGCCGGAAGATCGCGTTCCTCGGCGACACGGCGTGCAACATGGCGAACTCCTGGATTCTTGGCGCCAACCTGTTCGGCATGAAAATTTCGCTCTCGGGCCCGAAAGGCTTTGAGCCCGGCGCCGAGTTCAACGCCCGGCTCGCGAAGGAGGGCTTCGCGGGCGGCTATCAATTCACGACCGATCCGTTCGAAGCCGTGCAGGGCGCCGATGTCGTCTACACCGACGTGTGGGTGAGCATGGGCAAGGAGGCTGAGACGGCCGCGCGCATCAAACAGATGTCCCCCTATGCGGTGACGGCGAAGGTGTTCGCCGCGGCGAAGCCCGATGCGCTCTTCATGCACTGCCTGCCGGCGCATGCGGGCGAGGAAGTGGAGCAGGCGGTCCTGGACAACCCGCGCTCGATCATCTTCGACCAAGCGGAAAACCGGCTGCACATGCAGAAGGCCATCATGGCCTCGCTCGTCGCCGCGCGGAAATGAGTTTTCCAACCGCGAATGAACGCCAATGGACGCGAAT
>DATAKE010000096.1:0-217607 GCA_036261745.1 Opitutaceae bacterium
TTCGGACCATCTGTACTTGCACGTCAAGGGGAAGACTTGTTGACAAGCCATTCACATAAAATTCGTTGGTCCCCCTGCCCTCTGGTTCGAGGAATAACAGGTGCCGCGGTTTATCAGCGAAGCGTACAAATTTATCCTCGATACTTGGGCAATATCTTGGTCCTACGCCTTCTATGGCGCCGTTATACATCGCTGATTTGTGGAGGTTGGCGCGGACGATGTCAGCAGTCTCTAGGGTAGTATGCGTCATCCAGCAGGAAACTTGTTCACAACCTGGCGCCCACCCTATCCTGCGTTCTCCGGTGCGTTCCACGTGGAACAGACCCGCAGCGTCACGAGTGTCATGGAATGCGAACGTGGTCGGCACACAGTCTCCCTTTTGCTCTACCATGCGCGATAAGTTTATACTCCTCCCCAGTAACCTAGGTGGCGTCCCGGTTTTCAGTCGCCGTAGCTCGATCCCGCACTCGGCCAAACTTGCCGACAATGTTTTAGCGGCAAAGTCTCCGAGTCGCCCGCCTTCATTTCTATTCTGGCCGATATGCATGAGGCCCCGCAAAAACGTGCCAGTTGTTACCACGACCGTGTGGGCCCGAAACTGAACGTCTAAATTGGTAAGACATCCACATACTTTGCCTGCCCGATATTGAAGGCCCGTGACCGTAGCTTGGAAAATCGAAAGGTTTGGCTGCAGCTCTAAAGTATGTTTGAGCCTAAACTGATAAGCTTTTTTGTCAGACTGAGCTCGGGGAGATTGTACGGCTGGACCCTTGGATTCGTTTAAAAGGCGAAACTGAATAGCTGTGAGATCCGTATTAATGGCCATCTCACCGCCTAAGGCATCGATTTCGCGGACCATCTGCCCTTTTGCCTGACCGCCTATTGCCGGGTTACAGCTCATCTGCGCGATCGTGTCGATGTTGCCCGTAAGAAGTAGGGTAGCCGCGCCCATGCGCGACGCCGCTAGGGCTGCCTCCACGCCTGCGTGGCCGGCACCGCATACAATAACATCATATTCTTTATCGTTATCCATTATGTTACAACGACTAGCGCTGACAAACCAAGGCAGTGCCGAATTACTTACCGATGCAAAACGAGGCGAATAACCGATCAAGAACGCGCTCATTGTCGATCTTTCCCCGGATTTCTCCCAAGGCACCGAGAGCTCCACGGAGGTCGCTTGCCAAAAGTTCGACGGGATCGTGACCGGTAATTTTCCCCCGCGCTTCAGTTAAATAATTTTGAGCGCGGCTGAGAGCCTCTGCGTGGCGGGCATTGATGGAGACCCGTTCTCCCCCGATTTCCGGTTGACACGAATCCGCCAGTGATCCGATTGCCTCGCGCAAGCGGTCCAGTCCGGATCCGTTTAGCGCGGAGGTGTGAACCGTGTATCGGGCAGGGAAGGGGGCGGGCGGGGGTTCGGTCCCGACGAGATCAATCTTGTTCAAAACCAGAATTGTACGATCCAACGTGATACGTGACGCAAATTCACGGGGCAGTTCGCCTATCGGTTGGGTGGCATCGAGCACTAGGAGGAAAACGTCCGCCGCTTCAGCTTGCTCCAAGGTTTTCTCTATTCCGCGTTTTTCCAACGGAACTGGCGACGGATTAAGTCCTGCGGTGTCGATCAGCCGGAGGCAGTGTGGCCCGATGAGAATTTTTTCTTCGATGAAATCCCGGGTGGTGCCGGGTTCTTCGCCGACCAACGCGCGATCACGGCCGACCAGCTGGTTGAGCAGGCTGCTTTTCCCTGCATTTGGTGCTCCCAGAATCACGGTCCTGATTCCTTCCCGAAGCATGTCCCCATAGCGGTTGGTCGCCAGTAAACGCTGGGTATCCTTTGCGATGCTCTGCAATTCGACGTCGAGCCAGTTGGTATCCTCGGGGGGCAGGTCTTCCTCGGGAAAATCAATATACGCCTCCACTCGAGCGAGGACTTCGAGCAGGCGGTGGGTCAAAGCGTCCATCGTTTTCCCGAGCGCCCCGCGAAGTTGTTGGTTGGCTGCCGCGAGGGCGCGGTCGCTCCGCGCATGGATCAGATCCATGACCGCTTCCGCCTGACTCAGGTCCATCTGCCCATTCAAAAAGGCTCGTTGCGTAAACTCCCCGGGTTGTGCTGACCGGCATCCCCGGGTCAGGAGGTCAGCCAGGATCTTTTGTGCAATGAACGGATTTCCGTGCGACGATATCTCGAGCGAATCCTCGCCAGTATAGGAATGCGGGCCTTGGAAAAAAGTGAACAGCACGTCGTCAACCAGCCTGCCATCGATGTCGCGATAGTCAGCATGGCAGGCCTTGCGGGGGGAGGGGGGCAGCCCGAAAATTTCCACGGCGAGCCTGCCAGTATCCGGACCGCTGGCACGCACAACGGCGATGGCCGAGGTGCCTGCAGGCGTCGCCAGGGCGGCGATCGTGTCGGTGACATGCAACATTGCCGTGAAGCAACGCGGCGGCCCCGTGGACGCCAAGACAAAAGCCGGATTTGGCTCCCAGCCGCCTACTTTTGCACCACTTCGATCGGTGCAACGCGCGTCCCGGCGGCAATCTTGTCTCCGGGATAGACAATCACGCGGTCGTTTTCCTGCAGGCCGGTCAATATTTCCGCGTCGATGCCATTGTTCTGGCCGACCGAGACCGCCCGCAGTTGCGCGCGTGTTCCTTCGACGGCGAACACCTGCCATGCGCCAGCGCGTTGAAACAACGCCCCGGCCGGCACGCGCAGGACGCTTTCGCGCTCGCCCACCACGATCCGCGCTTCGACGCGAAAGTTGTCACCCAAAGCAGGCCGCCGATCCAGCGGATCCATGAAGTCGGCGATCACATAAACCCGCTGTTCTTCAACACCGAGAGCGGAAATCTTGGTGAACGCCGAAGGCTCCACCAAACGCACCCGGGCACCCAGCGGTTCAACGCCTCCCCATTGTTCGAGCATGACCCGCGCACCAGGCCGTACGACGACGCCATCCCTCGAGAGGACCTCGATGCGTACTTCCAAATCATTGGGATCCCCAACTTCCATCAGTGGGAATCCGCCAGTCACCGGACGGGCGCTCTCTTGGTAGACCTTGAGCACCCGTCCGCTGACCGGTGCCGTGATGACGAGTGGATCAGCGATTGCCGTCGCGGGACCGGTTCCACGTGAAAGGACCGCCCGGGCTTGTTCCAATTCGAATTCCGCCACCTGCGACGCGAACTCGGCTGCCCGGGCATCCTGCTCGGAGGTGGCCGTCCGCATTTGGGCAACGTCGAATTCCTGCGCGGAGAGAACTTTCTGAGCATAGAGTTGGCGCGCGCGCACAAAATCATCGGCAAACATTTTTGCTGCTGTCCGGGCGCGCTCACGCTGTGCGAGTGCGGCTTCGCGGCGGGCCTCGGTTGCGCGAACCCGTGCCTCGGCTTGAGCCTGCGTCCGTGCGTCCAAAAAATCCGCGCCGCTGGGCTCGAGGACCGCGAGCACCGTCTTGCCGGCTTCGACGACCGCCCCGGCTTTCCATTCGATGCGGCGAAGCTGGCCCGCAACCGGTGTCGAAACGACGTAGCGGTTCTTCACCCGCGTCATGCCTTCCTCATCCACCGTAACGATCAAATTCCCCCGGGTAACCGTCGCCAGTTCCACCGGGACCGGTCGCGGCCAAAGTCCGATGACAATCAACAGGACCAGCACCGCGCCGCCCACCACGGGCAGACTCCGCCATCGCGGGGCGCGTTTTTTTGCGGCGAGGCTGCCATTTTCCAAACGGTAGGGGGAGGTCTGGTCCTGGTTCATTTCAATCTTTGGTTTTCAACGCGCTCGCCAGGTCGATTTCGCCCAGCTTCCGCGTGGCGAAAAGGGCAGACAGGGTTGAAGCGACCGCGACGACAAGCACGGCGAAAGCATAGTTGGCCGGCGTTAAAATCAGCGGAAGCCGCACGGTTTCGGTGTTGATGGTCGTAATGATTCCCGCGGCCAACACGGACCCAAGCACGAGCCCGAATGGCAGCGCGAGCAGGGTCAGCAGCACGAGTTCACTCACAAGAACAGCGCCCACTTCACCACGGCTGAAACCGAGCACGCGGAGCGTTGCGAGTTCGCGTGCCCGTTCCGAGAGCGAGATGCGCGCGCTGTTGTAGATGATCCCAAACGCGACGACGGTGGCGAAGGTCATGTAGATCACCTGAATGAGCCCGATGCTGTCCGCGGTGGTTTTTCGAAAGCTGTTTCGGACGGCCGTCTTCACGACGATGCTGGCGGCTCTCGGCAGCGTCTTGGCCTCATTGAGAAATTCCCGCCACCGGCCACCCGCCACGGTCAGGTGGGCGCCGCTAATTCGATCACCTTCCAAAAGCAGGCGGTTGAGTGCGCGCATGTCCATGTAGGCCGCGATTCCCGCAAAATCCTCGGCGAATCCCACCACGGGAATGGTCGCCGTGCGTTGCTGGCCCTCGAGAAAATGCACGCTGACTTCATCGCCTTGCTGCACATTGAGAATCTCCGCGAGCTTCGAGGAAATGACCAATCCCCGCGCGGGCAGGGTGATTTGGTGAGAGCTCGCATCGATCACACGATTGAGCGTTCCCGTTGCGGGATAACCTTGCACCGCGATGCGTCGCATGCGGTTTCCAACCCGCAGCTCCGCCGGCGCGACGCGGAATGGCTCGGCCGAAATCACACCGGGCAGATGGCGAAAATCCGCCAGCGCCCGGGCCGGACCCGGCTCGGCCAAAGTCGCGGTGACGGTTTGCCGCTGGATAATGTCCCACTGAAAATCGAGAACGTAACCGATCCCGTCGCGAAACGAATTCGGCACGACAAGAATCCCGGTTGCCAGCGCGAGCGCGACGCCGGTCAGCACCGCTTGCAGGCGCTTGCGTTCGATGTTCCGCAACGCCATCCGCACCGCCGTGGACAGCCGGCGCGAGCCGCGAAGACGCTCGACCAGCGCGGGACGAAAACTCGCGGGTGGTTCGGGTCGCATCGCCTCGGCGGGCGGCAGCCGGACTGCGCGTCGCACCGCGCCCCAAACCCCAATGAACGCGGCGAGCGCGCTCACAATCACCGCGGAAACCAGGACACCGCGTGCGAGTTGAAAATCCAGCGACGGAAACCGGAAGAAGAGATGATACATCACCACGAGTCGCCGCCCGAGCAGAACGCCGCCGAGAATTCCGAGCGCGGTGCCGACCACGACGATCGCCAGGGAAAATTTAAAGTAGTGCCACCCGACCTCGCGGTTGCTGAAGCCGCATGCTTTCAGCATGGCGATCTGTTCGCGTTGCAACGTGATCTGCCGGCTCATCACCGCGTTCGTCATGAACGCCGCCACACTCAGGAAGACCAGTGGGAAACCAATGGACAACCCCCGCAGCACGCGGATCTCGTCGTCGACGCGCACGTGGGAGGGATGGTTGGCCAGACCGTATGCACCGCGACCTCCGTAGGGAGCGAGCACGCGGTCGATCGCGGCGATGACGCTCCTCTCCGAGGCACCCGGCGCCAGCGCGATCGAGACCTGGTTGAAAGCGCCGTCCATGTTGAGCGCCGTCGCCAGTTCCTTGTAGGGCATCCAGAAAACGCCGTAACTGCGGTTGTCGGGCAGCGCGGCTCCAGGGGGAGCTTCGAACACAAACTCCGGTGACAACACGATGCCCGCGGTGCGGAAGTTCTGTTTTCGTCCGTCGAGAATGGCCGAAAATTCATGACCCGGCTTCAGTCCGTGAGCGTCGGCGAACGCTTCTCCGACGAGAATCTGGCCCGGAGTTTCCCGGCCAACCAGCATCCGGCCGGTGCGAAGATAAAGACGGTTGAGCGTCGGCTCGCCATGTTCGGGGAGCGAGTTGACCAGCCCGGTCGCCGGTTCCGCCACGCCGGGAAGGTCAAGTGTCACCCGCATGGCAATGCCGGTCTGCACGGTCGCGACACCGGGAATGGCGGCGAGCTGTTCCGCGACGCTGCGCGGCGCCCGCTTCAAAGAGGCGAAAATTTCGGCGAAACGGTGGTCGCGATAGTAAGCGTCGCGCGTTGTTTCCAGGGAAAGGATCAGACTGCGGGTCATGATCATCATCGTGAGTCCGCAAGCCATCACGAGCGCCACCGCGAGCGCCTGCGACTTCAAAGCCTGAAGGTCACGGAGAAGTTTACGATCGAGCAGGCTCATCGTGAGTCGCGCCGGGCGCTACCACTTGAGGGAGCTGACGGGCGCGCGCTTGGGATTCGGATGCTCGCTCGTGATGCGGCCGTCGGAGAGCGTGAACACGCGGTCCGCCATGTCGGCCATGATGGCGTTGTGCGTGATGATCACGACGAGCGTGCCGAGCTCGCGGTTAATGTGTTCGACGGCTTCGAGCACGGTGATGCCAGTCCGGACGTCGAGCGCACCGGTCGGCTCGTCGCACAACAACACGGCGGGGCGCTTCGCGATCGCGCGCGCGATCGCCACCCGTTGTTGTTCGCCGCCGGAAAGCTGCGCCGGAAAATGATCGAGCCGGGCGCTCAGTCCCACGAGCGCGAGCGCCTCCTCGGGGGCCATCGGATCGCGCGAGATTTCCGTGATGAGGGCGACATTCTCACGCGCCGTCAGGCTGGGGATGAGATTATAGAATTGAAAAACGAAGCCCACTTCATCGCGGCGAAACTGCGTGAGACCCGCTTCATCCGCCGCACCCAAATTCCAATTGCGATACCGGAGCGTTCCGCGGGTGGGTGAGTCGAGTCCGCCGATGAGATTCAGCAGCGTGGATTTTCCGCTGCCGGAAGGACCGAGAAGAACCACCAGCTCTCCGCGAAAAAGATCAAAGTCCACCCCGCCCAGCGCGGTCACGGTGGCGGTGCCTTCGCCGTAGATTTTAGCGAGGTCGCGCACATGAAACACGGGATCGCGGCCTCCTTTTGAAAGCGTGGTCCGGACATTGGCGTCAACAATGGCAGACATGGCGGTTCGGTCACGAAACGCACGACCCGCCACTCCCGCAACGCGCAAACCGAACTGGCGGGCGGTTGTTAGCCCGCCTGCGACGCCCAACACCCGTTCCTGATGCCAGACGACTGGCCCGATCCGGGGAGACGAACGCCGTGACGCCTACCGGCGGGCCGCCCGGCTGCCTTCGATTTCGCGTTTTAACTCGGCGGCGCGGTTTTCTGCGACCGCGATTTGGCTGGCGCGGTTCTTGGCGAGGAAATCGCGGACCTTCTGTTCCGCACCGGGATCGAGACCGTATTGTTTTGCCGTGATCAACCAAGCCAGCGCTTCGGTTGGATTTCGTTCGGTCCCCAAGCCGTTCGATAAAAATGCCCCGGTGTTATACATCGCCTGCAGGGAGCCGCCGCGCGCTGCCTGGAGGTTGTACCGAAACGCCTTGGTTGCGTCGGCCGGGACCTTGCCGCCTTTGGTATGGAGCTCAGCGAGCTGTTGAGCGGCATCGATGCTGCCGGCGGTTGCCGCACGTTCGAGCACGGTGGTGGCGCGGGAAACATTTTCCGGCGCGAGTTTTCCCTCGATCAGGATTTGGCCGAGTGCGGCGAGGGCCACGACATCGTTTTTATCGGCGGCCTGCTCCAGTGCCTGAAGGCTGGGCCAGTTGAGCGTTTGTCCCGTGGCGGAAACGATTTTTATCGGCGGGGCTTTCACCGCAACGGAGGGATTTGTGGCCGATGCCTCCACGGGAGGGAGCGAATGCGGAGCCGCCCCTGTTGTTTCCGCGCTTCCGATATAGGCCAGCGGCGCCGGGGGCGGCAGATGGCTTTCGACGGACGCGTCGGCCAGCTCGCGCTCGATTGCGAGTGCGCGTTTTTCGCCGGCAGCGATCCATTCGGGGTGTTGCAGTTTTTGAATCCGGGCGCGAACCGCCTGCTCGGAATCTTTTCCCACGCCCTTTTTCTTCGCGAGAATGAGCCACCCGAGCGCTTCGACGTAGTCGCGTTTCACTCCGTGAGCGCCGGCGTAGGCTGCTCCGACATTGTGATAGGCTTCCGCCACGTCACCCGCGGCCGCGGCGCGAAAATAGGCGAGGGCGCGGGTACGGTCGCGCGAGACTTCGTCGCCATCGTCGAGCAGCATCCCGATGCGAAAAGCCGCCGAGCCCACCCCCGCGCGCGCCGCTTGTTCGAGTAACGCCAGCCCGCGCGGACCGTCCTTCGGGGCGCGGTCGCCACGCAGTAATTGTTCGCCGAGTTGCGCGCATGCCTGGGGATTTCCGCCCGCGGCTGCGGCGGTAAGTTCAGAAAGGTTCTTCCATGCGATTCCCCCGCCGGTGCGCGAAACGAGCTGGGGTCCGGTATCCTCGGCAAAGGACCAGGACAAGATTCCCAGAAAACCGACGAACCGGCCGAGGTTTCGGAAAAGTGCGAGGGTGCGCTTCACTGGCGGCCAACCATCACCGGCCTGATTCAAAAAGCAAAACTGCGTTCAGTCATACCGGGACGCAGCGCCGTGATTCCGGCTGGATTGCTTGGGCGTCCCGCGGAGCGGAACTCCTGCAATGACAAACGAGCGCACTGCCGACGCAGCGCAGCAGGTCGCTTCCCGACGGAGCTTTATTCTTCGCTGGCACCGGTGATTACGGCGCCACCGGTGACGTTTACTTTTTCCAGCACCGCCCGGGAAATTTTTTCGGCGAGCTCCGGCTTTTCCTTGAGTGCAGCCTTCGCGGCGTCGCGTCCCTGGCCGACAAGTGCGCCCTCGTAGGCGATCCATGCGCCTTTTTTCTCGAGGACTTTGTGTTCCAGGCCGAGATCGAGCAGGGAGCCGATCTTGGAAATGCCTTCATCGTACATGATGTCGAATTCCACTTCGGTGAAGGGTGGGGCGACCTTGTTTTTCACGACTTTGATCTTCGTGCGGTTGCCGATGACCTTGCCCTCGGGGGTCTTGATTTGGTCCTTGCGGCGAATGTCGATGCGCACGGACGAGAAAAACTTCAGGGCGCGACCGCCGGACGTGGTTTCCGGGCTGCCAAACATCACGCCGATCTTTTCGCGGATCTGATTGGTGAAAATACACACGCAGTTCGTCTTGCTCACGACGGCCGTGAGCCGGCGCATGGCTTGCGACATGAGGCGCGCTTGGCTGCCCATCGTCATGTCGCCCATTTGCCCGTCGAGTTCCGCCTTGGTGATCAACGCGGCGACGGAATCGAGGACGATGACGTCGATGCTGTTGGAGCGGATCAGCGTCTCCATGATGTTGAGCGCGTCTTCGCCACTGTCGGGCTGGGAAACCAGCAAATCGTCGAGGTTGACACCCACGACGCGCGCATACTTCGGATCCAGCGCGTGCTCCACGTCGATGAACGCCGCCAAGCCGCCTTTTTTCTGCGCTTCGGCGATCACGCTGAGACAGAACGTGGTTTTACCGGAAGATTCCGGCCCATAGATCTCGATAATGCGGCCCTTGGGCAGTCCGCCGACGCCCAGCGCGAGATCGATGGCGAGCGAGCCGGTCGAAAGGGTTTCCACCTTCATCTTCGCATTGCTGCCCAGCCGCATGATCGAGCCCTCGCCGAACTGCTTGCTGATGGAGGAGAGGGCGAGCTCCACGTTTTTTTCGCGGACGTGCGACGCGGGGACGGGAGCGGTGTTGTTGTTGGCTTTGGCGGGGGCGGCTTTGGACATGGCGGGCGAAGTTAGCGGTCGGGAGAGGAGGTTTTGGTGCCGAAATTCGCCATCGTGCGAGGCGAGTTCGGTGAGGCAAGTGCGGAGCGTGGATTACACGCCGGCGGACCATCTAGTGTTCACCTGAACACGTCAAGCCTTGCGTTAAGATTTCCGCACCCGATGGCCGTCCACTCAATGCCCGCCCGGCGGCGAAAATGAAATTACTCTCCTGGCGGAGCCGCGCCCGCTGCTGCCCTGAAAGGGTTTCGTTCCGGCGC
Organism: Opitutaceae bacterium; assembly: GCA_036261745.1. GTDB lineage: Bacteria > Verrucomicrobiota > Verrucomicrobiia > Opitutales > Opitutaceae > DATAKE01. Next base: position 9,847 of record DATAKE010000096.1, read on the forward strand.
TTCGGAATGAGGCACCGAGCCGATCACGCCCCGAATCATCCAGTTGAGCGCGGGCACCCGGTGGCGCAGCCAGACCGACATCGGTTCCGGCTTGGCGCCGAGTCCCGCCTTCGGCTCCAAGGCGGTGCGGCCGAGTGAAAGCCGGGTGCAACGCCACGCGATCGCGTCGGCGATCGTGGCGTGCAACAGGCTCAGATAGAGCGGAGCGCCGGTGTCTGCCGCCACTTCGCGATCGAAGCCGATGTAGTAGCCGATCGCCGTGTCACCATCGCGCAGGCTGGTGACAAACCCCACGATCTCCGCACCCTTCCGAATCACCGTGCAGCGGAAATCGTCGGGGGCCACCCGCGAAAGTTCCCGGAGATAGTTCTCGCGCAACGTGACGAGCCGCACGGCGGCGTTTCCGTGCACGGCGAGATAAAGTTCGTGCAGCCGCTGCGCGTGCGGCGCCACGTCTGCGATCTGCTCGAGGGTGCAGCCCGCGGCGGCGAGTTTCTTCGCTTGGTCCTTTACCTTGCGCCGGTATTTGGCGTCGAGCGCGCCGAGGTAGTCTTCGTAGTTGCGCCAGGTGGAGCTGATTTCCAGCACCATGTTCGGCTCGGTTTCCATCGAACGATAGCTGAAACGACGAAGCGCTTCGGTCCCGGTCTGGCGGCCGGTGAGGTCTTTTACCATGACCAGATCGGTCTGGCCGGTCAGCCGTTCCGCGCGGCGGATCCGGTAGACCGCTTCCGCGATCGCCGGCCACACGCGCTGGGGATCTTCGCCGGCGGCAAACGCGATCCCGTGGAACCCCCACGACAATAAATTTCCGGCCACCAAAATCCGCTCACGGAAGCGTTCGGTCATCTTTTTTGTCGCTGGAGCGAGCATGCGGCGCAAAAGCCCGCCCTTCGCGGCGGCAGCGCCGGAAGCGGTCTTATGTCCGAGGCGGTCGCCGGTCACAGTCACGATTTGGACGGCCAGCGCCGCGACGGCTTTGCCTTCCCAAAAAATCATCGCGTAACGCGGGGCGATGTTTTCCGGGCCGTGATCTTCGATCACCCGCAACACTTCCCGGCGCAGAAACACGCTGCTACCTGCCGTAACCGCATCCCAGCGCACCGGATCGAGAAAATCGACGCGATCGGCAAACGTGAAACCGAAGCCCGTGGGACGATGCCGTTCGCGATGTCTCTCCTGGAGGTCGCGCAGGGAGGATTTCAGCCGACGCAGGGGATTGGAGGAGGGCGCGGACTCGCTCATGAACTCGTGGGGTTGATTGGCCGCTGGAGCGGCGGTCGAAGCTCGGCCGAGTTTGGCCGGGGCGAAACGAGTGTCGAGGCGGCGCTGGCGCCGAGTCCTGATTCAGTCCGCTCTCTCTTTAGTGTGAGGAGGGCGGCGTGCTGCCCGGCTTGAAGGCCGTCGCAAACCACACGGCCAGCACGATCAGCGCGAAGCTTACGGCATAGTTCCAAGTGAGTTTTTCTTTCAGTACCAGGCCGGCGAAGACCACGAATACCACCAAAGTGACGCATTCCTGGATGATCTTGAGCTGGTAGCCGCTGAATTCACCGCTGAGATAGCCGCCGCGATTGGCGGGCACCATCAGGCAGTACTCGAAAAACGCGATGCCCCACGACACCAGGATCACGATGAGCAGGGATTTGCCCTCGAGAAACTTGAACTTCAGGTGCCCGTACCACGCGAGCGTCATGAAGATGTTCGAGGCGACCAGAAGCAGGATGGTTTTCATGAAAGGGAAAATGCCGGGCAAACATGTCACTTAATAAGTGACATTCCCTTCGGGGGCCGGGTCAGAGTTTGTAGTAAGCCTTGAACCAGTCGACGAAGCGACGGAGACCGTCCTCGAGCGTAACTTTGGGGGTGAACCCGAGGGCGGCCTGCACCCGCGTCAGGTCCGCACAGGTTTCGAGCATGTCGCCTGGCTGGGGAGGGAGGAGTTCGATTTGGGCGGGACGCCCTAAAAGTTGCTCGAGCATTTTGACGAACAGCAGCGTCTCCACCGGGCGATGATGGCCGAGATTGAAGATCCGCGCTGGCGGGGTGGGGCGCTCGAGGGGCGGATAGAGGAGGGCGCGCACCACACCATCCACGATATCGTCGACATAGGTGAAATCCCGGAGATTTTTGCCGTGGTTGAAGAGCCGCACCGGTTTTCCTTCGCAAATCGCGCGGGCAAAAAGTGTCGGAGCCATGTCGGGCCGCCCCCAAGGACCGTAGACAGTGAAGAAACGAAGGCCCGTGACGTTCAACCCGTGCAAGTGGGCGTAACTGTAGGCGGCGAGTTCGTTGCTTTTCTTGGTAGCAGCGTAAAACGAGACCGGCGCATCGGTATTGTCGTCTTCCCGATACGGCGCTTTCGCCGCCGCGCCGTAGACACTGCTGCTGGAAGCGTAGACGAGGTGCTTGGGCGGGGTGCGGCGGCACGCTTCGAGGACGCTGCTAAACCCGGCCAGGTTGCTGTGCACGTAGGCCGCCGGGTTCTCAATGCTGTAGCGCACACCGGCTTGCGCCCCGAGATGGGCGACATAGTCCGGTCGGAAGTGAGCCATGAGGCCCTTAATTTTCTCCGCATCGGCTAAATCCGCCTCCACGAATCGAAATTTCTCCAGCGCACCCAGCTCCGCGAGCCGGGCCCGTTTGAGAGCGGGATCGTAGTAATCACCGATGTTGTCCACCCCCAGCACTTCACAGCGCTTCGTCTCGGCAAGCCTCCGCGCCACGTGGTAACCGATGAAGCCGGCTGCGCCGGTGACGAGGACTTTCATTCGCCGCGTGATAGGCCAACGCCGCAGGCACGGCTAGCGGAAACTGGCGGGGCCAAACCGAAAGCGTTAAACCGCGGTTAGCGCGAAGACGCGAAATCGCGAAGGTGGGACCCAAAGCGGGAAGGGGATGAAATTGAATCCTGTCTCATTGGCCAATCCGCATCGGATCCTTGGGCGGCAATCCTACTTCGTCTTCTCTTCCGTACTCCGACCTTCGCGACTTCGCGTCCTTGCGTCGTTGCGCTTAATCCGGCTCACGGAATCGCCATTCGCAAAAATCTCCGAAGACGGGGCTTGATTGACGAAAAACACTTCCTATACCTTGCGCTGTTTTTTCGCTCGCACACGTTCACAGCATGAAGATCAAAGCCTATCTCAAACCCTCCTGCGGCTGGTCCAACGGCGTGCGCGCCATCATGCGGAAGCACAATCTGGCTTACGAAGACATCGATATCATTAACAACCGCGCGAATTACGCGGAAATGGTTCAGAAATCCGGCCAACCCCTCTCCCCCTGCGTTGAAATCGACGGCGTGATGCTGGCCGACGTTTCAGGCGAAGAGGTCGAAAATTACCTGCTCAGCAACGATCTGGTGAAACCCACCGATGCCCCAACCGGGGCGGCCACCAACGCGGGTTGCTCTGATGAAGAGCACGCGAAAATGGCTACCAAAACGGTCCGCTTCTTCTGACCGCGCTGAGAGCCTACCGCAACTAACTCACGGGCCGCTCTCGCACCAACGAGACCGGCCCTTTTTTGCGTCCACTTACCTCCACTCACCCGACCCGGCCCGAAACGAGCTTCAATCCTCGATCCTTAAACGCAAAGACGCGAAGACGCTAAGTTCAGCAAACCAAGCTTCGAGAAACCAAACTCCTTTTTCTTTTCCCACCTTCGCGGCTTTGCCTCTTTGCGTTTAATCCTCCTCCGCCACTCAACTGGTTTTAGAATTTGACTCCACCTGTGAACACCACGCCGAATTCGGACATGAATCTCTGCAGCGAGCCCAGCGGTGCGCGCCCCACCTCAGTCTCCGGTCGCCCGGGTAAGCAGGGGCTCTACGACCCGTGGTTCGAACACGACTCCTGCGGCGTGGGCTTCGTCGTCGATATGCACGGCCGCAAGTCGCACCAGATTCTCCAGCAGGGCCTGCAAGTTCTCACCAATCTCGATCACCGCGGCGCGAGCGGCGCCGAGATCAACACCGGCGACGGCGCCGGCGTTCTCCTGCAGATGCCGCACAAGTTCATGGTCGAGGCCGCCAGGAAGGCCCGGATCACCCTCCCGGCCGAGGGCCAGTACGGTTGCGGCGTCGTCTTCATGCCGCGCAACCCGAGCATGCGCCGCAAGCTCGAGGAAATTTTCGGCCAGATCGTCCAATCCGAAGGACAAACCCTCCTCGGCTGGCGCACCGTCCCGACGAACAACGCTTCGCTCGGCGAAACGGCGAAGTCGTCCGAGCCGTTCATGCGGCAGATTTTCATCGGTCGTAATCCGTCGCTGACCGACGACCTCGCGTTCGAACGGAAGCTCTACGTCATCCGCAAGCGCGCCTACACCGAGATCCGCACCTCAACCGTCGGCGGCGCCGAAGCCTGGTACGTCGCCAGCCTCTCGATGCGGACGATCGTCTACAAGGGCATGCTGCTCACGACCCAGCTCCGCGAATATTTCCCCGACCTCCAGAACCCGGCGATGGAAACCGCGATGGCACTCGTGCACTCGCGCTTTTCCACGAACACGTTCCCGAGCTGGGACCGCGCGCATCCTTACCGCTACATCGCGCACAACGGCGAAATCAACACGCTCCGCGGCAACATCAACTGGATGCATGCCCGCCAGGCGTTGTTCTCGTCCGAGCTCTTCGGCGAAGACATGGAAAAGATCCTCCCGATCATCAATCCGAACGGCTCCGACTCGGCGATGTTCGACAACACGCTCGAGCTCCTCGTCCTCGCCGGCCGCCCGCTCGCGCACGCGATGATGATGATGATTCCCGAGCCGTGGTCCTACCACGAGTCGATGGACGATGACCGTCGCGCGTTCTACCAATATCACTCCTGCCTCATGGAGCCATGGGACGGCCCCGCTTCGATCGGCTTCACCGATGGCAAGCAGATCGGCGCCATCCTCGACCGCAACGGCCTGCGCCCGTCGCGCTATTATGTCACCACGGACGGTCTCGTCATCATGGCGTCCGAAGCCGGCGTACTCGACATCCCGCCGGAGCAGATTGTGCAAAAGGGCCGGCTCCAACCCGGCCGCATGTTCCTCGTCGACACCGAACAGGGCCGCATCATCGAGGACGAGGAGATCAAGCGGGAGATTTCGCGCCAGCAGCCTTACCGCGAGTGGCTGAACCAGCACCTCGTCCATCTCAGCGATCTGCCGGAAGCGCCGAAGATCGAGTCGCCCGATCACGAGACGCTGCTCCAGCGCCAGATCGCGTTCGGCTACACGTTCGAGGACGAACGCATCATCATCACGCCGATGGCGAAGGATGGCGTCGAAGCGATCGGCTCGATGGGCAACGACGCCGCGCTCGCGGTGCTCTCCAACAAGCCGCGCCTGCTCTACGATTATTTCAAGCAGCTCTTCGCGCAGGTCACGAATCCGCCGATCGACTCGATCCGCGAGGAAATCGTCACGTCCGCCGAAACGCGCCTCGGCTCCGAGGGCAACTTGCTCAACCCGCAGCCGACCGCGTGTCGTCGCGTCGAGTTGAAGTGGCCGGTGCTCACGAACGAGGAGTTCGCGAAAATCCGCCGCACGAATCTCCCCGGTCTCCACGTCGGCGTGCTGCCGATCCTTTTCCGCGTCGCCCGCGGTGAAAAGGGCCTGGCGAAGTCGATGGAGGAACTCTCCATCATGGCGCGCCGCATGATCGAGGAGGAAGAGATGAACGTGCTCGTCCTCAGCGACCGCGGTGTGACGAAGGATTTCGCCCCGATCCCGTCGCTGCTGGCGATCGCCGGTCTGCATCACTATCTGATCCGCGAAGGTCTGCGCACGCGCGTGTCGCTCGTGCTCGAAACCGGCGAAGCCCGCGAGGTGCATCACTTCGCGCTGCTCATCGGCTACGGCTGCAGCGCGATCAATCCGTACGTGGCGTTTGAGACGATCGACGACATGATCCGCGAGGGCATGCTGCCCGGCCTCGATCACAAGAAGGGCTGTGCGAATTTCGTGAAGGCCGCGTCGAAGGGCGTGGTCAAGGTCATGTCGAAGATGGGCATCTCCGCGATCCAGTCGTATCGCGGCGCGCAGGTGTTCGAAGCGCTCGGCCTGCGGCAGGACGTGATCGATCATTACTTCACCTGGACGCCTTCCCGCGTCGGCGGCATCGGTCTCGATGTCATCGCGCAGGAAGTGTTGCTGCGCCACCGCGCCGCTTATCCGGATCGCCAGGTCAACGGTCATGTTCTCCCCGTCGGCGGCCTCTATCAGTGGCGCTCGAGCGGTGAGGCCCATTTGTTCACGCCCGAGTCGGTGCACGCGCTGCAAAAGGCCGTCCGCCAGAACAGCAAGGCGTCGTATCAAAACTACGCGAAGCTCACCAACGACCAGGGCAAGGCGCTCTGCACGCTGCGTTCGCTGCTGGACTTCAAGGACGGCAACACGCCGCTCCCGCTTTCCGAAGTCGAATCCGCCGAGAGCATCATGAAGCGCTTCAAGACGGGCGCGATGTCCTACGGCTCGATCTCCAAGGAAGCGCACGAAACGCTCGCGATCGCGATGAACCGCATCGGCGGCAAGTCGAACACCGGCGAGGGCGGCGAAGATCCCGAACGCTTCACGTGGACGAACGAGCAGGGCGATTCGAAGAACTCTGCGATCAAGCAGGTCGCCTCGGGCCGCTTCGGCGTCACGAGCGAATACCTGCAGAGCGCGAAGGAAATTCAGATCAAGATGGCGCAGGGCGCAAAGCCCGGCGAGGGCGGCCAGCTGCCCGGCACCAAGGTTTATCCGTGGGTTGCAAAAACCCGTGGCACGACCGCGGGCGTCGGTCTCATCTCCCCGCCGCCGCATCACGACATCTACTCGATCGAGGATCTCGCGGAGCTGATCCACGACTTGAAGAACGGTAACAAGGACGCGCGCATCTCCGTGAAGCTCGTTTCCGAAGTCGGCGTCGGCACCGTCGCCGCCGGTGTCGCGAAGGCGCACGCGGATGTTGTGCTCATCTCCGGTTACGACGGCGGCACCGGCGCTTCGCCGCAGACTTCGCTGCAACACGCGGGTCTGCCGTGGGAACTCGGTCTCGCCGAGACACACCAGACGCTCGTCCTCAATAATCTCCGCTCGCGCATCGCCGTCGAAACCGACGGTCAGCTCAAGACGGGCCGCGACGTCGTCATCGCCGCGCTGCTCGGTGCCGAGGAATTCGGTTTCGCGACCGCTCCGCTCGTCGCCACCGGGTGCATCATGATGCGCGTTTGCCATCTCAACACGTGTCCCGCGGGCGTCGCCACGCAGGACCCGGTGTTGCGCGCGCGTTTCGCCGGCAAGCCCGAGCACGTCGTGAACTTCATGCGCTTCATCGCGGAGGATATCCGCGAAATCATGGCGCAGCTCGGCTTCAAAACCATCGAGGAAATGATCGGCCGCACCGACCGCCTCGAGGCGAGGAAGGCCGTCGACCACTGGAAGGCCAAGGGTCTCGACTTCTCGAACATCCTTTATCAGCCGGACGTCGGTCCGGAAATCGGCCGCTTCTGCCAGATGAAGCAGGACCACGGCATCGACCGTTCGCTCGACATGACCACGCTGCTCGACCTCGCGAAGCCCGCGATCGAGAAGGGCGAGAAGGTCGTCGCCGAACTTCCGATCCGGAACGTCAACCGCGTCACCGGCACCATCACGTCCGGCGAAATCACGAAGAAGCACGGCGCCAAGGGCCTTCCCGAGGACACGATCAAATTCAAGTTCAAGGGCTCGGCCGGCCAGAGTTTCGGCGCGTTCGTCACGCGCGGCATGACGCTCTCGATCGAGGGCGACGCGAACGATTACTTCGGCAAGGGCCTTTCGGGCGGAAAGCTCATCATCTTCCCGTCGCCGAAATCCACATTCAAGGCCGAGGAAAACATGATCATCGGCAACGTCGCCTTCTACGGCGCGAGCGCCGGTGAAGCTTACATCCGCGGCATGGCCGGCGAACGTTTCGCGGTCCGCAATTCCGGCGTGACCGTCGTCGTCGAGGGCATCGGTGACAACGGCTGCGAGTACATGACCGGCGGCAACGTCGTCGTGCTCGGCCGCGCGGGACGCAACTTCGGCGCCGGCATGTCCGGCGGCATCGGCTACGTCCTCGACGAGACCGGCGATTTCGCCAAGCGCGTGAACACGCAGATGGTCGGCGTCGAGAAAGTCGAAGAGGCCAAGGAAATCGCCGCGCTTCGCGCGATGATCCAGAAGCACCTCGACTACACGAAGAGCGAACGCGCCAAGGCGGTGCTCGCGGATTGGGACACGTTCCTCCCGAAGTTCGTCAAGGTGATGCCGAAGGACTACAAGCGCATGCTTGCCTGTATCGAGCGCGCGCAGGCCCAGGGCCTCACCGGCGACGAAGCCATCATGGCCGCCTTCGAAGAAAACGCCCGGGATCTCTCCCGCGTCGGCGGCAATTAAGCACTCGCGGTTTAAACCTCATCAAATCGCCCTATGTCCTCCTCTGTCATTCTGAGCGAAGCGAAGAATCCATTAGGATTCCCGCTCGCCTCTCGTTGCGAAAGTCCTGCTGGATTCTTCGCTGCGCTCAGAATGACAAACTAGGAAAAGCGTCATCCCCCTCCGACTAGCTCCAGCACTCCGACTTCCGCACCATGGGTAAACCAACCGGCTTCATCGAGTATCTGCGCGAACTGCCCGTCGATCGCGCGCCTTCCGAACGCGTGCGCGACTGGAAGGAATTCCACCATCACATGGAGGAGAAGAAACTCCGCACGCAGGGAGCGCGCTGCATGGATTGCGGCATTCCGTTCTGCCATACAGGCAAACTGATCAGCGGCATGGCGAGCGGCTGCCCGATCAACAACCTCATCCCGGAGTGGAACGATCTCGTTTACCGCGGCCTGTGGAAGGAAGCGCTCGAGCGCCTGCACAAGACGAATAATTTCCCCGAGTTCACCGGCCGCGTGTGCCCCGCTCCGTGCGAAGGCTCGTGCGTCCTCGGCATCAACGCCCCGCCCGTCACGATCAAAAACATCGAGGCCGCCATCACCGATCGCGGCTGGGATGAGGGCTGGGTTGTCCCGGAAGCGCCGAAGTCGCGCACCGGAAAAAAGGTCGCGGTCATCGGCTCGGGTCCCGCGGGACTTTCCGCCGCCGCGCAGCTGAATCGCGCCGGTCACACCGTCACGGTCTTCGAACGCGCGGATCGTCCGGGCGGCCTTCTGATGTACGGCATTCCGAACATGAAGCTGGACAAGAAGGACGTCGTCCTTCGCCGCATCAAGTTGATGGAGGACGAGGGCATCAAGTTCGTCTGCAACGCGAACGTCGGCGGCAACGTCGATCCGCAAACCTTCCTGAAGGATTTCGACGCGACGGTGATCTGCACCGGCGCCACGCTGCCGCGCGATCTTCCGATCGAGGGCCGCGCGCTGAAGGGCGTGCACTTCGCGATGGAGTTTCTCACCGAGAACACGAAGGCGTTGCTCAACGGCGGCGCGGATCACTGTCCGATCCATGCGAAGGGCAAGGACGTCGTCGTCATCGGCGGCGGCGACACCGGCACCGACTGCGTCGGCACCTCGATGCGCCACGGCTGCAAGAGCCTGCTCCAGATCGAAATTCTCCCGAAGCCCCCGCTCGAGCGCACGGCCGACAATCCGTGGCCGGAGTGGCCGAAAACCTACAAGATGGATTACGGCCAGGAGGAAGCCGCCGCGAAGTTCGGCGCCGATCCGCGCATCTATGTCACGACCGTGAAGAAGTTCATCGGCGACGACAAAGGCGGCGTGAAGGAACTCGTGACCGTCGAAATCAAGTGGGAGAAAAACGAGAAGGGTCAGTTCGTGCCGAAGGAAGTCCCCGGCACGGAAAAGACGCGCCCCGCGCAACTCGTCCTCCTTGCGATGGGTTTCCTCGGGCCGGAGCAGGCGCTCTTGAAAGGCATCGCTCTCGAAACCGACGCGCGCTCGAACATCAAGGCCGAGCACGAGAAGTACACGACGAGCGTCAAAGGCGTTTTCGCCGCCGGCGACTGTCGTCGCGGCCAGAGTCTGGTGGTTTGGGCGATCAACGAAGGCCGCGGCGCCGCACGCGAGTGCGACCGCTACCTGATGGGTTCGACCGACCTGCCGTAAATCCGGCAGCCGGCTCAGTTCTCCCCGAACTGTAGGAGCGGCTTTACGCCGCGACTGGGTGGCGGACACGCTGAGGTCGCGGCGTAAAGCCGCTCCTACAGTCACAGCGATCCGCGCGATCTCGCTCAGTCCGAAGCATGGCGGAGCCAGAGCTCCGAACGCAGCAAGCCCCATTCCGACGCGCGCTGCCGCGTGAGTTTGAAACCTTGCGCCATCAAAAACGGCGACGGTTCTGTCAGCGAATGCGCGGGAATTCCCGTCACGCGCCGGAAAAATCCGTACATCACCGCGTGCACCGCCTTCGCGCGCAGTCGCGCGAGGCCGCTTTCCGGAACGGCGAAGTCGGCGACCAGCCACCGGGCCGTTGGTCGCGCCGACGCGGCGAGCCTCCCGATCACCCGTCCGAGTTCGTGCGGGGGAAAACAATCCAGGAAAAAATGAGTGACGATCGCATCGAAGCGCCCCGCGGGCGGCTGCCATTCCGGGAGCTGCGCATGCACAAATTCCATTCGCTCCAGCCGCGGAGCGCGACAGACGCGCCGTTCCGCGTGTCGAAGCATTCCGGCGCTGGAATCCACACTCGTGATGCGGGCCGCGGGAAAACGCTCCGCGCAGCGTTGCAGAAAATGTCCATGGCCGACGCCAGCGATCAAAATGGTTTCGCAGCCCGAAAGGGCGTCCAGCCACGTGACGCGGCAACGCTGCAGCCGCGAGCCCGCCAATATTTTTTCCATCCACGTGTAGTGGGGCGCGAGCCGGTCGAAGCTCATGACAACGAGCCGCCCTGCCACCAGCATCCCGCGACCACCGCGCCGAAGCTGTAGGCGACAATATCGCGCCAGTCGCCCGTCGCGCGCGCGAACAGATGTGGTGCCACCATTTCCGCGGCGACCGACCACGCGACGAGATGCAGGGCGATCTCGCTCCACCGCGGATTTCGATCGTCGGGACGCAGCCCCAGTTTTCTCTGGACCCAGAGCGCAGGAGGCAGCGCGGCCGGAATCAGCAGCAGATCGTTGAACTGGCCGCGGAAAAGAGGGCCGCCTACGCTGCGCCGGAGCCAGAAAAAATTCAGGACATACAGCCCGCAGGCGGTGACGCACAGCGGATCCCGAAGGTAGCCGAAGCGTTTCACAGCAGCCCGGCGATCAAAAGCCCGGTGCCAAAGGCGAGCAGCAGGCGGACAACAAAAGAGGGAAGTGCATCAAGGCCGGGAAGCATACTGCTCCCAACAAATTGGTTCACCGGCGAAGCGCAAACGGCGTTTCACTTCGCGAAACATTTCCCAGCCGGTCGGAGGCGAAAAATTAAGAGGTGATTTCCGCCTGCGCGGAACTATGTCTCATCGCATGAACCGGCTGGCGTGGTGTTTCGCGATGATCGTCTCCCTTTGCCTCGTCGGCTGTGCCCCCAAAAAACCGGCGGCCGTTCCCGCTCCGCGCGATGAAGCGGCGGTTCGGCGCGAGTGGCTCTATGGTCCGCGCGCGGCGGCGGCGGACATCACTTGGCGGTCGAGTGGACTCGGGATTCGCGTGCTGGCGCCAGGCGAGGGCGAGGCACCGAAACCGGCCGATCGCGTGCGGGTTCATTTCAAATGCGAGCTGAAGGACGGAAAAGTCGTCGAGGATTCACACGCCCGCGGGCAGCCGGGGGAGTTTGTGGTGAGCCGCCTCATCACCGGCTGGGCCGAGGGCATGGCGGCGCTCAAGCCGGGAGGCCGCGCGGAATTTTTCATTCCTCCGTCGCTCGGCTACGGCAATCGCGGCAACGCCAGCATTCCCGCGGGCTCGGGATTGATCTTCGACGTCGAGCTGCTCGCGGTTAACCCCGTGCCGGCGGCCCAGCCATAGAATGTCACTTATTAAGTGACATGTTCATGGATTGCCCTTCAACGGGCCGGTGCTAGTTCGTCGCTTCGTGATGAATGACCTTTGGTGGATTTGGGGCGTACGCGCGGCCGGGGTGTTTCACTTCGTGACGCTCCTCATGGCGACGTTTACGCCGATCCCGCCGAACTGGGACGAGAACCTGTCGCGACTGCCCGAGATTCACCGGCGGTTCGCGGTGGCGCAGAATTTTTTCATCGGCGCGGTGATCGCGGCCTGCGGGGCCGTCAGTCTGTTGTTCGCGCCGGATCTCGTGGCGGGTTCGAAGCTCGCGCGCGTCATCTCCATCGGCATCGCGCTGTGGTGGGGCGGCCGGATCATCGTGCTGCAATGGTTGCGCGTGTGGCCGAATCTCACGGGTACGTGGTGGCGGGTCGGATTTGTGCTCCTGCAACTCGAATGTGCGATCTATGCGCTCGCGTACGGCTGGCTCGCGGTGCGGCCGAAGTGAAAGGTTGGAGCTGTAGGAGCGGCTTTATACCGCGATTTCCCCTGCCTGTCCTCCAAACGGTCGCGGCGTAAAGCCGCTCCTACAGTGAGGAAAACGCGACGCTGCCGGCACCAGCTGCGATTCGAGAGGGTAGAAGCAGACCTGCTTCAATCATTCGTCTTCTCGGTTGTCATTCTGAGTGTGAGTGCAGCGAAGAATCCAGGAGTACCTTCGAAGCACGGTAGCGTTGCGAATGTCCCAGTGGATTCTTCGCTGCGCTCAGAATGACAGAATAAAAAATCATTTGAAAATCGACCTACTCCGCCGGCACGAGGCGCGCGATGCGGCCGGGTTGTCCGGGCGGTTCGAAGGCGAGGTAGATCAATCCATCCGGCCCGACCTGGATGTCGCGGATGCGGCCGAGATTCCTGAAGATTTCCTCCTGGTGGGTGGCTTTTCCGTTCTCGGTGACAATGCGCAGGAGTTTCTGCTGCGCGAGCGAACCGACGAGCAGCTGGTTTTTCCAACGGGGAAATTTGTCCGCGGTGCAGACCGTCACGGGGGACACCGCGATGGACGGCGTCCAGTGCACGACCGGCTGTTCCATTCCCGGCTTTTCCGTGTGTTCGGTGATGGCGGTGCCATCGTAGTTCATGCCGAAGGTCACGACCGGCCAGCCGTAGTTGCGGCCGCGCTGGATGAGATTCAGTTCGTCGCCGCCGCGCGGGCCATGCTCGGTTTCCCAGAGATCGCCGTTGCGCGGGTCGCGCGCGAGACCCTGCGGGTTGCGATTGCCGTAGCTCCAGATCGACGCGATCGCACCGGCTGAGTTAACGAAAGGATTGTCGGGCGGAATCTTTCCGTCGTGAAACACGCGGTGCACTTTTCCGTTGGGCAGCTTGAGGTCCTGCGCTTCGCCGACCGCACCGCGTTCGCCGATGGTGAAAAACAGATGGTCGCCGTCGAAGAGCATCCGGCTGCCGAAATTAACGTGTCCCTTCTGATAGGTCTCGCGCGGCGCCGCGTAGATCGCCTCCGGCTCGGCGAATTTTCCGTCCCGGAATTTTCCGCGGACGATCTTCGTCATCGCCGTTTCATTTTCGCCGGGATCGCTGAAGGAGAGATAGAGCCACTGGTTTTGCGCAAAGTCCGGGTGGGGCACGACGCACATCAGGCCGCCTTCGCCTTTTTCGATCACGGCGGGAATTCCACTGACGGGCTCCGCGAGCAGTTTTCCGTTTTCGATCACGCGCAGCCGGCCGGAGCGTTCGGTGACGAGCATCCGGCCGTCCGGGAGGAACGCGATCGACCACGGCACTTCGAGACCAGCCGCGACCAGCTCGAAGCGAAAGTTATGCAGCTCGCTCCGCTGGATCTCCCCGGGGAACGGCATGGGATCGGCCTGTTTCGGTTCCGGTTCCGTTTTGCGCGTCGCCATCTCGCGGATGAAAACCACGAAGGCCTGCGCTTCCGCTTCGCTCAACGCGGCGGCGAAACCCGGCATGCCCGCCCCGGGAATGCCTTCACGAATGTTTTTGGCGATCGCCGCGTCTTCGCCGCCGAATCTCCACACGTTGTCCGTGAGACTCCGGGCTTTGCTCCCGGTCAGTTTTTCGCCGTGGCAGCTGGCGCAGAGTTGCTGGTAGAGCGCGCCGACGTCGCGGCCCTTGCTGATGGTGCGGATGTCTTCGCCGCGGATCGCGTTGGCGAACGACAAGGCGGGGAGCGCGAGGAGAAGGCGAAAATTGTTTTTGAGCACGAACGGCGGCGGCGATTCGCCGCGCGCACGCGCCGACCGCGGAGCCGTCCTCCCGTTCCGGCGGAAAAATTTTCGCAGGGGCGCAACTGTTTCGCCCGGGTGGTGTCGCGCGATCACGACGGCCTACGGCATTTCGTAGACTTCAATCAGCGCGACGCCAGTCGTATCGCCTGTCCCGTAGACATGGGCCGTGTAGGGGCCGGGCAAAAGCGTCACCAACAGGGCCGCGTCTTTCGAGCTCGGTGGAAGCAGCGGAAGGCCGACACTGGCAAACGTCGCCGCCGTCGCACCGGAGCCGTCGCCCCAGTCGTTGTTCGTGGCGATGCGCGTGCCGCCGCGGTAAAGCTCGAGCTGCGGATCGGCGAGTACTCCCGCCACGCCAACGAGCGACGGACCGACGGCGCGGATGAGGACGGTCTTCGGCTCCGCGCCGCGAATCACGAAGCCGGCGATCAAGCGGCCCTCGCCCGAACCGACTCGCGCCCGCGCTGAAAGCGCGGTGAGGCGTCCCGAGGGATTGATCGCGGAATAGACTTCCATGAGCGCCGTTCCGCTCGGGCCGCTCGCCGCGCTCACGTGGGCGGTGTAGCCGCCAGCGCCGAGACGCGGCACGAGCACGGCGTCGCGGCTCGAATTCGGCAGCGTATAAGCTCCCATCGCCACCATCGCATCGGCGACGGCGGCAGCGGTCATGGTGTTGTTGATGGCCCAGTCATCGTTGACGGCGAGCGATCCGCCCGCGCCGAACAGTTCGAGCTTGGGATCGGGCAGCGCGGTGGTGACACCCTGCGGAATCAACGCCGGGCCCAAGCCGCGCACCAACACGTTTTGATCGCCGGAACCCGCGGTAATAAAGCCGACGATCAACGTCTCCGGGCCGGAGCCCGCGTTCGCGCGCACCGAGAGGCCGGCGAGCTGCGACGTCGAAGCATTGAGCGGCGGCGGCGGAATATCCGGCACCGGCGGCGGCGTCATGCCGTGCCCGAGAAAATAACCGGGATGCGGCGGCTGGTTGTAAGCGGTGTTCTGCCACGCGATCGCGAGCCGGTAGGTGCGGTCGTGCATCAACGTGTAGAGGCGGTTGGTCGCGGGAATCGTCGTCGAATAAATCCGCAGCGCCTGGTTGTCGGTCGTGCGCAAAATCACTTCCTCGCGCCAGTCGCCGAGGATGTCGGCGCTCAACACCGGCGTGGCTTTCGTGCCGTTGTTCGAGGCGGTGCCGGTCGCGGTGAGCAGCGTCGTGGTGCTGTTCGTCGTCTCGTTCCATTTTGAAATCGTGATGTTGTCCAGGATTTCTCGGAGCGGATCGGCGTCCCACCAGATTCCGAAATTCATCTGGCCGGGTCGCGTCGCGGTGATGGCCTGGCCCTGGGCGTTGTAGAGGCCGCCGCGGGCGCCCCACATTTCGTAGCCGCGGTAGCGGGAATCGATATCGAAGGCGACGCCGCGCCCGACATCCGACGCCTGGCCGGAAGCGCCCACGAGCACCGCGCCGGTTTTCGCATCGTGCATCTCGAGTCCGGTCGCGCCGTAGCTTCCGGGGTCTTCGTGCACCATCCACACTTCAAGACCCGGACGGTCGGGATCCATGTCCGACAGGTGCAACGCGTCGCCGTGGCCGAGTCCGGTCGAGTAAAGTCCGCGGCCGTCCGAGCCAATCGTAGCGGCGCCGTAGATGATGTCGTCGCGTCCGTCGCCATCGACATCGCCGACGGTGATGCTGTGGGCGCCCTGGCCGTCGTAGGCGGTGTTGCCCGGCGTGCCGTCGCGGGAATCGAAGACCCAGCGTTGTGTGAGCTGGCCGTTGCGCCAGTCCCACGCGGCGAGCACGGCGCGCGTGTAGTAGCCGCGGCACATCACGATGCTCGGGCGCTGGCCGTCGAGATACGCGACGCATGCGAGAAAACGATCCACGCGGTTGCCGTAGTTGTCGCCCCACGCGGAAACGTCGGCGCTCGCCGGGTTGTTGTTGCGGGGCGGGACGTAGTTCGTGGTCGCGAGGGCCGCGCCCGTGAGGCCGTCGAACACGGTGAGGAATTCCGGCCCGCGCAAAACATAGCCCTCGGCATTGCGGTAGTCGGCGTTCACGTCGCCGATCGCGCGGCCGGTGCCGTCGATGGTGCCGTCGGCTGTTTTGCAGACGACCTCGGCGCGTCCGTCGCCGTCGAAATCGTAGACCAGAAACTGCGTGTAGTGCGCGCCCTCACGGATGTTTTTCCCGAGGTTGATGCGCCAGAGCAGGGAGCCGTTGAGTTTGTAGGCCTCGAGCTTCGTCTCGCCGGTCGTGCCGCTTTGGGAGTTGTCGCGCGTGTTCATCTCCTGCTTCAGCACGATCTCGTACTCGCCGTCGCCATCGAGGTCGCCGACGGATGCGTCGTTGGGGATGTTGCCCGGCAGGGTTTGCAGCGGAACGGTGATGAACGATTGCACCGGCGTGTTGGCCGGCAGCGAAGCGGCGGCGCTCGCGGCCTGTTCGACGCCGTCAACTACGGGGCGCACGAAATAGGCGTTCGGTTGGGTGGCATCGGCGCTGCCGTCAACAAAGTCGGTCGTCGCCGTCAGCGGGCTGGCATTCAACTTCACCGGCGCGGCGCCGTTTGCCGAGCGGTAGAGATTGAAGGCAATGTCCGCCGGATCGGTGCCGAGGAGCCGCCAGCCCACGTGAACTTCCGTCGTCGCGGAGCGCAGGGCGATGACTCCGCGGCCCAGCGCTTCCATCTGGTGTTGCGCCGCGAAGAGGACGCTGCCCAGGAAAAGCACGGCGCAAAAAAGCGTGGCGATGAGGACGCGGGGAGGGGTTTTCAACGGGGTTGGGACGGCGGAACCGGGGCGGGGTGGCGGGGAGGAACTTACCGACCGTCCGGGTGTTCTCAAATTGAATCCCGGTTCCGGCGCGGCGGAGATTGCTGATGCCGCCAAAACGCAACGAACCTTGCACTCGCTGCGTCTAGTCGTCGATTAACTGCCTCCTTTCCCCGCCGTTCAGATCCTGAACACGTTTTTCACCCCCTTATGCCTCCTTCCCTCTTCTTTCGGTTCCGCGCCCTGGTGATTTTGGCCGGCGCATTGTTAACGGCGGAAAGCGTCCGGGCCGCCGCGGCGCCGCTCAAATTCGATTTTGGCTCCGTGGCGAGCGTGGCGGGCGCCACACCGGTTTCGCCGGACATGCTGTTCACGAAGGAACGCGGCTTCGGTTTCGAGCCCGGCGCAGCGGTCGAGCAAACCGAGCGCGGCGTCGTCAGCGGCCAGCCATTTTATTTTTCCGCGGGGGTTCCGGCGGAGGGCAACTACCGGGTGACGATCACGCTTGGCGATGCGAAGAGCGCGACGACGACGACGATCAAGGCGGAGTTGCGCCGGTTGATGGTGGAAAAAATTTCCACGGCGCCGGGCAAATTTGAAACCGTGAGCTTCATCGTGAACACCCGCGTGCCGCAGATTTCCGCCTCGCCCGGAATGCGGGGGGGTGTCGTCCGCCTGAAAGCCCCGCGCGAAACCACGGCGGAGGCGCGCGCCTGGGACAACCTGATCACGCTGGAATTCAACAACACGCGTCCCGCGGTGTGCGCGATCGAGATTGCGGCGGTGGAGCGGCCGACGATTTTCGTGCTCGGCGACTCGACGGTCTGCGACCAGTCGGCGGAACCCTACAACAGCTGGGGGCAGATGCTCACGCGGTGGTTCAACTCCGATGTCGCCATCGCGAATCACGGCGAATCGGGTGAAACCTATCGCGATTCCATCGGACGCCGCCGGCTCGACAAGATTGTCAGCGTGATGAAACCGGGCGACTGGCTCGTGGTGCAGTTCGGCACGAACGACCAGAAACAGATCGCGGCGGGCACGGGCGGCCCGTTCACCACCTATAAGGACGAGATTCTCACGCACATCCAGGCGGTCCGCGCGCGGGGCGGGGAAATGGTTGTCGTCTCGCCGGTGGAGCGGCGGGGCTTCGATGACAACGGCAAGCCGCGCCGCTCGCTCGCCGACTACGCGGACGCGTCGCGGCAGGCGGCGAAGGAATTCGGGGTGCCGTTCATCGACTTGAATGCGATGACGCTGAAACTCCATGAGGCGCTGGGGCCGGAAAAGTCGGCGGCCGCGTTTGCCGCTCCCGGTGGCAAGGTCGATAACACCCATCACAACAATTACGGCAGCTACGAAATCGCGAAGTGTGTCGTCCAGTCGGTCCGCGAACAAAAGCTCCCGTTCGCGAAATTCATCGTCGATGATTTCAAGGGCTTCGATCCCGCCGCGCCCGACCCCGTCGAAAATTTTTCCATTCCGCCCAGCCCCAACTTCACCAGCGACCGCCCGCTCGGCGACGAACCCACCGCTTCCAAAAAATGAAAACACCCCGCCTTATTCTTTCCGCCGGCCTGCTCCTCGGCGCTTTGCTCGCACCCGCGCACGCGATCCAGCCGGGCAGCGGCTACCTGTTCACCTACTTCACAAAAAACGGCGAAGACGGGCTGCATCTCGCCTGGAGCGCCGACGGCTACACCTGGGAAAAAACCAACGACGGGAAAAGTTACCTGACGCCCAAGGTCGGAAAATCGAAACTGATGCGCGACCCTTGCGTCGTCCGCGGACCCGACGGTACGTTCCACATGGTTTGGACGTCGGGCTGGAACGAAAACAACATCGGCTACGCGTCGTCCAAGGACTTCATCACCTGGACCGAGCAGAAGGAAATTCCGGTGATGGCGCATGAGCCGGAAGTGCTGAATTCGTGGGCGCCGGAGATCGTCTACGACGAAAAGCGAAAGGAATTCCTGATCTTCTGGGCGTCGACGATTCCGGGGAAATTCACCCAGACCGCCGGTTCCTCCGAGGAGAAGTACAACCACCGGATGTACTGCACGACGACGAAGGACTTCGCGACCTTCACGCCGACGAAGCTTTTCTACGACGGTGGATTCAGCGTGATCGACGCGACGTTTCTCCGGACGGACCAGGGCGACGTGCTCATCGTGAAGGATGAGACCCGCAATCCGCCGAAAAAATATCTGCAGATCGCGCGTGCGACGGACCTGCAGGGACCGTTTACGGATTTATCGGAGCCCTTCACCCCGCCGGGACTTTGGGTTGAGGGACCGACCGCAGTGAAAGTCGGCGAAGACTACGTCGTCTACTACGACGCCTACACGAAGAAGCATTATGGCGCGATGCGGTCGCGGGATTTGAAAACGTGGGAGGATGTGACCGCCAAGATGCATTTCCCCGACGAAGGCACGCCGGTCCGCATGCGCCACGGCACGGTGATCGCGGTGCCGCCTGAGGTGATCACGAATCTGCAGAAGGTGGCGGCCGCAGCTACCGCGAGGTAGCGAGATTACGCGTCTGGATTTGGACTAAGGCTGTCGAGCAGTGCGCTACGATCGGACTCGGGCAGATCCGGGATGCGTCTCAGAAAATCGCGGATCGCCCCGGCATTTTGCGGCGCGCACTGCAGGGCGAGGCTCCGCAGCGTGTTCGCACGGAGCGTCGGCTCGGCGATGCTCGCCGCCCAGCGGAAGGCCGCATCGGGCTGTTGCTGGACCAGGCCCGACTGGCTCGCCACAGCTGCAGCACCGGCGTCCATGTCGCTGATCGGATCAAACTGCAGGATCCACGCGGCGGCTTTGACCGCATCGCGGCTCACCCATTGAGGCAGCGTTTCGCTCAGCGCGAACGTGCGATCCGGACCGGGGGCCAGGCCGATGGCGTAATTTGCGGCTTGAGCCGGGTTGGTTGCTGCCCAGCCGGAGATGGCGCCTTGGAAGGTGACAGAGCTGACGGAGGACGCGCCCAACCTCTCGATCAGCGTCAGGGCCGCGGTGGGTTGATGCATCCCGTAGTGGAAAAACGCGGTGTGCAGCCACGCGGCGCGATGCTCGACGTCCTCGCCGGTGGCCAACGCGAATCGAGCACCCGTCTCGTATGCGCCGACGGTGGCGAGGCTCATGATCAAAATCTGTCCGTAGTCTCCAGCCTGCGACGGGTTTTCCGCGCAAAGCGCACGCGCGACTCGCATCGCTTCATCCGGATTCTCCGCCGCTCCCACGAACACGGCCGCAAGCGCAGGCTGCCACTCGCCGTTGGGCAGCGCATTGGCCCAAGCGGCGGCGGCCTCCGGATTTTTCGCGGCCCAAATTCGGAGCACTCGGTGGCGCAGTTCCAGGGCACGAACGGTGTTGGTCTCAGCCGCGGCCAGTCGCAGAGCGAGTCCGGGATCGCGGGAGGCCAGGTCTTCGAATTGCTCCTCGGTAAGTGCCGCTGCCACGTGGTCGGCGGGCGGGACGACGGCGCGGGCGGACGATTCGATCTCGCTCGCGCTCGCGGCCGGCCCGGTAGCTCCCGGGCCGGGCGCGAAGACTCCGGCATGGTGAACCGCACCAAGCAGCGCCATCGCCGCCATCGGAATTCCGACGCCGGCGATGGGGGATTTTCGACTCCTGGCGGGTGCGACCCTCATGTGATCAGAGAATCACAGGACCGTGATATCATCGACATTCGCGAGGTCGGATCCGTTGGACTTGAGCTGGATCGTATTGTTCGTGCCGGCATTGAGGGTCACCGTGACATCCTTCGTCGTCCACGTGGTGAACGAGCCGCTCGCGCTGAACGAGATCGTCGTCGTCGTGCCGTTGACGACCAACTGCCCGCTGCGCGCGGCAGAGCCGCCGAGCGCGAAACGAATGCGCAGCGTCTTCGTGCCACCGGTGCGGCCGTTGACCCCGGAGAGAGAGACGGTGCCGCCGGTCGTCGGGAAATTGATGTATCCCTGACCGCGCCAGCCGGAATTCGTCTTTTCGCGAATCGCGCCGCCCGAGATGGCGCCGGCTTCGGCGGGGTAGGTGATCGATTTGATCGATGTCTCGATGCTTAGGTTCAGCTCTTCGATACCCTCGGTGACGAGCCGCGCGATCTGGCCGGCACCGTATTCCTGGAAGTGCGTGTTGTCGGAAACCCCATTCGGGAAGTTGGGGTATTGGCCGGCGCTCAACCACAGGAACACGTCTTTGGCGGCCTCGCCTCCCAACTTGTTGTAGAAGGCGATGCTCTTCGCGTTTAAGTCGATCAGCTTGCAGTTCTTCTCCGTGGCGAGCTGCTTCATCGCCGTGCAGCGGTCGGTGAAGTCGTTGATGAAGCTGCCGCTGCTGTTGTAATTCCGCCGGCCGACCGGTGTGACGAGAACGGGCGTCGCACCGTGCGCCACCGCCCCGTCGATATACATCGCGAGGTATTCTTTGTAGGTCGTGTAAGGCGACGTGTAATACTTCGGGTCGCTGTTGCTGTCGTTGTGCGCGAACTGGATGAACAGGAAATCCCCGGGCTGGATGACGTTGAGAATGGCGTCGAGCCGCCCTTCATCCACGAAGCTTTTGCTGCTGCGTTTGCCGATGGCCTTGTTGGAGAAGGTCACGCCAGTGGTGAAGTAATCTGCGATGCGCCCACCCCAACCCTGCTGCGGGTAGAGATTACTGCTCGCGTTGTAGGTCATCACGGTGGAGTCACCGGCCAGATAGGCGGTGGGCGCGGCGACCAGAGAATTGCTGAAGAGGGCCGCGCCGGTGAGCAGCGCTGCAACGGCCGCGAGGCGGCGACGGAAAGAAAACGATTTCATGGGAAGACGTGGTTGGAAGTTGAGGGACGATTACTGGATCGTGATCTCGTCGACGTTGGCCAGGTCGCTGCCGTTGGACTTGAGCTGGAGCGTGTTGCCCGTGCTGCTGTTCAGCGTCACGTTGACCGACATCGTCGTCCACGTCGTCCACGAACCGGTGGTCCCGAACGTGATGCTGCTCGTGGTGCCATTCACCACGAGTTGACCGGTGCGCGATCCCCCGGCGTTGGCGAACCGGATCACGAGAGTCTTGGTGCCGCCCGAACCGCCGTTCACGCTGTTGAACTGGCAGACGCCTCCGGTGGTGGGGAAGTTCGCATAACCGGAACCGCGGTATCCGCTGTTGGTGGATTCCGCGATGGTGCCGCCGGAAAGCGTGCCGCTTTCCGCCTGGTAGGTCGTCGACGAGCCGCCCGAGAAATTCGCGGTGATCGATCTGGCGGACGTGCCCATCGCAAAGGTGGAGATCTTCGCCGTGCCGGTGAGTCCGCCGCTCCAGTTCGAGAACGTGAAGCCGCTGTTGGGCCGGGCCTGCGCGTGGACGGTGACGCCTTGCGGGAAGGACTGCGTGCGGGTCACGATCCCGTTGGAATTGTTGCGGCTGAACGTGACGGAATACATCGGGCGAATCGCGGGGACCAAGCTCTGCAGGCTGGCGAAGCTGCTCTCCTGGATCGCGGTGACGACGAGTTTTGCCATCTCCAGCGCGCCTGCTTCCTGGAAGTGAACGTTGTCGGCTTGGCCGCCCGAGTAGTTGGGCCAGGCTCCTGCATCGAGATTCATATACCAATATTTTCCGCAATACTCCGAACCCAGCGACTGCATCAGCGTCCGGCACTTCCCGTCCAGATCGATGCACGGCACGTTCATCTCGGCCGCCACTTCGCGAGCCGCGATGGGATAGCCATGGTAGGCGTCGTAGACCGTGCCATCACTGTTCCAGGCATTGCGCCGCAGCGTTGCGACGATGACCGGATAGGCGCCTTTCGCCTTGGTTTCGTTCACGTATTTGCGGAGGTAGTCCTTGAACGTCGTCGAGGCGTCCGTGTGCCGCGCGGTGTCGCTCGCACTGTCGTTAATGCCGAACTGGATGAACGCGTAGTCGCCCGATTTCAGGAGGTTCTTCACGCCCGTCCAGTAGTTGTCATAGAAGCTCTTCGAACTCGTCCCGCCGACGGCCTTGTTCACGACGGACACTTGGGCCGAATCGAAATACTTCGGCAGAACCTGGCCCCATCCGGCCTTCGGGTAGTAGCCCGAGGCCCAGGTTTGCACCGTCGAATCACCGCAGGTGTAGACCGTCGGGATGGCGGAGGCGGATTGGGCGAACAGGGACACTCCGGCCGCGACCATGCTGAGCAGGGCACAACGGAAGGAGGCGGGCCGGCGAGGAAGCTCGCGGGCCGGCGGATTCAGTGGACTGGAAACGTCAATACGTGGTTCGTTGGGGTATTTCATAGGGGAAAATGGGGTTCGATTCGATCGATGCCGGTCGCGCTTCTTCTGTGCGGGCTGACCACCAACCCGCGCGCCAAGGGGTTGAAGAGTGGGGTGAGGGGCAGCGGGTCGTCATTGATTGGGAAGAGCCGCTCCGGACGGACCCGAACAATACCGTTTGTCCGCGATGGATGTATCCTGCGTTCTCATTGGGGGATTTCCGTGGGGAACACCTGCGTCGTCAGCAGCTTTGCCCGGTCTTCGGGCAGGAGATGCGGTGTCGTCTGGATATAACGGAGCGCGGGCGCTGCATCGTTGTGCGCCCAGCGTTGCACGATGAAGCTCACGGTTCGCGACCGGCTCTCGGCGCTCGAAATGCTTTCGGCCCAGCTCAGCGCGACTTCGGGTCGTTGCTGAAGTTGTGCTTGGGTCGCGACGGCCTCGGCTCCCGCATCGAGTTCCGGACTCGGATCGAGGTGTGCGAGCCACGTCGCGGCGGTCTTTGGATCTTTGTCCACCCAGCCGCGCAGAGCTTGGCCCAGCGCGAGATTGCGATCCGGTCCAGCGGGCAGCAGGCGCAGGGTCTCCGCTGTTTCCGCGGGGTCGGCCTGCATGCGGCTCGTCACGATGGCGTCGAGCGCTTCGAAGCGGGGGCCTTCGCCTGGCACCTCTTGGATGGCAGCCAGAGCGGCCTTGGGATCTCTTGCGGCCCACTGCGAGAACGCGGCCTTGAGCCATTTGTTGCGATCTTCGCCGGGCTCCGTGTGGTGGTCCTCGAGCGCGAAACGAAGTGCGGCGCGATTTTCGCCGGCGCGCCCAAGCGCGGCAATCAACGTCCGGCCGTAAACAAAGGCGCGGGATGGATCTTCGCGGCAAAATTCATCGGCGAGGCGAACTGCGATTTCCGGCTGGCTGACCGCTCCGGCCAGCACGGCGACGAATCCGGTCGCCCGCTCGGCGTCCGGCAGGTTTCGGACGTGCGCTGCGGCGGCGATTGGGTCGGCTTCCGCCCACAGGAGCATCACGGCCTGCACCAGGCTCTCCCGGCGGGCCGGGCTGGATTCATGCCGTGCGTGCGCGAGCGCTCGCAATGGATCGGCGGCGACCAACTCCTCGAATTCGAAGGCGAGGTCCGCGTCGCTGCCCGGCGTGGCGAGCCGGCCGAGCCAGCTTCGCCAGCGTGCGTCCCAAACGGACCGCGGAGGCGTGGCGGGTTTTGGCGGTATCGTTTCAAGCGATCCGACCGGCCCCTCGGATGCGGTCGGTGCAGATGGAAGCGCAGGCGCGACTGGACTTTCGCAGCGGAAAGTCATCCACGCGGCAAGGGTTCCGGCGACCAACGGCGCCAGCCACGGTCTCGATCGCCGGCGCGAACCGGAGGACGAAGTCGCATGGGTGGTGTGAAAGGAAGGTCGCATGTGGATCACGGGCTTTGCCGTTTTGTCCGCGATGAGTCGGAGGTGGAGCCGCCCGTGGCGGCGGCTCCACCTCGAGGTGCGATGGCAGACTACGGTACGGAGATCTGGTCGACGTTACCGAGGTCGGCGCCCGTCGAGGCGATCTGGATCGTATTCGTCGAGTTGTTGTTGAGGGTGATATTCACGTTCATCGTCACCCACGTGGTCCAGCCGCCGGTCGCCGCGAACGAAAGGCTCGTGGCGGTGCCGCCGTTGACGGTGAGGCTGCCTACGCGAGCTGCGGTGCCGCCGTTGGCGAAACGGATCGCGAGACTCTTGGCGCCGCCGCCGTTGCCATCGACGTTGCTGAACGTGAGCGTGCCGCCGGTGGCCGGGAAGTTGACGTAGCCGGTGCCGTTGAAGCCGGCGTTGATGGTCTCAACGACCGTGCCGCTCCCCGCGAGCGTGGCGCTCTCGGCCTGATAGGTGTCGCCGACCGGGGGTGGAGTGCCGCCGACGTAGGTGATGTTCGGGTTCGGCGGGGTGCCATTGGCCATGTAGAAACTGACGTGAGGGGGTTGGTTGTAGGCGCTTTGCTGAGCCGAAATCTGGGCGCGATACTGTGGGTCGTGCATCAGCGTGTGGACGCGGTTGGAGGTGACATCCGTGGTGGTGTAGATGCGGATCGCGGTGTTGCCGCTCTCGCGCCAGATGACTTCTTCACGCCAGTCGCCGAACAGGTCCGCGCTCAGACAAGGTGTGGACTTGGTGCCGTTGTTGGAAAGGACCCCGCTGGCGGTGAGCAGCCGGGTATCGGCGCTCAGTCCATATTTGTCGATGTGGATGTCATCGAGCAGTTCGCGGGTGAAATCTGCATCCCAGTAAGCGAGGAAATTACAGCTCGAAGGCGGGCGCCCGAGTGAAGTGCCGGCTGAATTATAGAGATTGGTCAGACCGGGACCGGTCGTCATCAAAGGATCGGCACCCCAGAACTCCGCGCCAGCGTTGCCCGCATAGATGTCGTCGGCGACGCCGCGGCCCGGCCCTTCTTCGCCGGTGTTGTTCGTCTTGCTCATAATAATCGCGCCCGTGTTCGCGTCCACCAGTCCGGCGGCACGGCCGGAACTCTTCTCGTACACCATCCAGTATTCCAAGCCGGCGCGGCTGGGAATGAGGTCGCCGAGATGCTGCGCGTCACCGTGGCCTTCGCCGGTGGTGTATTTGCCCTGGCCATTGTCGTCGATCGTACAGGAGCCGTAGACAATTTCCTGGCGGCCGTCGGCATCGACATCGCCCACGGTGACGCTGTGCGGACCCTGGCCTTTGTAGGCGCTCCTCGTGCCGCCGCTGTGGCCGGTGTCGAAGACCCAGCGTTGCGTGAGCTGACCATTGCGCCAGTCCCACGCCGCGAGGCAGGCGCGCGTGTAGTATCCGCGGCACATCACCGCGCTTGGGCGCGTGCCGTCGAGGTAGGCGACGGTCGCGTTGAAGCGATCGACGCGGTTACCCCAGTTGTCGCCCCAATTGGCGACGGTGCCGCGCGGCGGATTGTAGTTGGCGGTGGCCATCGCCGCGCCGGTTTGTCCGTTGAAGACGGTGAAGAATTCGGAACCGGTCAAAATATACCCGCTGGAATTGCGGTAGTCGGCGCTGCCATTGCCGATGACCTGGCCAGTGCCGCTAATGGTGGCGTCCGCGGTTTTGCAACAGACCTCGGCCTTGCCATCGCCGTCGAGGTCGAAAACGAGGAACTGCGTGTAGTGGGCACCGGAACGAATATTCCGGCCGAGGTCGATGCGCCAGAGGCGCGTCCCGTTCAGTTTGTAGGCATCGAGGTACGTATTGCCGGTGTAGCCGGCGTTCGCGTTGTCCTTCGCGTTACTGGGATACCACTTCACGACGATCTCATATTCGCCGTCGCCATCGAGATCGCCCGGGCTGCAATCGTTCGGACTGTAGGTGAAAGCCACTCCGTCCGGCGTGGTGCCGCCGGCCGGCTGCTGAAGGGCAATCCGGAGATATTGCTGGGTCGGCGCGTTGGCGGGCAGGGTGTAGCCAGCGCTCGCGGTCTGTTCGACGCCGCCGATCACCGGGCGCACCGTGTAGGTGTTGGCGACGCTGAGGGTCGCGCCCGTATCGACGAGATTTGTCGAGTTCGTGATGGGGGAGGCGTTCACCTTCGTCGAACCGCGATACACGTTGTAGGAGATGCCCGACGGATCCAGGCCGAGCTGGCGCCAGCCAACGTAGACGGAGCTGGTACCCGTGCGCATGGCGATGACGCCGCGGCCGAGATTTTCCATTTGATAGGGCGCGGCGCGCAAAGCGACCGCGAGAAGTAGCGTGACGAACACGCACGACAGGACTGACAGGGGATTTCTTTTCATGACAAATCAGGGTTTCGGCGAACGGCAAAGCTCACCGGGAATTACAAGGGTAACTGGGAAAGTGCGGGACGAAGCAGACCGGCTCAGATCGGCCGGTGCGTGCCGGGAATCAGCGCGAGTGGAGGCGTGGGCAGCTCCTGAATTCGGAAAAAGCGGCTCCCGCCAGGGGAGCCGTTTCCCGTGGATGAGCCGGAGGTGGAGCCGCCGCAACGGGCGGCTCCACGATCGAAGTGCGGTGGCAGACTACGGTACGGAGATCTGGTCGATGTTACCGAGGTCGCCGCCGGTGGAGGCGAACTGGATCGTGTTCGTCGAGTTGTTATTGAGGGTGATGTTCACGTTCATCGTGACCCAAGTGGCCCAGCCACCGGTCGTCGCGAACGAGATGCCGGTGGTGACGCCGTTGACCGTGAGGTTGCCGGCGCGAGCCGCGGTGCCGCCGTTGGCGAAACGGATCGCGAGGCTCTTGGCGCCGCCGCCGTTACCGTCGACGTTGCTGAAGGTGAGCGTGCCTCCGGTAGTGGGGAAGTTCGCGAAGCCGGAGCCGTTGAAGCCGGCGTTGTTGCTTTCGAAGACCACGCTGCCTGCCGCCGTCGCGCTTTCGGCCTGATAGGTGTCGCCGACTGGAGGCTGGGAGCCGCCGACGTAGGTGATGTTCGGGTTCGACGGCGTGCCGTTGCCCATGAAGAAGCTCGTGTGCGGCGGCTGGTTGTACGACGAGATCTCGGCCGTGACCTGGGCGCGATATTGCGGGTCATGCATCAGCGTGTGGATGCGGTTGGTGGTGACGTTGGTCGTCGTGAAGATTTGCAGGGCGGTGTTGCCGGTCTCGCGCCAGATGACCTCTTCGCGCCAGTCGCCGAAAAGATCCGCGCTGATGCAGGGCGTCGACTTGGTGCCATTGTTGGAAGCAACGCCGCTGCCGGTGAGGAGCCGCGTGTCGCTGCTCAGGCCGTATTTGTCGATCGCATTGCTGTTAAGCAGCTCGCGGGTCAGATCGGCGTCCCAGTAGATCAGGAAATTAGCGCTGGAGGGCGTGCGGCCCACGACGCCTCCGGCGGCGTTGAACAGATTGGTCATGCCGGGACCGGCACCCCAGAATTCGCTCCCCGCATTGCCGGCGTAGATGTCGTCGGCGACGCCGCGGCCCGGACCTTCGGAGCCGCTGGTGTTGGCCTTGCTCATGATGATCGCGCCGGTGTTGGCGTCCACCAAGCCGGCTGCGCGGCCCGAGCTTTTCTCGTAGGCCATCCAGTATTCCAAACCGGCCCGGGTCGGAATGAGATCGCCGACGTGCTGGGCATCGCCGTGGCCTTCACCCGTGGTGTATTTGCCCTGGCCGTTGTCATCGATCGTGCAGGCGCCGTAGACAATCTCCTGCCTTCCGTCGCCATCGACGTCGGCCACGCTGACGCTGTGCGCGCCCTGGCCTTTGTAGGCGCTCCACGTGCCGCCGCTGTGGCCGGTGTCGAAAACCCAGCGCTGGGTGAGCTGGCCGTTGCGCCAGTCCCACGCGACGAGACAGGCGCGCGTGTAGTAGCCGCGGCACATGATCGCGCTCGGACGGGTGCCGTCGACATAGGCGATGGTCGCGTTGAAGCGATCGACGCGGTTGCCGTAGCTGTCTCCCCAGTCGGCGACGACGCCGCGCGCCGGAACATAATTTGTGGTGGCGAGAATCGCGCCGGTCTGACCGTTGAACACGGTGAAGAACTCGGGACCGGTCAGAATATATCCGGAGGAATTGCGGTGGTCGGCGCTGCCGTTGCCGATGACCTGACCGGTGCCGCTAATGGTGGCGTCGGAGGTCTTGGCGCAGACCTCGGCGCGTCCGTCGCCGTCGAGATCGTAGGCGAGGAACTGCGTGTAGTGGGCGCCGGAGCGAATGTTGCGGCCGAGGTCGATCCGCCAGAGACGGGTGCCGTTCAGCTTGTAGCCCTCGAGATAGGTGTTGCCGGTGTAACCGGACTGGGAGTTGTCCTTGATGTTCGACGGCTCCCATTTGACGACCAGGTCGTATTCGCCATCGCCATCGAGGTCGGCGGGTAGGGTGTCGTTCGGCGCGTAGGTGTAAGCTTCACCCGACGGGGTGGTGCCGCCGGCGGGCCGCTGCAGGGGCACGCGCATGAACTGCTGGGTGGGAGCATTGGCGGGCAGCGTGTAGCCGGCGCTCGCGGTCTGTTCGACGCCGCCGATCACTGGACGCACCGTGTAGGTGTTGGCCACCGCGAGGTTCGCACCCGTATCGACGAGATTCGTCGAGTTCGTGATTGGGGAGGCATTCACCTTCGTTGAACCGCGGTACAGGTTGTAAGAGATGCCCGACGGATCGAGGCCGAGGTGGCGCCAGCCGACGTAAACGGAGTTGGAGCCGGTGCGCATCGCGATGACGCCGCGGCCGAGGTTTTCCATTTGATAAGGGGCGGCACGCAGGGCGGCGGCCACCGATAATGCCACGAGGGCGGATAGCAGAAGACGTTTCATAGGGTTTTTTAGGGTAACGTCACCGGAGGGGAACCGGTGGCGCAGGGGGCGGTGGTAACAACACGCCGCATTTTGACGTGCAGCGATCAACCGCACGGAACGCCCGAAAAGGATCGCTCAGCAAACGGCCCTCGCGCCGGATTGTTCGGCAAACACGCGAAATTCACCATTTCGCCAGAGGGGCGAACTGTCCGACGACGACGACTCCGCCGAATGGATGGCGGACACGTGGCCGCCGGCTAGGAGGATTTCAGAAACCCGCGCGCGTTCATCCAATCGCGCAGGCGCAGCGGCCACTCGCCGGTGGGCGAGGCCAGGGTGGGGCGGAGGCCGAAGCCGTGGCCCGATTCGGAGAAGATGTGCAGCTCGGCGGGCACGCCGGCGCGTTTGAAGCGCAGGTAAACCTCCGCGAGTCCTTCGGAAATGTCGGTGCGATCCTTGTAGCCGCACGCGAGGAAGGCGGGAGCGCTGTCCTTGTCGGGAATGATCGAGCCGGAGCGGCCGGGATAGATCAAAGCCTGAAACGCCGGCTTGGCGCCGAGCCGGTCGATGGGATCGGCCGCATCCGCTGCGCCGGTGCCGGGACGAGTGCCGACCATCGCGGCGAGTTCACCGCCGGCGGAAAATCCCATGACGCCGACGCGCGCGGGATCGATCTTCCATTCGTTGGCGCGGCTGCGGATGAGGCGCATCGCGCGTTCGGTGTCCTGCAGCGATTCGACTTCGATTTTGTAGGTGGAGCCCTCTTCGCGGGCGAGGCGGTGCTTGAGCACAAAGGCGGCGATGCCGTGGTCGCGCAGCCAGGCGGCGACGTTGTAGCCCTCGTGTTCGATCGCGAGGAAGCGGTGGCCGCCGCCGGGAATCACCAGGATTGCCGCGCCCGTGGCTTTGTCGGCCGGCGGGAGATAAACCGCGATCGACGGCTGGTGAATGCCGAGGACGTAGCCCTGCTCGGTGGTTTTTTCCGGCGCGGTTTTCCCTTCGGAGCCGGGTGCGACACCGGACCAGAGCTGAACGACCGGACCTCCCGGGATGGGCGCGGGTTTCGGCGCGGCGGCGGGAGTCGCAACCGGTGCGGCCGCTGGTGTATCGGCGGCGCGGGTGGAAACCCTCAAGGCGCAGAGCAGAGCGAGGGTTAAAGCCAGTGGCGGGAGTTTTTTCATTGGGGGCGGAGGGGATGAAATTTTTTGCCTGTCATTCTGAGCGCAGCGAAGAATCCAGCAGGACATTCGCAGCGCTGCAGCGGGCGGGTATCCCAGTGGATTCTTCGCTCCGCTCAGAATGACAGAATCGGAAAGGCGGAAAATTTCTGGGGGTTCCGCGACTCACACCGCCTGCAGCCGGCCGGTGGAGTCGCCGATGCGCTCGAGGCCTTTGACCCCGAGGCGGTCGGTCATGCTGAGGAAGAGATTCGACATCGGCTGCGCTCCGTAATTCGCGTAGCGGCCCGGCGTGACCGTGCCGCCGCCCGCGCCGGCGAGAATCACCGGCAGGTTGTCGTGCGTGTGCTTGTTGCCGTCCGCGTTGCCGCAGCCGTAGACGATCATCGAATTGTGCAGGAGGGATTTTCCGTCGACGTCCTTCGTCTTGTCCAATTTGTCGAGGAAGCGCGCGAAATGCTGCATGTAGTGCAGGTCAATCTGGGCAACCTTGTCCATCAGTTCGGGATTGTTGCGGTGGTGCGAGCAGTAGTGGTGTCCCTCGGGAATTCCGATCTCGGTGAACGCGCGGTTGCTGCCGTCGTTGGCGAGGAGGAGCGTGGCCACGCGGGTGGAGTCGGTTTGAAACGCCATCGCGAGCAGGTCGTACATGATGTCCATGTGCTCGCCGAAATCCTCGGGAATCCCTGCCGGTGGTGTCGCGGCGCCGGGATTCGGCAGTTTGCCAAAACTTTCGGCGCGCTGGATGCGCTGCTCGATCGTGCGCACGCCGGTGAGATATTCGTCGAGCTTGTCGCGATCCTTCGCGCCGAGCTGCCGCTGCAGCGAACGCGTGTCGTCGAGCACGAAGTCGAGGAGGGATTTTTGCTTCTGCTGCCGCATCTCGAAATTCCGCTGGCGTTCGCCGGGGGCGCCGTTGCCGAAGAGCCGCTCGAAGACGAGACGCGGGTTCGGTTCGGGCGTCATGGGCGTCGAGGCGGAGCGCCACGAAAGATTGTACTGGTAGGCGCAGGAGTAGCCGCTGTCGCAGCTGCCGGATTTCCGGACGTTGTCGCAGGACAATTCAAGCGACGAGAAACGCGTGAGATGCCCGACCTGTTCCGCGGCGAGCTGGTCGACGGAAATGCCGGCCTGGATGTCGGCGCTGTCGGTTTTGCGCGCGCGCACGCCGGTGAGGAACGTGGCATTCGCCCGCGCGTGATCGCCGGCGCCGTCGTTGCCGGGCGCGGCGTTTTTGTGATCGAGACCGCCGACCACCTGGATCGCGCCCTTCAATCCCGCAAGCGGCTGCATCGTGCGGCCGAGCTGGAACGCCGAGCCCTGGCCGGTCGGCCACCAATTGTCCTGATGCGCCCCGTTGGGAAAATAGACGAACGCCATGCGCAGCGGCGCGCCGGTGCTGGTGGTCGCGAGCGGGCCGGCTTTTCCCGCGGAGGTGGTCGCGGCGCGCAGGACCGGACCGAGTGAGGATTCGAAAACGGGCAGGGCCATGCAGACGCCGAGTCCGCGCAGGAACTGACGGCGGCTGAGGGTGAGGTGACGCTCGAGACGGGCGGCTTGGGGATCGAGAGCGGGGCGGTTTTTCATGGCGGGGAAAGTTGGGTGAGTTGGGGGGAAGCGTTTCGATTCCGGTGTTTTTGAAACGGGGCCGATTCGATGACGCCGGTGAGCAAAGTGGAGAAACGCCCCTGGTCGCGCTCGAGCCGTGCGACGATCTCGTCGACCGTCTGCACGTCGTAGTATTCCAAGCCGCGGCCGAGCGCGTAGGTCAGCATCTTTTCCGTGAGGCAGCGGTAGAAGTCGGCGCGGCGCTCGGTGGCGAGCACGCGCTTGAGTTCGCGGATGTCGGCGAACTTTTCGCCGGTCACGAGCTTGCCGGCGGGATCAATCGGCAGTTTCGCGTCGAGCTCGCGCCACATGCCCATCGCGTTGAAGTTTTCGAGCGCGAAGCCGAGCGGGTCCATGCGGGCGTGACACGAACTGCAGAGCGCATTGGCGCGGTGGGCGGCGAGCGCCTCACGCAACGGGAGATCGCGGCCGTCGGCGGTTTTTTGCGATTCCTCCAGCGCAGGGATGTCCGGCGGTGGCGGCGGCGGCGGGGTGCCGAGAATATTTTCGAGCACGAAGAGGCCGCGTTTCACCGGCGAGGTGCGGGTCGGGTTTGAGGTGACGGCGAGAACGGTGCCCTGCGTGAGCATGCCGCCGCGCGGGCTGTTCGCCGGCAGCGTGACGCGGCGGATGTTCTCCCCGGTCACGCCGGGAATGCCGTAGTGGATGGCGAGCCGGCCGTTCAGGAAGGTGTAATCGCTGTCGACGAACTCGAGCACGCTGCGGTCTTCGCGCAGCACGTGTTCGAAATACATTTCGGTTTCGCTGCGCATCATCTTGCGGAGCGTGCCGTCGAGGTCGATGCGGCTAGCGCGGTTGCCGCGCGCGTTGCCGATGCCGAGGACCGCGCGGGCGTTGATGGGAACGGTCTCGATGTCGCGGGCCTGCAGCCACTGGCCCGGAAAATTCTTCACGAACGCCTGCGACTTCGGATCCTTCAACATGCGTGCGACCTGGGCCGGAAGTTGTTTCCGCAGTTCGCCGCGGCGGGCGAGGCCGAAGAGCTCTTCGTCCGGCATGCTCGACCACAGGAAATAGGAAAGACGCGAGGCGAGCGCGTGTTCGTCGACGGCGGCGAAGGGTTCCGCCGCTTCGCCGGGGGCAGGCTCCTCGAGGCGGAAAAGGAAACGTGGCGAGGCGAGCACGCCCATCATCGCGCGGGCAATGCCGTCCTCGAAACGCCGGCCGGGCTCGGTGTAAATCGAGCGCGCGATGGCGACGAGTTGAGTGACTTTGGCCTCGTCGACCGGACGTCGGAACGCGCGGGTGGCGAAATCGCGGAGCACTTTCTGCGCAAAGGCGTCGCGCTCCGCGAGGGAGGCCGGCACGTCTTCCGGGAAAAACCGGCGGTAATTCTCCGGCGGCACCCAGTGGTTTTCATCCATCGGGCCCTGCACTTCGGCCGAGACGATGCGGAGATCGACGGAGCGCTCGGCGGGCGGACGCCGGAAGTCCGCGGGCACGCCACCGGGGGCGGCACCGGGAGCACCCGCGCCGGCCACCGCGGGGAGTGCCGCAAGATCGGCCGGATCGGGAGCGCGCGGAGGCGGATCGACGGGATTGGGCGCCAGCTCGGGCAGCGGCTGCATCTCGACGGAAATTTGGTGGGCCCCGGCGGTCCACTCCTGCTCGCTGTCGAAGCGCACGGGTTTGCCGCCCCAGACGATTTCCTGCCGCTGGCGTTCCACGCCGTCGACGGAGATCACCAAATTCGCGCGACCCGTATCGAAGTCGAAAGTGCTGCGGACGTTTGCATCGAGGGCGACCTTGTAGGTGCCGGACTGGGTGACGGAAAACGCGTGAACCAGTTTTCCGCCCCGGCGAACGTTGAGGTCGCGGGTGCGGGCCTCGCGTTCGGCCGGCGGCGGGCCTTCGCCCGGGTTGCCCGGCGTTTCTTTCGCGTTCGGGACGGCTGGGACGGTTTCGCGGCGGAAATCGCGGGCGGTCGCCATGCGTTTGGCGGCAACGCGCCCGACGCGCGGCACGGCCTTGTCCACGACCTCTTCGGCGGCCTGGAGATATTTTTCGAGCAGAAGCGGGGAAACCGTCAGCACTTCGCCCAGGTTGTCGAAGCCGTGGCCGGTGTCGTCGGGCGGGAATTCCACCTCGCTGTTAAAATCGATCCCCATCAAGTCGCGGATGGTGTTGCGGTATTCGACGCGGTTGAGCCGCCGCAGCGTGATCCGGCCGGGATCGGGTTTGGCTGGGTCGATCGCGAAGGCCTCGAACTTGATCCAGTGTTCGAGCCGCTTGATTTCCTCGGTGGTCGGCCGGGCATCGGCCTCGGTATCGTCGGGCGGAGGCATCAAGCCGGCCCGGACATTTTTCAAGGCGGCGCTCCAAAGGTTCGGATGCGAAAGAAGATCGGCATCGGAGGTAAATTCGTCGAACGCCACCTTGCCCTTCCTTTTCCCCTCACCGTGGCAGTCGTAGCAGTATTTGGTGAGCAGCGGCTCGATTTCGCGATGGAAGCGCTCGGCGGCTTGGGGCCGGGCCGGGGTCTGCCCCGACGCGACCGCGCCACAGCCGACGACAAAAGCGCCCGCGCCGACGAGGAGCCGCCACGAAAAAAACCGGGGGTTAACCATGGTAACAGAGATCGGGGGCAAGACGGCTTGGGGCCGGTAACGTCACGCCTATTTCACTATTTCATCGACCTTTTGACGCAAGCGCGTGCGTGATGCGCCCGAACAAGAACGCACGACGGACAAAACGGTTTCGCCTCAAAACGGGTTAACCCGAAATGTCCCTGTCCTTCTTTTTCCGGTCTGTTCTGCTAACCCCTGATTTCTTCCCGATGAACCGTCACGTGCCCCCCGGTTTTGGTTTCCGCGCTCGCTTCTGCCTGATCGCGCTCCTGTTGGCCATTTTTGCCCTGCGCCATGCGGCGTTCGCTGCTGAACCCCTGCGCGAACGGGTGTTGTTCACGGCGGACTGGCGTTTCGCCAAAGGTGACCCGGCCGGCGCGGACACCCCGCTTGCCTACGCCACCCTCAAACCATGGCTCATGGCCACGGGCGGGGAATTTCTCAATCCGGGTTATCCCAAGCCAGTGCGGCCCGAGGGAAATCCCGGAAGCGGCGTGGCTTACACCCAACCCGGCTTTGACGATGCGCCGTGGCGCAAACTCGATTTGCCGCACGACTGGGGCATCGAGGGGCCGTTCGCGCAGGAAAATCCGGGCGAGACGGGCAAGCTCCCGTGGTGGGGCGTCGCGTGGTATCGGAAACATTTCAACGTGCCCGCCGCCGACGCCGGCAAGCGCGTCTTCCTCGAGGTCGACGGCGCGATGTCCTACGCCACGGTCTGGCTCAACGGCCAGTTCGTGGGCGGATGGCCTTACGGTTACGCCTCCTGGCGGCTCGAGCTCACTCCGCATCTCAAGGCCGGCGCCGACAACGTCCTCGCGATCCGCCTCGATAACCCGAAGCTCTCGTCCCGCTGGTATCCCGGCGGCGGAATTTACCGGAATGTCTGGCTCGTAAAGACTTCGCCCGTGCACATCGCGCACTGGGGCACGTTTGTCACGACGCCGATCGTCACGGCGGAAGCCGCGACCGTGGACGTGAAGGTCACCTTGGAAAACGGCACCGCGGCCAACGTCACGCCCCAAGTCACGACCAGCCTCTTCGCCCTCGATTCCGCCGGCCGCATAGTCGGCGAAGCGATCGCCACCACGACCCCGACGGCCGCGTCGCGTCTGAACGCGGGCAGGCAGGCGCTCGTCGCCCAAACCCTCACGGTGCCGAGGCCGAAGCTCTGGAGCGTAAAAACGCCGAACCGGTACGTGGCTGTCACGACGGTGATGCAGGACGGCAGGGAAGTGGACCGCTACGAAACGCCGTTTGGCATCCGCACGATCGCCTTCGATGCGACCCGCGGGTTTCTGCTCAACGGCGAGCGGCTGCCGATTTACGGGGTGTGCAATCATCACGACCTCGGCGCGCTCGGCGCGGCGGTCAACGTCCGGGCGCTCGAGCGCCAGCTGGAAATTCTCCGCGACATGGGCTGCAACGCGATTCGCACCAGCCACAACCCGCCCGCTCCCGAGCTGCTCGATCTGTGCGATCGCATGGGCTTCGTCGTGATGGATGAGGCGTTCGACTGCTGGCGCCTCGGCAAGAAGCGCGAGGACTACAGCCTGCTTTTCAATGACTGGCACGAGAAGGACCTCCGCGCGCTTGTGCGCCGCGACCGCAATCATCCGAGCGTCGTCCTCTGGAGCATCGGCAACGAAATCCGCGAACAGGGCGAGCCGGAGGGATGGAAACTGGCGTCGCATCTTTACGCGATCATGCGCGAGGAGGACCCGACGCGTCCGATCGGCGCGGGCTTCAACTCTGTCGCCTCGGGCTACAACGGGTTTCAGACCGCGGTCGATGTGCTCGGCTACAACTACAAGCCGGCGGAGTACCCGAAGTTTCACCAGAGCGCGCCGCACATTCCGGTCATGGGCAGCGAAACGGCGTCCACCATCAGCTCGCGCGGCGAATATTTTTTCCCGGTGAGCGACGACAAGTCGAAGGGGCAGGCGGATTTTCAGGTGAGCAGCTACGATCTTTCCGCGCCGCGCTGGGCCTGGGCGCCCGATGTTGAGTTCAAGGGCCTCGACGAGGCGCCATACGTCGCGGGCGAGTTTGTCTGGACCGGTTTCGACTACCTTGGCGAGCCGACGCCCTACAATTCCGACGCCACCAATCTCCTCAACTTCACCGATCCCGCGCAGCAGGAACGCGCCGCCAAGGAACTCGCCGAGATCAAGAAGATCGCGGTGCCGTCGCGCAGCTCGTACTTCGGCATCATCGATCTCGCCGGCTTCAAAAAAGACCGGTTCTACCTTTACCAGGCGCGCTGGCGGCCGGAGCTGCCGATGGCGCACATCCTCCCGCACTGGAACTGGCCGGATCGCGTCGGCGAGGTCACGCCCGTGCACGTCTACACCTCGGGCGACGAGGCCGAACTTTTCCTCAACGGGCAGTCGCTCGGCCGGAAAAAACGTGGGGCGCTGGAATACCGGTTCCGCTGGGACGACGTGAAGTACGCGCCGGGCGAGTTGCGCGTGGTCGCCTACAAGGCCGGCGCGAAGTGGGCCGAAGCGACGACGCGCACCACCGGCGCCGCCGCGAAACTCACGCTCGCCGCGGATCGCGCGACGTTGCGCGCCGACGGGCAGGATCTGGCGTTCGTCACCGTGACGATTGCCGACAAGGACGGACTGGCCGTTCCGCGTTCGAAGCAGCGGGTGAAATTTGAAATCGCCGGCCCCGCCGAAA
This sequence comes from Opitutaceae bacterium, assembly GCA_036261745.1. Lineage (GTDB taxonomy): Bacteria > Verrucomicrobiota > Verrucomicrobiia > Opitutales > Opitutaceae > DATAKE01. The sequence continues at coordinate 47,356 of DATAKE010000096.1, forward strand.
TCATCGCGACCGACAACGGTGACGCGACGAGCTTCGAGTCCTTCCAGTCGAAGGAGCGCAACGCCTTCAACGGCCTGGCCCTCGCCATCGTGCGCACCCGCGCCGGTGAAGCGGGCGCGATCACGCTCAAGGCTTCGAGCGGCGGACTGACGGCGGCGGAAGTGTCGCTCCGCAGCGAAACGAAATAACTCCTCCCATGATGGTCATTCTGAACGCAGCGAAGAATCCCAGGCGCCGTGTAGCAGCCGAGGTGACGAGGCTGTGCGGTGTTTCGATCAGCCTCGCCACCTCGGCTGCTACGCTCAACGCGCCGCCCGCGGTTCTTCGCTCCACCCAGGATGACCGAAATTTTTTGATTCGATTCTTCTCCCTTATGCACTCCTGCCACCTCCTCCCCCTGGTGCTTCTCGTGTTCGCCAGCGCGCCCTTCGCCACCGCGCGCGACACCTACGATTTCAATCCCGGCTGGAAACTCGTGGTCGGCGATCCCGCCGGCGCCGAGGCGACGCAGTTCGACGACGCGGCGTGGAAAGCCGTGACGCTGCCCCACGCGTGGAACGAGGACGATGCCTTCAAGAAGGACATCAAGGACCACACGACCGGCATCGCGTGGTATCGGAAGGCCTTCAAGCTGCCGCCCGGCGCGGCGGGGAAGAAAGTTTTCCTCGAGTTCGAGGGCGTGCGGCAGGGCGGCGAGTTTTATGTGAACGGCCAGCATGTCGGCCGTCATGAAAACGGCGTGATGGCCTGCGGCTTCGATGTCACCGACCTGATCCGGCCCGCGCCGGAGACGAACGTCGTCGCGGTGCGCACCGACAACGCTTGGGAGTACGCCGAGCAGGCCACCAAGCAGCGCTACCAGTGGGCCGACAAAAATTTCAACGCCAACTACGGCGGCATTCCGAAGAACGTGCGGCTGCATGTCGCGGACCGGCTGCATCAAACGCTCCCGCTGTTTTCCCATCTCGGGACGACGGGGGTTTATGTTTACGGGAGCGGCTTCGATATTCCGGGGCGCTCGGCGACGATCAATGCCGAGTCCCAGGTGCGCAACGCGCACAGCGAGCCGAAAACATTCGGCTACGAGGTCACGGTCGAGGACATGGACGGCAAGGTCGTGAAAAAATTCGCGGGCGGGCAATCGACGGTTCCGGCCGGCGCGACGGCGGTGATCAAGGCCTCGGCACGCGTCGACGGGCTGAATTTCTGGAGCTGGGGCTACGGCTACCTCTACACCGTGTCGACGGCGCTCATCGTAGACGACCGGCCGGTGGACGTCGTGCGCACACGCACGGGTTTTCGGAAAACCGATTTTTCGCGCGGGATGATCGCGTTGAACGACCGCGTCATTCAAATCCACGGCTACGCACAGCGCACTTCGAACGAGTGGCCGGCGATCGGCCTTTCGGTGCCGCCGTGGCTCAGCGATTTCAGCAACCGTCTCGCGGTCGAGAGCGGCGGGAATCTCGTGCGCTGGATGCACGTCGCGCCGTGGAAACAGGACGTCGAGTCGTGCGACCGCGTCGGCCTCATCCAGGCGATGCCGGCGGGCGATGCCGAGGGCGATGTCAACGGCCGCCGCTGGGGTCAGCGCGTCGAAGTGATGCGCGACGCGATCATCTACAACCGCAACAACCCGAGCATTCTTTTCTACGAAGGCGGCAACAAAGGCGTCAGCGAGGAGCACATGGCGGAGCTGAAGGCGGTGCGCGACCAGTACGACCCGCACGGCGGCCGCGCGATCGGCGCCCGCGAAATGCTCAACAGCAGGATCGCGGAATACGGCGGCGAGATGCTCTACATCAACAAGAGCGCGCGCATTCCTTTCTGGCAGACGGAGTATTCCCGCGACGAGGGCCTGCGGAAATACTGGGACGATTTTTCCCCGCCGTTCCACAAAAACGGCGACGGCCCGCTCTACAACGGCCGGGACGCGCGCAGTTACAACCGCAACCAGGACACGCATGCGATCGAGAACGTGGAGCGTTGGTACGACTACTGGCGCGAGCGGCCCGGCACGGGCGGACGCGTCAACTCGGGCGGCGTGAACATTATTTTCTCCGACACGAACACCCATCACCGCGGCGAGGAAAACTACCGCCGCAGCGGCGAGGTTGACGCGATGCGCATCCCGAAGGACGGATTCTTTGCGCACCAGGTGATGTGGGATGGCTGGGTCGACGTGGAAAAACCGCGCGCCCACATCATCGGCCACTGGAATTACACGCCCGGGGTGAAGAAACCCATCCACGTCGTTTCGAGCGCGGAGCGCGTCGAGCTTTCGCTCAACGGCAAATCGCTCGGCGCCGGCAGGCAGAGCAGCCGGTTCCTTTTCACGTTCGATCCGGTCGCGTGGGAACCGGGCGCGTTGCGCGCGACGGGTTTCGATGCCGCCGGGAAAAAAATCTGCGAAGCCGAGCTGAACACCGCCGGCAAACCCGCCGCCTTGCGGTTGAAAGCCATGACCAGTCCCCTCGGGCTCCGCGCCGATGCGGCTGACCTGGCGCTGATCGAAGTGGAAGTGGTCGATGCCGACGGACGGCGCTGCCCGACGGCGCTGAACCTCGTCGATTTCGAATTGAGCGGCCCGGCCGAGTGGCGCGGCGGAATCGCGCAGGGTCCGGATAACTTTATTCTCTCGCGCAGCCTCCCGGTGGAATGCGGCGTGAACCGCGTGCTGGTCCGCTCCACCACCACGCCCGGCCGTATCGTCGTCACGGCAAAGTCGGCGGACCTCGCCTCGGTGAGCGTCGAGCTGGCATCGAAGCCGGTGCCTTCGACCGACGGACTCGCGGCGAAACTTCCGGCGGATGGCCTGCCGTCATTTCTCGGACGCGGCCCGACACCCGCAACGCCTTCGTTCACCGTCACGCGGGTTGCCATCCCGGTCGCCAGTGTCACCGCGGGTTCGAATTCCGAAAAAGCCGGTTTCAGCTTCGACGATGACGAGACGACCGCGTGGGCGAACGACGACGAGCTGGCGAACGGCTGGATCGCCTATGCCTTCGCGCAGCCGGTCCGCATTGGCGAAGTCACGATGAAACTCACCGGCTGGCGGCAGCGGAGTTATCCCGTGCGCATCACGGTCGACGGCGAGGAAGTGTTCAACGGCCTGACGCCGCGCGGCCTCGGCTATGTCACGCTGCCGCTCAAGCCCCACACCGGTCGTTCGCTGAAAATCGAACTCGTCGACACGGCGGCGAACCGCGACGCGTTCAACATCGTCGAACTCGGCAACCAGAAGGAAAACGCCTCGACCGGTGCGGATCGCTTGAAGCCGGGAACGCTCAGCATCGTGGAAGCGGAGTTCTACGAAACCATCGCGGCGAAATAATCCCGGTGGCGACTTGCGACCGGCGACGCCTTGCCTGTGATTCCCAGCAGCAGGAACGAATCCACGGCAAAACGTAGCAGCCGAGGTGACGAGGCTGTGGCTTTTGCTTCGGTCTCAGCCTCGTCACCCCGGCTGCTACGTTTTGCCGGCTCGGGTTTCCTCCACCCTCATCATGACATCCTTTCTTGTTCGCTTCCTTTTCACGTTCGGGTTGAGCGGCGCCAGCCTCGGTGCTCAGAGCGAACCGCCACGTGCGCCCGATCTTCCCGCACGTCCGGCGCCCGCTGCTGCTCCGTCGGTCCCCAAGCTCGATCCCACCCTCCCCACGATCTTTATCGCCGGCGATTCGACCGCCGCGCGAGGGAAGGGCGAGAGCCAGCAAGGGTGGGGCGTGCCGTTCGCGGATTATTTCGACGCGGGGAAGGTGAATATCGTCAATCGCGCCCGCGGCGGACGCAGCAGCCGCACGTTCATCACCGAAGGAATGTGGGACGGGCTGCTGGCCGACGTGAAGGAAGGGGACCTCGTGCTGATCCAGTTTGGCCACAACGACAATGGCGCGCTCAACGACGAGCCGCCGCCTCCGCTTCGCGCGCGGGGCACGATTCCCGGCCTCGGCGAGGAGACGAAGGAGATCGACAACGTGATCACGAAAAAACACGAGGTCGTGCACACCTTCGGCTGGTACCTGCGGAAGATGATCGCCGACGTGAAAGGGAAGAAGGCCACGCCCGTCGTGCTTTCCCCCACCGCGCGCAACCGCTGGATCGACGGCAAACTCGAACGCGGGCTCGGCCGCTATGGGCAGTGGACATACGAGATCGCAAAAACGGCGAACGTGCCGTTCATCGACGTGAGCAACGTCCTCGCCGACCAATTCGAACCTCTCGGTGAAGCCAGGCTCAAGGAAACCTACTACGTGGAGGATTTCGTGCACTACAACGCCGCCGGCGCCGACCTGCATGCCGCGGCCGTCGTGGCCGGGTTGAAAGGCTGGCGGATCGCCACGGTGCGCAACGCGCTTTCCGAAAAAGGCACGGCGGTCGAGGCCGAGCGCAGTGCGTGGCTCCGGCTGCCGCGACCCGCCGACCCGAAGTTGCCGTCGCTGTTTCTCATCGGCGATTCGACGGTGCGCAACGGGCAGGACGACGGTCAAAACAAAGGCGCCGAGGGACAGTGGGGCTGGGGCAATCCCATCGCGGCCTATTTCGACCCGGCGAAAATCAATGTCGTGAATCGCGCGGTCGGCGGCTTGAGCAGCCGCACGTTTTTGACCGGCGGACATTGGGAACGGGCGCTCGCGCTGATGAAACCGGGCGATTTTCTGATGATCCAGCTCGGGACCAACGATGGCGGCAACGTGAGCGACACTTCACGCGCCCGCGCGTCGATCAAGGGTGTCGGCGCGGAAACGGAGGAGATCGAAAACCAGCTGACGAAGAAGCACGAGGTCGTCCTCACCTTCGGCGGGTATCTGCGGAAATACATTGCCGACGCGCGGGCGAAAGGGGTCACGCCGATCCTCTGTTCTCTGATTCCCCGGAAAATCTGGGACGACGCCGGGCACATCAAGCGCGACAAGGACACCTACGCCGGCTGGACGGCCAAGGTGGCGCAGCAGGAAAACGTCGGTTTCATCGATCTCAACGAATGGGTCGCCCGCACGCACGATGAACTCGGTCGCGAGGCCGTGATGAAACTTTTCCCGCAGGTCACGCCGGATGAGCACACGCATCCCAACTGGGCCGGCGCCGACCTCGACGCGCAGCTGGTGGTCGCGGGCGCCAAAGCGCTGCCCGGCAATCCCCTCAAGGCGTACTTTTCGGAAAAGGCCGCGGCGATTCAGCCGCGCGCGGCGGAGTAGGCTAACGGTTTCTGAAGTAGGGCGGGTCTGTGACCCGCCCTGGCTTTCGAAACGCGGCAAGAGCGGGTCACAGACCCGCCCTACTTCCGCCAGCTCAGGCCCGGGCAAACCGCGTCGCGGCGACCGGAGCTTCCAGACGGGATTCGGCGGTGGATTTGTCGCCGAGGAGATTGTTCAGCGACGTCACGTTGTTCCCCAGCTTGCCGACCTGGCTTTCCAGGCGGAGCGCGGAAGCGGCGGTTTGCTCCGCGACGGTGGCGGTGCTTTGCGCGACATGCCGCTGCTTCGCCACGGCCCGGTTCACGTGCTCGATGTCGCGGCTCTGCTGGTGGAAACCCTGGCTCAGGCTGGCCACAATTTCGCCGACCTCGCCGACGTTTTGGGAAATGTCCGTGAACACCCGCGTGACCTGCCCGGATTTTTCGATCGCGAGTCCGGCGCTGCGGGCGGATTCCTCGATGAGCACGGTGGTTTCGCTCGCGGCTTGCGCGCACATGCGGGCGAGGCGGCGGACCTCGTCGGCGACGACGGAGAAACCGGCGCCGGCCGCGCCGGCGCGCGCGGCTTCGACCGCGGCGTTGAGGGCGAGGATGTTCGTCTGGAAAGAGATGTCGTTGATCTTCGAGATGATCTTGGTGATTTCGCGGCCGGAGCGGCCGATGGAATCCATTGCGTTGCCGAAATCCTTGACGGCCGAGACGCCGTTTTCGACCGAGGAGGTCGCGTGCGTGGCGACGCCGTCGGCTTTTGCGACGTGTTCGGCGTTCCTGCTCGCGACGCCGGAAATCTCCCGCAGGCGCGCGTCGATTTCCTCGAGGGCGGCGGCGTAGCTGGAAGCGTTGCCGGAAATCTGCTCGCTGGCGCCGGTGAGCTGTTCGGCGGCCTCGCGGACGTCGCCGGCGGATTCATCGATGCTTTGGGAAACGCGGAAGAGGCGGCCGCGCGTGCTGCGCATGACCGCGACATTGACGAGCATGCTCGCCACGAGGAGCCCGATAATCGCGAGGGTCAGCACCTGGGCGTGGCGTTTGGCTTCCTGGGCGATGGAGGCGAGGTGATTGTGGGCCAGGACGAAACCGTCGTTGGCAAGCTTGTCGTAGATCGTTCTCCGTTCTTCCTGCACATCCGTCAGCGAACGCTGGCCGCCGAACGGCGGGAGCGCGCCGGAGTCCATCGTCGCGGAGATGTCGCCGATATACTGGTAGTAGCGCACGGACATCTCGTCGAGTTTCAGGGTCGGATCGAAAAGCGCGCGCAACGCGGGAAAATAACGGCGCAGGTAGGTTTCGCTCTCGGTGAGCGCGTAGTACTGCTTGCGCACGATGGAGACATCCTCCTTGCGCAGGCTGTAGCCCACGGTGGCCGCGCTGAAAACGCTGGCGATCATGGCGTCCTGTTCCCTCATCTTGATGGCCATGTAGATGCCGTCGTAGAAATTGTAGGTCGCGGGGTACTTCATCTGGCCGCGAAAACCTTCCGAGAGCACCAGGCCGGTGAAGGTCAGCTTGGCGTAGCCGCCCATGATTTGGGCCGAGGAGAGTTTTTCCCCGGCAACATCCGAACGAAGCTCCGCAAACTTGGTGAAGGGTTCCGGGACGTATTTAACCGCAACGGCAAAAGCGGTGGGATTTTCGCGCGAGAGGCGGTCCATGTCGGCGCGCATGGCGGCGACCGTGCGATCGGTGGCCGCTTGCTGGCGCTGGTAGTCCAGCTGGGCGTTCCGGGCGTTGTTTTTCGCGAGCGTCTGCAAGGCGAGGTCCCGCTCCGTTTTCAGGTCGCGGAACATGGCGCTGAGCACCTCCAGGTTCGCGCGCGATGCATCCAGCAGCCGCAGATCGGCTTCCACCGCGGAGTATTCCGCGTGGATCCGCGCGAAAAAGATGGCGCCGATTCCGATAAATCCGAGGACAGGGATCGCGGTGAGCAGCAGGAGACGTTGATGAAAAGTGAGGCGGAATTTTTTCCGGGGCATGCGTTGCATTCTCATCGGTACAAACCGTCCTCCACTGAAACCTTGCGCCGGATATCGTTTGTTTCTTGCTGGGAGCGATTTCGATCAAACCGGACGGCGCGAATGTGCGTCTTTCAGTCAATCACCCCATGAAAACCTTCTCCCGCGTGCTGGCCTGTCTTCTGCCGGTGGCGAATTTGCTGGCGGCGAACTCCGCCCCGGCTCCCGGCGCCGGCGCGGTCCCGGTCCCGGTCCCGGCGGCGACTGCAGCTGCGACTGCGGCCCCGAAGTCCAAGATCCTCCGGTCGGGCGACAATGTGTTCTCGCTGCTCCCCAAGTCGTTTCAGCGAAACCCAATCCTCGACATGACCGTGAACACGGAAATGACCGAGTATGGCCGGCTGCTTCGGCCGGCGACCGTGGCCCAGCCCGTCTACTATATCGCCCAGCCAGCCGGGTTCCGGCAGTTCGGGGTGCCGACCGCAGGAGAAAAACCGCCTCCGGCGCAGGAACTCGAGACGGCGATGACCAGGGCCTTGGCAGAAACGGGTTACCTTCAAGCAAGCCAGCCGGGGCCCAGCCCTTCGCTCGTGGTTATCTACTACTGGGGAACGCACAACAAACTGGACCCGGAGACCGCGAAAGACTTTCCCGAACTCGCCGCCAAATACCAGCTGGAGCGGGCCGTCCTCGTCGGCGGGAAAAAATATGCGCATCAGCTCGGCCAGATCATGGAGTTTGGCGAAACGCTCTTCGATCGGACCCAGGAAAAGGAATACCTCCGCGACCAGGCGCTGGGTGATCTCTATTTCGTCGTCGCCTCCGCGTACGACTACGCCGCCGTCACCCAGGGGCAGAAGAAACTCGTCTGGCGCACCACCATGACCGTGAGCACGGGCGGAGTGAGCCTGCGGGAAACGCTGGGACCGCTGATTGCGACGGCTGCGCCTTACTTCGGCCGCGAAAGCACCAAGCCGGAAATCGTGGCCCGCCGCGTCGCGCGCGAGGTCAGGGTCGAGGTCGGCATTCCCACCGTCGTTGAGGAAAAGAAAACCAAACCCTAGGCCGGCTTTGTCATTGCGAGGCGCTCCGCTCTGCGGGACGACGAAGCAACCCAACCGGGTCGCGGCGAGTGCAAGGCCCCGGCGGCCACGGTGCACTTCGCGTCCCTGGCGGTGACAAAGCAAAGTGTACCACTGCCAATTCCCCATGAAATCCCTGCTGCTTGCCGTCCTGACCGTTTGCGTCGCTTCGACACCCGCGTTCGCCGAAAACGCCGCGCCGGTTGCTCCCTCCAGCAAAATTGCGCCGAAGCCGCTTTATCGCGATCCGGTCTACGACGGCGCAGCCGATCCAGTCGTGATCTGGAATCCACAGGGGAAACGCTGGTGGATGTTTTATACCAACCGTCGCGCCAACGTCCCCGGCCTTTCCGGCGTCGCGTGGGTGCACGGCACGCCCATCGGCATCGCCGAATCGACGGATGGCGGCGCAACGTGGTCGCGGCTCGGCGACGCGGAGATCGAGCTGCCCGCCGAGGTGCGCGGTGAGGCGCCGACCTTCTGGGCGCCCGATGTGATCACCGCGCCTGACGGCACGCACCACATGTTTCTCACCGTGGTGCCGGGAGTGTTCGAGACGTGGCAATATCCCCGCAGCATTGTCCACCTCACCAGTTCCGACCTGCGCAAATGGAGCTATCAATCATCGCTGCAGCTCTCCGCCGACCGCGTGATCGACGCGTGTGTCTATCGTCTTCCCGGCGGCGGGTGGCGGATGTGGTACAACAACGAGCGCGATCGCAAATCGATCTACTACGCCGACAGCCCCGACCTCAAAACCTGGACCGATCACGGGAAGACCACCTCGATCAACGCCCGCGGCGAGGGTCCTTACGTTTTCCAGTGGAAAGGACACTACTGGATGCTTGTCGACACGTGGCGCGGCCTCGGCGTTTACCGCACGGACGATCTCGACACCTGGACCCAGCAGCAGGAGCCGATGCTGCTCCTCGACAAACCCGGCAAAGGCACCGATGACGGTGTCAACGGCGGCCACCCCTGCGTCGTCGTGAGCGGTGACCGGGTGATGTGTTTCTATTTCACCCATCCGAGCCGCAACGGAACCATCAGCCCGCAGGACGGGAACAACCTCGAACTCCGCCGCAGCTCGATCCAGGTCGTCGAGTTGTTCGAAAAGGACGGCTGGCTCACCTGCGATCGCGACACGCCAACGACGATCGCGCTGCAGCCACCGGTCGCAAAAAAGTGACCGCGCCCACCAATCAAATTTCTGTCATTCTGAGCGCAGCGAAGAATCCAGCAGGACGTTCGCCGCCGAAAAGGGCCTCGCATGCCCCACTGGATTCTTCGCTGCGCTCAGAACGACAAACTGAAAAAACCTTCCCATGAAACGCCTCCTCCTTTTCTTCGTACTCCTCGGTGGACTGATTTGCGGCGCGCACCTTCCCGCGCGCGCGGCCGAGTCGGCGCACCGTTTCACCATCGGCGAAAAAGATTTTCTGCTCGACGGGCAGCGTTTCCAGATTCGTTGCGGCGAACTCCATCTCGCCCGCGTGCCGCGCGAGTACTGGCGTCACCGGCTGCAACTGATCAAGGCGATGGGCCTGAACACGGTTTGCGCGTACCTCTTCTGGAATTTTCACGAGTGGGAGCAGGGAAAGTACGACTGGTCCGGTCAGGCTGACGCCGCGGAGTTTTGCCGCATCGCGCGCGAGGAGGGGCTTTGGGTCGTGCTGCGGCCCGGCCCGTACGCCTGCGCGGAGTGGGAGATGGGCGGATTGCCTTGGTGGCTGCTCAAGGAACCCGGGATCAAGCTCCGCACCCGCGACCCGAAATTCATCGCGGCCAGCCGCGCGTGGATGAGCGAGGTCAATCGCGTGCTCGGTCCGCAACAAATCACAAAGGGCGGCCCGATCCTCCTCGTGCAGGTGGAGAACGAATATGGTTTCTTCGGCAACGACGCCGCCTACATGGAGGAAATGCGCCGCGCCGTCGCCGACGCCGGTTTCGACGTGCCGCTTTTCGTCTGCAACCCCGTCAGCAAAATCGCGGCGCCCTCGCCCGGCGGACTTTTCCGGGTGGTGAATTTTGGCAAGGACCCCGCTGCGGGTTTCAAGGCACTGCGCGCGGTGCAGCCGGCGGGCCCGCTGATGTGCGGCGAATTTTACCCGGGCTGGTTCGACACGTGGGGCGCGCCGCATCACCTCGGGAACACGCCGCAGTATCTCGCCGATCTGGAGTACATGCTTTCACAGGGCGCGTCCTTCAGCATCTACATGGCGCACGGCGGAACGACGTTCGGCCTCTGGGCGGGCGCTGACCGGCCGTTCAAGCCCGACACGAGCAGCTACGACTACGACGCGCCGATCGGCGAGGCGGGCAACATCGGCGAAAAATTCCGGCAGACCCGCGAGCTGATGGCGAAACACCTGTTGCCCGGCGAAACGATCCCGGAGCCGCCGGCGGCGAATCCCGCCATCGCGGTCGCGCGCTTCACGCTCGAGGAAAGCGCTCCGCTCTTCGCGAATCTCCCGGCGGCGATCGCCGATCCGTCGCCGCGCACCATGGAGGCGTACGAGCAGGGACGCGGCGCGATTCTCTATCGCACCGCGCTGCCGGCGGGTCCGACGGCAGCGCTCGAAGTCGGCGCAGCGCATGATTTCGGTTTTGTGTTTCTCGATGGCCGGCGCGTGGGCGTGTTTGATCGTCGGACCCGCAACTACCGGATCGCCCTGCCCGCGCGCGCGGCGACCGCACGACTCGACATTCTGGTTTACGCGATGGGGCGCGTGAATTTCGGCCAGGAGGTTCACGACCGCAAAGGGCTGCACGGCGCGGTGACGCTGACTCCCAAAGGTGAGAGTGCGCGCGAGCTGAAGAGCTGGGAAATTTTTCCGCTGGCCCTCGACGACACGCAGCTCGCCAGCCTTAGGTGGCAGAAAGCGAACGCGGACGGCCCGGCGTTTTGGCGCGGCAGTTTTGAAACGGCGAAGCCAGCCGACACCTATCTCGATGTGAGCACGTGGGGCAAAGGCGTGGTGTGGATCAACGGAAAGTGCCTCGGGCGTTTCTGGAATATCGGCCCAACCCAAACGATGTACGTCCCGGGCCCGTGGCTGCGCGCCGGCCGGAACGAAGTTGTCGTGCTCGATTTTCTCGGACCCGAAACGCCCGCGCTCGCCGGTCTCGATCAACCGGTGTTGAACCAGCTGCGGCCCGAATTGGATTTCGCGCGGAAACCGGCGGCCAGGGGCAAGCTTCAGCTCGAGGGCGTGAAGCCGGTGCATCAGGGAAACTTCACTTCAAGCAGCGAAGTGCAGGAAGTGCGTTTCGCGACGCCGGTCGACGCGCGGCAGTTCTGTCTCGAGTCGGTCAGCACCCACGACGGCAAACCGCTCGCGGCGATCGCCGAACTGGATCTGCTGGATGCGGAGGGAAATCCGCTCCCGCACACGGCCTGGACGATCGCCTACGCGAGCAGTGAGGAGAAGGCGTTCGAGGATGGTTCGGCGCTGAACGCGATCGACGGCCAGACCGCGAACGCCTGGATCTCCGCCTGGAGCGATGGCGCGGCCGACCATCCGCATCGGTTGATCATCGACCTCGGCGCACCGACGCGGATCTCCGGGCTTCGCGTGACGCCGCGCGCCGGCGCCGATGTCGCCGGACGGATCAGAAATTATCGCCTCTACGCCGGCGAAGCACTCGTGCAGCCCGCAACGACCGACAAAAAATCCCCATGAAACTCTCCCGCTTCCTCGGCGCCGCGATTGCGGCGCTGACGATCAAGAGCGCAAGCGCCGAGGCGCTCACCGCCACGCTCGTCACGCCCGCGCCGGCGGAGAGCGGCTATTTCAAGATGGGGACGACGAAGCATCCCGACGGCCGCGAGCTCACGGTCGACAGCCAGAGCCTTCGACTCGACGGCCGCGCCTGGACTCCGGTGATGGGCGAGTTTCACTATTCGCGCTACCCGGCCGCCGAGTGGCGCGAAGAGTTGCTCAAGATGAAGGCGGGCGGCGTCGACATCGTGGCGACCTACGTTTTCTGGATTCACCACGAGGAAATCGACGGGCAGTGGGACTGGTCAGGGCAGCGCAACCTGCGCCAGTTCATCGAGGCGGCGAGAGAGGTTGGACTGACGGTCGTTGTTCGCTGCGGACCGTGGTGTCACGGCGAAGTACGCAATGGCGGCCTCCCAGAATGGGTTCAGCTCAGCACGGAAATGCGGCGCCGCTCGACCGACCCGCGGTTCATGGCGCGCGTGCGCGTGCTCTACGAACAGATCGCGCTTCAACTGAAGGGGCTGATGTGGAAAGACGGCGGTCCGGTGGTGGGCATCCAGGTCGACAACGAATTTCGCGGCCCGGCCGAATATCTCCTCGCGCTCAAAAAGCTCGCGCAGGAAGTCGGGCTCGACACGCCGTTCTACACGCGCACGGGCTGGCCGGATCTCACGACGCCGATGCCGGTCGGCGAAATTCTTCCGCTCTACGGCGTGTATGCGGAAGGTTTCTGGGATCGCGCGGTGACGCCGATGCCGAGCCGTTATTGGGCGGGCTTTCATTTTTCGGCGCTGCGGACGGACGTGGCGATCGCGACCGAGATGCTCGGCAACCGCGAGGCCAAGGATGTGGAGGATGTTCTGAAATATCCGTTTTTCACCTGTGAGATCGGCGGCGGCATGATGAGCAGCTATCACCGGCGAATCCTCGTCGACTCCCGCGACATCGAGTCGACGACGCTGATCAAGGTCGCCGGCGGCAGCACGCTGCCGGGTTACTACATGTATCACGGCGGCACGAATCCCGAGGGAAAGCGGACGACGCTGATGGAGGCGCAGAATACGGCCGGCACCAACTACAACGACCTGCCGACGAAGTCCTACGACTTCCAGGCGCCGCTCGGGGAGTTCGGGCAGATCCGGCTGCATTATCACACGCAGCGGCGGCTTCATCTTTTCCTGCGCGATTTCGGCGATCGACTCGCTGGCATGTCGACCGTGCTCCCCGAAGTGCGCCCGGCGGGCAAAGACGACAGCACCACGCTGCGCTGGGCCGCGCGGTCGAACGGGACGAGCGGGTTTGTGTTCGTGAACAATTACGAGCGCTTGAAAACCCTGCCGGGAAAAACCGGCGTGCAGTTCTCCCTCAAGCGCGCGGACGGCAGCACGCGGACCTTTCCGTCGGAACCGGTGACCGTCCCGTCCGGCGCGATTTTTTTCTGGCCGTTCGATTTCGATCTGGGTCACGGCGCGAAACTCGATTGGGCCACCGCGCAGCCCATCTGCGCCATCGACGACGGCGACGTGCGCACGGTGTTTTTTGCGGAGACTCCGGGCGTGCCTGCGCAGGTGTCTCTCGATGGTGTGGTTCAGACCGTGAAAGCCGGCCGCGGTGTGGCGGCGAAGATGACCGCGAAAGGCGGCGCCGTTCAGCTCGTCGTCCTCGATCAGGCGGACTCACTCGCGCTGTGGAAGGAAAAGTGGCACGGACGGGACTACGCCTTTTTGACGAAGGCGGGCCTGGTGGTTGACGGCAATGTCCTGCGGATCACCTCGAATGATCCCATGGCGCTGACGGTTTCGGTTTTGCCCAAGACGGAAGGTATGTCGTCCGGAACGGTGGGCTTGTCCCGGCAGGCCGACGGCGTTTTCGTGCGGTACACCCCGCGGTCGTTGCGACTCCCCCTGGCGAAAGTCGCGTGGGAAAAAATCTCCGAGCCCGGGCCCGCCCGCGAAATCAGGAACGGCCCCATCAAGCAGGCCGTGCCGCAGGCGCCAGACGAAGCGGACTTCGCGCAGGGCGCGGTCTGGAAGATAAAGCTTCCCGCCGGCGTCGATCTCGCGCTGAACCCGATTCTCCGCATCCGCTACACCGGCGACGTCGCGCGCCTGACGCTCGACGGGAAATTGCTCACCGACGATTTCTACAATGGAAACGTCTTCGAGCTGGGTCTCCGCCGTTTCGCGCCGGAAATCCTGCAGGGCGATCTCCGCCTCGTCGTCCTTCCCTTGCGCAAGGACGCGCCCATTTATCTCGCGACTTCCGCGCAGCCCGATTTCGGAGACAAGCCGAGCGTCGCCGCGGTGGAGAGCGTCGAGTTGATCTCATCCGTGACGGTCGAACTGACGGCTCTGCCTTGAGTTGGGGCACCACGGGCGCGATCCGCGGTCTGTGCCGCGTCCCGTATCATTCCAACCCCTCAACTTGACCCGTCATGGCTAACCTCTTCCTCGCAGTTTTCCTCATTGTTTTCGGCGTGAACATCGCGTTCGGCCTCTCGATTCCGCCCTTGGTGCTCGGCATTCTCGCCCTTGTCGCGGGTGTGCTGCTGCTCGTCGGTCGTTTCGGCGGTCTGCCGAAACCTTGAGGCTTGCCGTTGCCCTCTGACAGCTGGCGCGAGCCAGCTGTCCGTTTCGGCTCCCCGGTCTCCCTCTGATGCCCACTCAACCGGATCGCATTCTCGCGAAGATCAGGTTGCGCGATTTCGATCCGACTTATTGTGCGGGCCTCGACAAGGAGGAGGCGGAGGAGCCCGCGGAGGATCTTTCAAAGATCCGGATCAAGTGATTCTTGATCCCAGGCCTTTTAGCCACAGAGGACACAGAGCTCCGACACAGAGTGCACGGAGCCAATCCCTCCAGAGGCCCGGTGGTGATGACAACGCTGAGGTAGCGCCCATCTACCAATGCCAACGAACCCCCGGGGTGATTTCGCACGCTTCCGGGCGGAGGTCATGGAAGGCCGCTACCGTTATTAAACTGACCCGCTACCTGTAATTTCTCCGTGTCCTCTGTGTCGGAGCTCTGTGCTCTCTGTGGCAGGATCGAGTCTGGGCGGCTCCCTAGATCTGCGAATACGCCGTCGGAACGAGGAAGCGGCTCGTGTTCTTCGAGACGGTGTCGGCGTATTGCGGGTCGTTCCGCAGTTTGACCCAGACGGGATGCTTGCCGAACGCGGCCCAGTGCAGCTTGTGCGCGTCGCGGTCGGTGGCGCTCGTCATGTAGGTGAGATGGGGCAGGTCTTTTCCCGTGAGCGCCTGGGCAAAGAAAACCGGCGCGAGTCCGACCTCCTTCATGACCTCGATCTCACCGTCGTTGAACATGTCCATTTTCTTCAGCGCCTTCAGCTCGCTGAAGCTTTCGTAGCTGCGCATCTCGAAAATCCGCGGGCCGCGCGAGGCGGTGTTGGCCGTGAGCTCGTGTTTCGGCATGCCGGTAAACGCGAGCAGCAGCCAGCTGTCGATCCGTTCGAAGCCCGGTGTCGCCTTGGGCGTTTGCAGATATTCCGCGCCGGCCGACTGCACTTTGGCATCGCGGTTCAAGGTAGCGGCGACACTGGCCACGGATTCGAGGGAAGGATGGGGGATCAGCACCCAGACGGCCGGACCGTCCTTGGCTTCGGGCTCGGTGAAGACGCCGACGTGCGCGATGCCGCGCTCGTTCAATGCCGGGATGAGCGCTTTCTCGAGATAGGCGTCCAGCAACGTCGAGGGCGCGCCGGCCTTCAGGCGATAGGCGCGGAGCTCGTAGTATTCGCGGTCGCCATTCGGCCCGGCATTGGCGGCAGCGGCGGAGGCGGAGGAGGTGGAAAGCGTGAGGGCGGCCGAGGCGACGGCGGAGGCGGTGAGGGTGGTTTTCAGGAACTGGCGGCGTTGCATTTTCATCGTGTCCGAAAGACGGGCGGCGGGGACGGGGGTTGCGGGGGAACGTGGCAGGCGCGCACTTCGTCCGCGATCCGGCGGCAAAAATCAAGGCGACACCACAACGGTCGGAGCGGCTTTGTGCCGCGGTGGGAAACCGACGCGCTTTGGTCGCGGCCTAAAGCCGCTCCTGCAGCTCATGAATAACCCGTCCCCGTTTCGGCATTGCCGGCGCCAAAGCGGGTCGCTAGCTCGTTGTGCCTTATGGGACGTCAATGGCTCCACGCGAAACGCGCGATCGTTAACCTCAAAAAAGGCCAGACGGTTGGAAAGCTGGTGAAGGAAATCACGGTTGCCGCGAAACTCGGCGGTCCCGATCCGGCGGGCAACGCCCGGCTCTTCGCGGTGCTCGAGAAGGCGCGCAAGGCGAGCGTCACCCGCGACGCCATCGAGCGCGCGATCAACAAGGGCGCCGGCATCGGCGGCGAAAAGCATTCGCTCGATCACGTGGTCTTCGAGGGCTACGCGCCGCACAAGGTGCCGATCATCGTCGAGGTTTACACCGACAACCACCAGCGCACCGCGCCGGAGATCCGCCGGCTCTTCGCCGGGGGCGTCCTGGGCCAGGCGGGCAGCAATAAATTTCTTTTCGAGCACGTCGGCCTCGTGGAGGCGCATCATGCGGATGCCGCCACCGATCTCGAGGCGGCGGCGATCGAGGCCGGAGCCAACGATTTCGGGCCGCTCACCCACGCGCAGAACGACGACATTCCCGAGGGCCGCGCCGGCGCGCGTTTCATCACGGAGCGCACCGCGGTCCATGCGGTTTCCACCTGGTTGAAGGCCAACGGCTGGACGGTGGTCACGAGCGAAATCGGGTACGTCGCAAAAACCTGCCCCGAACTCGACGACACCGCCCGCGGCGAGGTCGGGGAATTCCTCCAGCAGATCGAGGACCACGACGACGTGCAGCGCGTCTGGGCGGCGCTCAAATAACGCGGCTGTGTTAATTACGAAAAAACCGGGCTCACGCGGAGGCGCGGAGAACGCGGATAATCAGTTCACCGGGTTTCTCCGCGTCCTCCGCGCCTCCGCGTGAGCAAAGGTTGGGGTTCAGGTTAAAATTTCCGATGCCCTCCAAGCCGATTCCCGGGTCCACCGGCGAAATCCTGACCTCCCTGCCGTCGGCCTACGCGCCGCACGCCGCCACGGGCCTGCTGCATCTGCCGCGATTCATTGCGAAGTGCCGTTACGTCAAAGCCCACGGCGCCCTGCCGGCGAGCTACGCGAAGAATTACAAGCGCGGGATGGACAAGTTTCTTTCCCTGCATCTCGGCATCGAGCCGGTCGCCGTGGAAAAAATCGTGCATGACTGCGTCGATGCCGGGGCCGACGACGCCGAACTCGACCGCCGCCTGCTCGCGCTCTTTCCGAAGGATCTCCGCGCGGCAAAATGGAATCGCAACTACGTCCAGAAGGGCATGACGCCGGCGGGGCGCGAGTTTCTCCTCGAAGCCCTGACCGCGATGGGTTGCGCGGATCGCGCCGAGGAGATCAAGAGCGTGGCCGATCTCATCGAGTTCGACGAAGGCCGGATCGAGTAGGGGCGTTAGGGATCGTCCGACGCACGCGGCGGCGAACTCTCCGCTGAACCAAGTACGAGACTGGGAGTCCGACAGAGGCTGGGCTCTTCCCGATGATTCCGTCTCCCCGCATTTTTTTCGTCCTGAACGCGTTACTGTTCGCCCTGGCAACGGTTACCCGGGCGGCGGCTGCATCGGCACCGGCTGCCCTGCCCGCTCCCCTGGCGGTGCCGAAGCAGGTCGCGCCGGCGAAATCCGAAGGGGTGAACAGCGAGGTGTTGACGGCCGAGGCGGTGACCGCCCGCCGGATCGAACTCGCCCGGGAGATCGCGGCGCTTCGCCAGGAATTTTTGCGGCTGCCCGAGGCGAATGGCGACGACGTGACGAGCCGCTTTTCCCAGGAGTTCGCCTTGCTCGACCGGCTCGACCGCATTTACGCGGAGCAGCTGGCGACGCTTCAGCATTCTGCCGATCTGGCCAAGGAGTTTGCGGAGATCGAGGCGCGCACGCGCAACCGGCAGGAGCCCGGGGCGAGCTTGCGTCCGCCCTTCGGCCTCGAGCTGCTCGACCGGCTTTACGACGAGTGCGGTTATCTGACGCATGCGGAGGACTGGCTGAAGACGGACATCGCCAACGCCACCGAAGCGCTCGCCGATGCGCGTGAAAACGCGGAGGAAAAAGAGCGCGCCCGCCGCGCCGCCCGCGAAGGCGTGCAAAAAGCGGACGCCGGCACCGGCGCCCCGGGCAGGCTCCGCCGCGCCGAACTCGAGAGCCGGCTCGCCTTGGAAACCGTGCGGCTGCGTGAACAAGCCGTGCGCACGCTGAAATTTCAGGCGGCGATCCTCGCTCCGAAACTCGCGCTGGTGAAACCCGACCTCGACTGGCTGCTGCGGCACCTCGTGTTTGCGCCGCAGGAAGCGGCGGCCGCGGCCGAACGCCGGGAGAAACGCAGCGGCGCTTTGAAAAAAGCAGTCGCCGACGCCAAGACGGGCGTCGAAAAAATTTCCCGGCTCATCGCCGCCGCCGAACGCGGTGGCGAAGCTACCGCCCGGGAACTCGAACTCCGGCGCAGCGACCGGCAGAGCGCCAACGACACCGTGATTTTTTTCTCCAGCCAGCTGGAGCGGCTGGACGAATTCGAAACCGTGGCCGAGCAGCGCCGGCGCGTGCTCGGGACCCCGCCGGCGCGGGCCGAGATCGTCACCTGGCGGGACGCCAACCGCGCGGCCCTCCTGCAACTCGAAAAACTGCGCAGGCAGCGTCTCGCCGAAATCGCGCAGGCGCAGCAGGAACTTCAGGAACTGCCAGACCGGCTGGCCAAGCTGACACCCGCGGAGGGCGGACTGAAGACGCCGCTGGCCGACCGCGAGCGAATGTTGCGGGCGTGGCTGCAGGCCGCGGAAGCCGATCGCAGCGATCTCGACGGGATGCGCACGGCGAGACTGCGGTTACAGGAGGAAATCGGCCGGCGCGTGACGACGTTTTCCCTGCCCGACAGCGGCCGCGCTTTCCGTGACGGCGTCGTGGCGGCCTGGAACTACGAGCTGTTTTCCGTCCAGGACCAGCCGGTCCGCGTGAAGACCGTGCTGACGGTGGCGGGATTGCTGGCGCTCGGATTTGCGCTGGCGCGCTGGCTGAGCGCGCTCGTGGGACGCCTCGTGTTTCGCCGCTTCGGGCTGAGAACCGGGCGGAGCGCGGCGTGGCAGACGCTTTTTTATTACGGACTGTGTCTCGTGATCGTGCTGACGGCTTTCAGTGCGTTTCACCTGTCGCTCACGCAGTTTTCCGTGGTGAGCGGAGCGCTCGCCGTCGGACTCGGTTTCGGCAGCCAGGCGCTCATCAGCAATTTCATCAGCGGCCTGATCCTCCTGATCGAGCGCCCGGTGAGCACTGGCGACGTGATCACGCTCGACGGCCAGGAACTCACGGTCGAGCGCATCGGCCCGCGGAGCACCATCGTGCGTTCGCCCGACAACACTCATCTGATCGTGCCCAACAGTCATCTGCTCGACCGGTCGGTGATCAACTGGACGCTGTCCGACGATGTGGTGCGGCGGAAAATCAAGCTCGGCATCGCGCACGGCGCCGACACGCGGGAGGTGGATCGCCTGCTCGTCGAGATCATGACCGGGCATCCGAGCGTGCTGCAGGACCCGCCGGCTCGCGTCCTGTTTTTGGAAATCGACGACAGTGCCCTCCGGTTCGAAGCCGTGTTTTACGCCCACCTCGAGGACAAGGTCGATGTGCTTACGGAGCTGAGGCACCGGATGGTCGACGCCCTGGCCAAGGCAAAAATTGCGGTGGCGGCGCCCCGTCGTGAGGTCCAGTTGAAAAACGACCTGTCGCCGCAAATTCCGTCGGTCGCGCCAGTTGCCCCACCGCCGCCCTCCCGTTGAGAACCGGCCGTCTTCCCGCCGGCCGTTCAACCCTCAACCCTGCAACTTTCAACTTCCCGCGCCGGCTGCAGCAGGGAGTTGCAACCCGGCGGGCGACTCTCATTTTCCAGCCCCATGGTAAAAGGTCAGAAAGTCGTCTGTATTAACGATACGTTCCCGCCGTACGTCATCGCGCTCTACAAGCAGCTGCCGAAAAAAGGCGACGTTTACACCGTGCGGGAGGTTTTTCTGGGCCGGGAAAAGATGGTCAAAGGCGGCGAGAGCGCGACCGTTGGCCTGCTGCTCGAGGAATTGAAGAACCCGCCCGACCCTTTTCACCAGGGAAGCCAGGAACTCGGATTTTCCTCGGAACGTTTCGCACCAGTCCAGGAGCTGCCCGACGAGGAAGCCGAGGTCGAGGAAGCGATTGGTGGCTTTGCGGGGGCCTGGGCGAACTGAGTTTCGGGCAGGCTATGCGGAAATTCGCCCTTTCCGTACTCGTGGCGGCCGGCCTGGTTTTTTTGGCGAGCACGGTCATCGTCTACACCGACGTCGGAGAGGTGTGCGAATACACGGCATCGCACCGCGAATCCCGGTTCCGGCCATTTGGCGGGCAGTCCCGCCAGGTTTATCATCGCTCGGCGCTGGAAACGTTTTTGGAGCGGGAGCATCCCGGTCAGGTGGCGCACCGGTGGACCTCGTACAAAGGGAACGGGAAAAATATTTTCGGTCGCACGAACGTGCACGGACACGGCAGTCCGGGCGTCGTGATGCAGCTGCCAGCCGAATTGATCGATGCGTTGAATGCCGAGCAAATGCGCCGCCTGTACGTGACGCTCCGCTCCGGAAATGAGGCGGCGCAGGAAACCCTCGTGCGTGAGCTTCAGCAGGATTATCTGAACCGGCTGAAGAGCGGTCTGGTTAAATAAGCTGTCTTCCCTGCCTACTCCGGCCGCACCGAAACTTTTTCCGCGGTCGGAAAATCCTCCGGAATCGGGACGGTTACTTTGCCCGTGGCGGCCCACTCGACGCCCCGCAGGAAAAGGGTCCGGAATCCCACGCTGCGGAGATTGGGGTTGTCCGGCTCTTCGTTTTTCCAAGTGTGGCCGAGCATCGTGACGTAGACGCGGCCCTTGCCGTAGTCGCGCACCCAGTCCATCGGCTGCCGCTCCTGGATTTTCTCCGCCCAGGCGTAGGTGAGAACCGTGAGGGCGCCGCTGCGGACGACGGTGTCGAGTCCGTGCTGGCCGTGCGAGAGCTGTTCGCTCGGGTGCATCCAGTGTTTTGGGAAACCGCGCGTGATCGGGTGACCGGTGTCGAGCGTCGACATCTGAAACGTGTAACGCGGCGGGTGTCCGGGGCCGCGGCCTTCGCCCGTCGGCACGATCACGACCTTCTCGTTTTCGTCGATGATGACGCTGGGCCCGTAGGCTTTGTCGCGCCAGCCGAGGCCGATCATTTCGTTGTAGGCGACCCACGAGCCGAAGGCGTTGTTCGCCGCGTGAAAACTCACGAAGCCCCCGCCACCGCGCACGTAGGCCTCGAAGGCTTGCTCCACCTCGGCGGGCCACTTGATGCCGTTGGCATTGTGGCCGCCGTTGAAATTGCTGAGCACGACGGCGTAGTCGGAAAAATTCGGACGCCACGTTTCCCAGGCTGACGCCGGCGCTTCGCGGGGCGGCGTCGTCGAAACATCGACGGCGAAGCGGCCGCCCTCCGCGAGGATTTTTTGCAGCGCCACCGTGGCCGGCGCCCAGTCGTGATTGTTGATTCCATCGACGATCAGCACGCGGATTTTTTGCGCGTCGGCGGCAAACGAAACCGAAAGCGACAGGAGAAAAAACAGGGCAAGAAGACGACGCATGGTGGGGATTTGAAAGCGCTCGGAGGAGCGTGACCCCGTTCGCGTGGGAGAAAAGCGGAATGTTCGCGCGGCCGGCGCCACCCAAATGTAACCCGCTAAATCTGCACCTTCGTCTCGCGCTCGGGCCGGGAATGACTTCCTTCGTCTCATGCGTTTCAGTCACGGCTTGCTGCTCACCGGGATGACGCTGGTCAGCGCGCGTCCGATCCACGCGCATCCGGAATCCGCGGTCGAACGCGCCGCCTTGGACGCGCTGATTTCCGAGACGCCGGACAACGTCGATTTGTACCTCCGCCGGGCCGCGCACCACGAGGACCACCACGACTGGCCCGCGGCGGAGGCGGACCTGCGGCGCGCGGCCCGGCTTGCTCCCGGCTCGGCGGCGGTGCTGATCGCGCTGGCGCGCGTTTATCTCGGTTCCGATCGCGCCCGCGAAGCGCGGGCTCAACTCGACGCCGTCCTGGCCCGGCATCCGCGCGCGCCGGAAGCGCTCGTGTTGCGGGCACGGACGCGGGCGAAGCAGGGCGAAATTGCCGCCGCGCACCGCGACTATTCCAAGGCGATCGCGATTCTCGAGGAACCGAGCCCTGGGCTGTTTTTGGAACGCGCTTCACTCCCGATCTCGACCGCGTCCGCCCTCCGGGGACTAGACGAAGGTCTGGCCCGGCTTGGACCGGCGAGCGCCTTGTTGGAAAGGGCGCTCGCCCTCGAGCTTCGCCTTGGCCGCACCGACGCGGCGCTGGCGCGAATCGATCTCCTCCGCGCGAACTCGGAACGCCAGGAAACCTGGCTCAAACGGCGGGGCGATGTGCTGGCGCTCGTGGGCCGGGATCAAGAGGCGCGGGCGGCGTACCGGGCGGCGGTTGCGGCCGTGGAGGCGTTGCCCGACTGGCTGCGCAACTCTCCGGAAACGCTGCGGCTCGCCGCCGAACTTACCCGGCTGTGCGCGCCGGGCGTTTCCTGATTTTATGCTCACGTTCCGCCAGGTGCTCGTTCTCGCCGGGTTTGCCCTGACGCCTCTGGTTTTACCCGCGGCGACGACGCTGTTGCGCGGGCCTTATCTGCAGAGCGCCACTCCGGACAGCATGGTCGTGCGCTGGCGGACGGACGCCACCGAGGGTTCGGTCGTGACCTACGGCACGGACCGCGGGCAACTCACGTCGACCGCGAGAGCGCAGGGCGTTTCCACCGAGCACATCGTGCACGTGAGCGGCCTGAAACCGGCGACAAAATATTTTTATCGTGTCGGCACGGGTAACGAAAAAATAGAAACCGGCGAGGACGCACCGCCCGGCGCCGCGATCAACACGTTTACCACGCCGCCCGTCGCCGGCACCTCGCAGCCGACGCGCGTCTGGGTTCTCGGCGACCCCGGCACGAAAAACCCGACGCAAATCGCCGTGCGCGACGCGTACGCGAAATTCGCGGGCGCCCGCCCCGCGGATCTGTGGCTGATGCTCGGAGATAACGCCTATCCCGATGGCACCGACGCTGATTTTCAGAAAGCCGTGTTTGAAATGTATCCCGAAACGCTGCCGTCCGCGCCGCTTTGGTCCGCGCTGGGAAATCACGACGCGCGCAGTGCGAACTCGATCACGCAGTCCGGCGTTTACTACGACATCTTCACGTTTCCCACGCGCGGCCAGGCGGGCGGGGTGCCCTCCGGCACCGAGGCTTATTATTCGTTCGACTACGCGAACATCCATTTCGTCTGCCTCGACTCACACGACACCGATCGCTCCGGCGACGGCGCGATGGCGCAGTGGCTCAAGGCCGATCTCGCGGCAACGAAGCGCGACTGGCTCGTCGTGTTTTTCCACCACCCGACCTACACGAAAGGCACCCACGACTCCGACGCCGACCGGGACAGCGGCGGCCGGATGAACGACATGCGACAGGTTTTTCTGCCGCTGCTCGAGGCGGCGGGAGTCGATCTCGTTTTGACCGGGCATTCGCACGTTTATGAGCGCTCGTTTCTGATCGATGGCCACTACGGCAAGACCGACACCTTCAACGCCGCCGCCCACGTCAGACAAAAGGGCAACGGCCGCGAAGACGGCGAGGGCGTGTATCGCAAGAAGCGCATGCGCACGCCGCACGCCGGGGAGATTTCAGTGGTCACGGGCAGCGCCGGTCATGCGAGCGCCAAGCCCGTGCCGTTGAATCATCCCGCGATGGTGGTGTCGCTGAACGAAGCCGGCTCCGTCGTCCTCGACATCAACGCCCTCCGCCTCGACTTCGTTTTCATCAACGAACAGGGCGGGAAGCGCGACTGGTTCAGCATCGTGAAGGAATAAAAGTGTCATCTATTAGATGACACTTTTCTGGAATCCGCCTCGAAGGAAGGACGGCAGGGTTTCGTTCATTGGGGCCTTTAAATTCAGCTGTCATTCTGAGCGCAGCGAAGAATCCATTGGGATGTCCCCGACGCTGATTAGCTTCGTAGCTCCTGCTGGATTCTTCGCTGCGCTCAGAATGACAACCGCCCAACCCCTCCAGGCGAAATTATCCAATCTACGTTCTATTCCGGCACGAGCTCGGGCACGATCGGGCGGCCGATGTGGCGGCGGATGGATTCGAGATTCTCGCGGATGAGCGCACCCATCGATTCGCAGCGGAGATATTCGCGGCGGCTGTAGTGCTCGGCGAGCGATTCGCGGAGCTGGTGGACTTTTTCGATCGGGGCGATCGGGTCGCGTTCCATTTCGTAGAGCAGCAAGCCCGAGCGCTCGGCCGCCAGCTCGGCGCGCTGGAGCATGAGGGTTTGTTCCTCGCGCTGGTACTGGTGGGCGGTCTCCGGCCGGAGGTGCTTCGTGCAGAAAAGCGCGAGGGCGGCGTTCTCCTTGAAAAACTGCGGGAGATAAAAATTCTTCCGTCCGTTGTAGCTCTGCTGGTCGAAATCCATCGCGCGGATGCGCAGCTGCGATTCCTCGAAGTCGGGCGTCACGACCACCACGAAATTGTACGAACGCATGTCGCCCAGCAGCCGGATGAAGCAGCGTTCGTTGAACTTCACCAGTTCCTTCGCGACGCGGATCGGCTTCAGGTCGGGGCGCGACATCCCTTTCGCGATGAACATGTCGCCCGGCATGCCCGCGATGTGTTCCTCGACGAGGGTGTTGCCGTGCGTGAGAAAGTTCAGCCGGTTGGGGGAAAGCAGATGCTCGAGCTCGAGGCCGTAGACGCGCGAGGCATCCGCTTTCTTGATGTAGAAATAGTCCTGATTGTCGTTGTAGGCATTGACGATCCGGATGCGGAAGGGCGTCGAATTGCCAAACGTGCAGAAGTCCACGCGATCGACGTAGAGGTGGCGCACGACCGAAAAATCGCCGTCCACCTTCAGCAGCGCGTAGACCTGTTTGAGCGCCTCGTTGAGCATCGGCATCTCCGTTGCGTCGTAGATCACGGTGTCCCACAGCGTGGGTTTGCCGGCGCTGTCCGTCAGCGGGATCACCTCGTGAAACGCGCGCAGCCGGTCGTACGTGACGGGCAGCTCCCGCTCGCGGCGGTAGCGGCGGAGATAGGAACGCAGCCCGTCGCGTATCGGGAAACTCGGTTTCCGCTGCGTCGGCGTCGGCGGGAGTTGCGGGTGGGTGTCTTCCGACATGGCGGAAACGTGGCCGGCGTGTTGTTTCGTAGCAACTGCGGGTTGCAAACGGCGCCGTGCGGAGTGCCGGGCGGATTCCGTTCAGGCCGGCGGAGGCAGCACCAGCGTTTCCCGCAGCCAGCGCGCAAAGGACTCCGCGCGTTCCTGCAGCACCCAGGACCCGAGGTCGTATTCTGCCGGCTTTCCCGGCTCCGTCCGATTCAGCAGCAACACCGGCACATAGGAGCGCGAGCCGCCGTCACTGGTGCTCGAAACGCGTTCGCGCACCTCGACACCGCCAATGTGTTCGAGCCGGATCACCACGGGCGGTCGCCCGGCGCGTTTCCAGGCACGCCATTCGCCGAGGTCATTAAACGCCGCGTGCGGCAGCGTCAGGGTGCCGCGCCCGACATCGATCGAAAGATCCGCGGTGGCGGGGGCGAAGCGCGCGACCCAGAATGCGTTGAAGACTCCCAAGGCGAAGGTCCCCGCCAGCACGCCCGCGGTGAGATAAAGCGGCGGGGAAAACTTATAGGCGAGGGCCAGGACGAAAATCGCGACGAAGGCGACCCCGCCGATGGTCCCGACCGCGGTGACGAACGGTCCGCGCCGGCGGTGCCAGACATGCAGGTTGCCCGCGACCGCGCGGAGGACCGCCCCACCCATCGGCGGGGAGGGGCGAAACGAATTCCAGGAGAGGCCGACAAGGAACAACATCGCCGCGTTGAACGGTGTCAGAAACAAAACCAGGAAGGCGCTCTCCCGCGAGATGCCCCGGTAGAGCACCGCTTCCGCAGGGTTCGCGGGATTGTAGTAGGCGTTTCGAATGGAGCCGGCCGGATGCGCGCGAACGACTGAACGCGCCCGCGACTGGTCGGAGTTGCTCATTTCTCCGAAGCGCACGCGATCCGCTTCGTAACGCCGGCCGTCGACCTGAAACTCATAGCGCACCTGCGCGAGGTGGGTGGTGTCGTCGGAGCCGCTGGAGGTTTTAACCTCGCTCGACAAAATGCGCGCGCCCACCGGGAGAAACGTCCGGCTGCGCCATTGGTTGACGAGCCCGCTGATCGTGAAAACGTCAAACAGCAGCACGAGCGCGGTCCAGAAGAACGCGAAGACAACGATGAAACGGGAAGCGCCCTTCACGCGGGAGAAGCGAAGCCCGCTTCGCGTCCGTCCGGCTCCAGCAGCCGGACGCAGAGCGCGACGAGGCGGGCGCGCAGGGGTTCGCCGCGGACGGCAAAAGCCCGCTGATGCCGTTCGTAGTCCGCGCGCCCGGCCGGCGTTTCGATGGCGACCGGCTCGTAGCCGAGCGCGCGCAGGTCGTAGGGGCTCGCGCGCATGTCGACCTCGCGAATGTCGCGCGCGAGCGCGAAGCAGTCGGCGACGAGTTCACTCGGTGTGAAGGGCGACAATTTGAACGCCCACTTGTAGAGATCCATGTTCGCGTGCAGGCAGCCGCGTTGCTCGAGCTGCGACGCGTCGCTGCGCGTGGGCTGGAGTTTGTTCAGCGGACGCGCCGGTGCGGTAAAAAATCGAAACGCATCGAAATGCGAGCAACACACGCCGTTCGCCGCGACGATGCGCGCGATCTCCCCGGGCGGGAATCGCAGCGGCCAGGCGTTGTGCCGCACTTCCTCCGGGGTCTGCCGGTAGACCATCGCCCATTCGTGCAGGCCGTGACACCCGAAGAACGCCGGGCGTGTCTGCATCGTCGCGAGCAGGTCGCGCAGCCACGCGACAAACTCGCGGCGGTGTGCCGGCAGGGCGGCCGGGTCGATGGCGACCCCGGTTCTCCCGTCGTTCAGCGTCGTTTCACGATACTCCGGCCAGCGGAGAAATTCGCGCGCGCCGTCGAGCACGATGTCCGGCCCCGGGTGCCAGCGCCGCAGCCACGCGGGGCGGAACGCGTAGTAGCTGAAAAGAAAATCGTGCACCGGGTGTTTTTCCCCGCGTGCGGCGCGGGCCTGGTGGTCGCCGGTCCACGCGTTGACCCGGGCTTCGTGGGCCGACTGGCGGGCGCGCCACTCCGTTTCAGTCAGGAGCGTGAGTTCGGCGGTGGCGTTCACGAGCGGACAACCCTCAGTCGCGTCGGCCGGTTTCAAAAGGTCCGATCGAGGCTTCCGCCGACGGGCAGTGGACGCCAGGCCGCGCCGAATTCGCGCAACGCGGTCCGGACATCGGAAATTTCATCCGCGGTGAGATCGGGCGGGGAAATTCCGCGACGGCGGCAGGTGAGGATAAGCGTGTGGGCGAAGGTCGCGGGATCCGCCGCGCCGCCCCACTGTTCGGACTGCAGGCACTCGACGAGCGATTCGCTTTGCAGCGCCTGGACGTTTTTCAGGCGGTCGATTTTCGGATCGTGCAGCTTGGCCGTGACGTTTTCCACGCTGGCGCCCTGGGCGATGTGGCCGAAGAAACCGTCGTGCCAGCCCAGCGTCCGCTCGACGACGAAGTGAAACGCCTCATGGGGCAGCACGCCCTGCCTCGCCATCGAGGCCTTGGTCGTGGACCCGTCGGGGAAAACGCAGGTGATGGAATCTGCGGCGGCGGCGGGTTCGTGTTTGGTAAAACGGACGAGCATCGCCGGCACTCAAGGGAGTCAGACCGCGTTGCTCAAGCCTGCGGTGCCGGCATGCCGGGTGCCGGGGCTGCAGGAGCGGCTTTACGCCGCGATGGTTTGGGATGAACCGTGGCGACGGTCGCGGCGTAAAGCCGCTCCTACAGCCCGGAGTCAGTACGGGCCGCGGATGTGGGCGGCGACCTCGCGCATGTAGAATTCCGCGAGTTGGGCGTGGAGAGTCGGGCTCAACGGCGGGAGCGACGAAGCCCTGGCGTTGTTTCGCGCCTGCTCCGGGTTCTTGGCGCCGGGGATGATCGTGGTCACGGCGTCGAAATCCAGGCACCAGCGCAGCGCCATGTCCGGCAGCGAGAGACCGGCCGGGACCAGCGGCTTGAGCGCGTCGGCGAGCGCCACGCCTTTTTCGAACGGCAGGCCTGCGAAGGTTTCGCCGACATTGAAACTCTGGCCGTCGCGGTTGAACGTCCGGTGGTCGTCGGGCGCGAAGGTGGTGGCTTTCGTCATCTTCCCGCCGAGAAGCCCGCTCGCGAGGGGAAGCCGGACGAGCAGGGCGACATTCTTTTGCTTCGCCTCGGTGAAGAGCGAGTGAACCGGTTTCTGGCGGAAAAGATTAAAAATGATCTGGAGCGCGGCGAGCCCCTCCTGGCGCAGGCAGACCCGGGCTTCGTCCATCGATTCGACGCTCGCGCCGAAATCGCGGATTTTCCCTTCGCGTTTCAATTCACGCAGGTGCTCGAAGATTTCGCCGCGTTCCAAGACCTCGGGCGGCACGCAGTGCAGCTGGGTGAGATCGAGCGCGGGCACGCCCAGGCGGCGGAGCGACGCTTCGGTGTGGGTGCGGATCGCGTCGCGAGTGAAATTCCCCGGCCAGCCCGGCGGGGTGAAACGCCCGAGCTTGGTGGCAACATAGAGCGGAGCGCGCGTTTCCTTCAGAAATTTTCCGATAAGCGTCTCGCTGCGGCCGGCGCCATAGACGTCGGCGGTGTCGAGGAGCGTCGTGCCCGATTCGTACGCGGCGCGCAGGGTCGCCAGCGCCACCTCGTCGGTGACATTGCCCCAGTTCGCCCCGAGCTGCCAGGTGCCCAGCCCCACTTCGCTCACGGCGCGGCCGGTTTTTCCAAAAATGCGGGTCTTCATCGTGGCGCAGCGTGCAAGCGATGCCCGCCGAGGCAACCCGGATTGGGTCGCAGGGAACACGGAGCTCCGACGCAGGGTTTACCGAGCCAAAGCAACCAATCCATTCGCATCTCTGTGCCCTCGGTGTCTGGGCTCTGTGTTCTCCGTGGCTATGGCGTTGAAAGATTGGATTTGGTCCGTAACGGCGGCGTTACCCTTTTGGGGTGGTTTGATGGACATTTCGCGATGGCAATGGACGCCCGGACTCGAGGAATAAACCTCCACGTTTGCACCTCCGGTCAAAACCGCCTTTCTTCCCGCCATGCTTTCGCTTCGCTGCCGCTCGCTGTTCGCCCTCTTCGTTGCCGTGTGCGTTTTGTGCCCGGTCCGCTCCCTTGCGGCGGAGGCGGGCGGTGCGTCCCACGTCCAGGCTTCGCTCGTGGCCGCCGACGAATCGATTCAGCCGGGGAAACCGTTTCACGTGGCGTTGCGGCTGCAACACGATCCGCACTGGCATACGTACTGGCTGAACCCCGGCACCGGCCTGGTGAGTTCGCTGGAGTGGGCGCTGCCTCCCGGGTTTACCGCGAGTGAAATTCTGTGGCCCGCGCCGGTCGTCCTGAAGGACCGCACCGGCACGGTGATTGGCAACGGTTACGAGGGGGAAACTTTTCTGCCGGTTCGCATCACGCCCCCGGCCGATTTGAAACCGGGGACGACGATCGAGCTCAAGGCGAGGGCCCAATGGCTCATGTGCGAGGAGGTCTGCATGCCGGGCGAAGCGCCGGTCGCGCTTTCGCTGCGCGTGGCGGCTGAGGCGCCGAACCCGGACGCCCAGTGGGGTGGAAAAGTTTCGGCCACGGTGGCCGGGCTTCCGCGCGCCGATGCGGCGTGGAAGGTGGTCGCGAGTCGGGCAGGAAAGAACATCAGGCTCACGGTTACTCCGGTTGCAGCGGGCGGACACGTTCCGGCGGACCTGCATTTTTTCGCGGACGACAACCTGGTGGCCTACGAACTTCCGCAGACAGTAAAAGCTGACGCGAGCGGTGGACTCGTCCTGACGCTGCCCGTGTCCCCCGACGGGCCGAAGGATGCGAAGAAACTTCTCGGTGTGCTCATTGCGAAGAACGGCTGGCTGGCTGACGGCACGCTGCGCGGCCTTCGGATCGAGACGCCTTTTGTCGCGGCCGCGGCGGTGGCAACGCCGATTGGAAAACTATTCGGCACGCTGGCGCTCGCGTTTCTGGGCGGTCTCGTGCTGAACCTGATGCCCTGCGTGTTTCCCGTGCTGGGGATCAAGATCCTCGGTTTCGTCAACCAATCCGGACACGAACGGGCCAAGGTCATCGCGCACGGGCTGGTGTTCACGCTGGGCGTGCTGCTCTCGTTCTGGTCGCTGGCCGGAGCGCTGGCGATTTTGCGCGCGGGGGGACACGAGCTGGGCTGGGGCTTCCAGCTGCAGGAGCCGGTTTTCGTCTTCGCGCTCGCGGCGGTGATGCTGGTGTTCGCGATGAGCATGAGCGGAGTGTTCGAATTCGGACTCAGCGCGACAGGCGTGGGATCGAATCTTCAGATGAAGTCCGGGCTGCTCGGATCGTTTTTCACCGGGGTGTTGGCAACCGTCGTGGCAACCCCCTGCAGCGCGCCGTTTCTCGCTCCGGCGCTGGGAGCCGCGCTCGCCGTGCCCACGGGCGAGTCGTTCATTATTTTCACGGCGATCGCGCTCGGGCTCTCGATGCCGTACCTGCTGCTCTCGATTTTCCCCGCCGCGGTGAAAATGCTGCCGCGGCCCGGTGCATGGATGGAAACGTTCAAGCAGTTCATGTCGTTTCCGCTCTATGCAACCGTCGGCGCACTCGTGTGGGTGCTGACGGCCCAGGTGGGCGACGACGCCTTGATGGCGATCATCGGTTTGGTGCTGATCGCGATGGCCGTATGGGTCTATGGCCGCTGGACGGCGCCGGGCGCTTCGGAAGGACGGCGACGGTTCGGCGTGATCGGCCTGGTTGTTCTTGTCTGCTTGGGCGCCTGGGCCGGCTGGCCGCGCGCATCGGCCATCGCCTGGGAGCCGTGGAGCCCGGAAGCGGTGGAAAAACTCCGCGCCGACGGACGGATCGTCTATGTGGATTTCACGGCGCTCTGGTGTGCGACGTGTCAGACGAACAAGAAAATCGTGTTTCATTCCGACGAGGTGCTGAAGACCTTTGCCGACAAAAAAATCGCCACGTTGCGCGCCGACTGGACGAAGAAAGACCCGCGCATCACGGCCGAGCTCGCGAAATACAACCGCAGCGCCGTGCCGTTTAACGTGATCTGGTTTCCCGGCAGGGAAGAGCCGGTCATCCTGCCCGAACTGCTCACCCCCGGCACCGTGCTCGACGCGCTGCGCAGTGGGGAAACGCAAGCAGTCACAGGCCGCTAGAGCGGCGTCCTCTGGTCGCCGCAGCTTCGCGATTGGCGCCACGCTCTCCCATCGACTTCCAGCCGAGGGCTGAAGCGCCGCGGGACAGGCACAGGCGACGACCCGACAGACAGACGACAGGCAAACGTGACAGGCGAAAGGCAGAAGGCGAAAGGCAGAAGGCAGAAGGAAAAGGCATCTGCCGTCCGGGACGCCACCCACGGCCTCGCCGGCGCCCGGAGGGTTTGTCGTCTATTAGATGACAAACCCGGTTTCGATTCTCCGGGGAGAAATCAGGAAAAGTGTCATCTATTAGATGACACTTTGCTCAGGACGGTCCGGCGGTGGGGCGAGAAATCAGGGCCCGCGTCATTGCAGGTGGAGGAACACGCGGGGGCCCTTCCCGGCTTTCGTGGCGTCGTTCTGTTCCTTGCTGAGGAAGAGCCGGTCGGGCGCGATTTTTCCCACGTCGGTGAAATAGGTCCGCACGGCCTGCGCCCGTTCCTGCGCGAGCGCGCGAAGATCGTTGTCGTCCACGACCATGGTTTCCGCGAGGCGCCCGGCCATTTCTTCCGGCGAAAAACCAGGCAGCGCCGAAGAAGAAGCGGGTGCCGCGACCGACGGCGGCGGTGCCGGAGCGGGTTCGGTCCGCTTCCTCCGGAAGGTGATCGTGTCGATCGTGCGCCGGACAAATCCCTTTTTCGGCGGCGCGGGCGGAGCGACGACCACCGGCGCTTTTGCCAAAGGCGCGCCGAATTCGGTGCCCGGCGGAAAGGCGGCGTCGAAAAGTTGCCGGAGCGCAACGAGCGCCTCCTCCGGACTGATGGCGAGTTCGGAGGGTGGAGGGATGTTCGGATTCGCGGCGCGCTTTTTCTCCCAGACGGCACGGCGCACGCGCTCGTCGAATTTGAAATACTTCAAGGCATGTGCGTCCGCCGCCGGATCGTAGCTGCCTTCGATGTCCAGACTGAGACCGGGCCGGTTCGTGAGCGCCTTGGTCATCGTTTCCAGTTTTTTGATTTCCGCCTCCTGCAACGCGGCCAGTCCCGGCTCGAATTCCTGGAAGGCGAGTTCATCGCCGCCGCCACCGAACGCCGCTCCCAGCAGCGAAAACGGCGAGACCGCGGCCTTCGTCAGCAGGTTCACGATCACGCGCAGCACCACTCGGCCCACGCGGAAACTGGGGTCGTCCGTGTTTCCCTGCACCGGCACGTCGATCACGATCTTGCCGTCCATGTCCTTGAGCAGCGCGACGCCGAGCCGCACGGGCAGCTTGGTCGCTTCGGGACTGTTGGCCGGGTTTCCGAAGGTGAACTGGTTTAACGTGACCACATTCGTTGCGTCGATTTTCTTTCCGTCCACCAGCAGCTTCACATCGAGGAGCAACTTGCCGCGCGCCAGCTCGTAGCCCGCATACTTCGCGCTGTACGGGCTGAGCGGCTGGAGATCCATGTTCTGCACAGCGATCCTCAGGTCGACGGAGGTTTTTTCGCCGAGCGGATCCAGCTTGCCGGTGATGGCGACCGGGCCGACACCGTCGACGGACGCCTTCAAGTCGACGTCGGCCTTGGTGGGGTTCGTCGAGGAAAGTCCGGAGATGGTCCCACCGAACTGCGCGACGGCCATGCTGACCGCCGGCGTGAGCGACCGGTCGGTAAAACGAAAATCCCCTTCGCTGATCGAAATTTTCCCGATCTCGATCACCGGCGCCGCCGCGGCGGGAGTTGATGATGTCGGTGAGGAACGGGATGCGGGTGCAGACGCCGGCTCGCCACCGGTGGGGGCCGCCGCCGGCTTGGCGACGGTCGCGAGATTCAAGGTCTTGTCGGCGTTGACCATGATGCGCGCGTAAGGACCCGCCACGTCGATTTCATCGAGGGCGAGTTTGAGGGCGGGAGTCGTGGCGGCCTGCAAACCGCGCAGCGTGAGCCGGCTGAAACCCGCGAGCTCTGCGTTTTGCGCGCCGTCGACGAGCCCGAGCTTTTCCACGGTGACATCGGCGGTGACATTGGCCTCCAGCGGTTTTCCGGGAGGCAGCGAAGCGAGGGCGGCGAAGGTCGCGCTCACGGTCCCCTGGGTGAGACGCGCGTTCATGAACTGCTCGAGATAGGGGCTGAGCGGAAGAATTTCGAAACCCGCGATGTCGCCCTTGAGGCTGGCCTTTACGGGTGCGAGCCCGACCGTGCCGGCGAGTCGCACCGTGCCTTGTGGCGCCCAGTTGAACGCGAGCTGCACCGGCATCGGGACGTCCACGGAGAGGGTGAAATCTTTCAGCGAGAACTGAAGTCCCCGCAACGCGAGCTGCGTCGGGCGCGGAGCGGCGAGGTCCGCGATCTCGACCTGAAAATCTTTGACCACCAATTCTCCGAGATAGGCGTCGGGCGTTTTCGCGGGAGCGGTCGCCGCCGGCGCCGTGGACGAAGAAACGGCCGCCGCGGCTGCGGACGGAGCTTTCGCGGGAGCCGGCGTCAGCATTTTCAGCAAGTTCACCGATCCGTCTTTTTCGCGGCGTGCCCGCACGTGGCCGCCGGCGAGTGTGACGGACGCAATGGATGCTTTCTGCTCGAGCGCGTCGATTTCCACGCCCGCGACATCGAGCGAGGGCAGTTCCAGTGCCGTCTGCTCCGAACCCCGTTCGCGCACGGACAGGCCGCGCAACTGGACCGCGCCCTCCTGCAGCAGCAGCGCCTTTCGTCCGGCGGTGAGGTCAACCGTGTAGCGCGCACGCATCGACAGTTTCCCCGTCGTGATTTCCGCCTGCATCAGGTCCGCGTAGAAAGCGGCGTATTTCGAAAGCAGAATATCCTCGAGGACGAGCTCGCCCACGGATTGGAACGGGTCGGCGCGCAGCGTTCCCGACCACGCGAGTTTTTCGCCCGCCTCGGTCACCGCCGCGAAACGGTAGGGCGCGCCACGTTCGCTCACGGTGCGAAACTCGGACAGGTCAAACGTCATCGGGCCGATCGTCGTCGTGAAAGGCCGGCTGCGTGAAAGATCGGCCAGCTCGATGCGGGCGCCGGAAACGTGCAGATGGCCGACGCGGACGGGCCGCCCGGGTTTCGCGGCGGTGGCTGGAGCAGTCGCGGCAACCGCCGCATTCGCGGGTGGCGCAAATTTCGCCAGCAAGTCGGATATGTTCAGCGAGTGGTCGGCATGAACGCGCCCTTGGGCTTCGAATCCCTGGAGGACGACTTCGCTGAGCACCCATTCGCGCCGCAGCGAGGCCCACGCACCGAAGTTCGCGTAGAGCTGCTGCCAGCCGAGAAACAAAGTCGTCCCGTCCTGTTCGCGAATCGCGAAATTCTCCACCGTGACCGACAGGGTGAAGGGGTTGAGGCGAAGCTTCTCCACGGTCACGCGCCGTCCCAGTTCCGCCGAGAGGCGTTTTTCCAGTTGCGACCGCACGATGGGCGGCAGGATGAAAAATCCTGTGACGGTATAGAGGGCCAGCAGCGTGAACGCGACCAGACCGCGGCGGCGAAGCGAGCGGTGTTTCATGCCGCACACGAAAACCTTGGAATGGAAGAGCGCAACGCTTCAACGCGGCGCAGGCGGCACG
This sequence comes from Opitutaceae bacterium, assembly GCA_036261745.1. Taxonomy (GTDB): domain Bacteria; phylum Verrucomicrobiota; class Verrucomicrobiia; order Opitutales; family Opitutaceae; genus DATAKE01. The sequence continues at coordinate 82,236 of DATAKE010000096.1, forward strand.
CCGCTACGGGGTCACGCCCAGCTTTGCGAGGGACTCTTCGAGGCGGTGGTCGCCTTCGCCGTAGCCCTCGATCAAAGCGGACACAAGGCCCTCCCGATCGATGACAAACTGCGCGGGAATGCCGTTCACGCCGTAAAGCTTGGCGGAGGCGCGGTCGGCGAAGGTGGCGGGGGTGTCGCGGCCGTTGGGATCGTTGGTGAAAATGACGTCGGGATACTTGGCCGCATTGTCCTTCATCCACGCGTCGAAACGGGCGCGCGTGTCGCTCGTGCACGCGGCGAGCACGACGACGCCCTGCGCCTTGGTCGCGGCAGCGACTTGCTGCGTGTGCGGGAGGGAGGCGATGCACGGCCCGCACCACGTCGCCCAGAAATCGAGCACGACAATCTTTCCCGCAAAATCCGAAAGCTTCACGGGTTTGCCGGCGGGATCGAGCGTGGTGAAATCCGGCGCGGTCGTGCCGGGCTTGAGTGTGGGGCTCTCGCGCTCGGGAGGCGGCGCGGGCGTCGCCGGTTTGGGGTCTTCCGGCATCGCGACGCCGGCTTCGCGGAGGTACGTGGACAAGAGGACGGGCGTCTGCGGCCCGAAGCCGACAAAACCGCCGGCGAGCTTGCCCGCGCGATCGATCACCACCGTCACGGGCAGCGATCCGACGCCGAAGATTTTTTGCGCGATGCCCTCGGCGCGGTTTTTCCCCGCGGGATCCCACGCGAGGGGGAAGGTTACGCTGCCGCGGTGCTTCGTTCGCCAGGCGTCAAATTCCTCCCGGGTGGCGCCGGCGCAGATCGTGACGACGGCCACGCCTTTGCCGGCCGTCGTGAGAAAGATCTTTTCGAGCGCCTCGTTCGGCCCGCGGTTCGCTCCGGTGATGCACAGGACAACGGCGTTCGTTTCGCGGCCGGAAAACTTTCCTTCCACGCCCTTCTCATCGACCAGCTTGAAGTCAGGGACCGCGTCACCGATCGCCAGCGCACCGAATTTTTTCGCCGGCGCGTCGGCGGCGGCCGCTCCGGTCGTGACTGCCAGCATCAGCGCGAGCCAGAAACGTTTCATGGGGCGCAGCGTGCGCGCGGCGAGGGCGGCCGCAAATCTGAAATGGACCGCTCCGTCCCGGTTTCGGGTCGCCGTATCGTTTGTCATTGCGAGGAGTCCCGCTCGGGGACGACGAAGCAATCAGCGGGATCGTAACGCCTGCTTTGCGTCGGCGGCCACGGCGCCCTTCGTGCACCTTGCGATGACAAGCGGCTACATCGCCCCGTTTTTCGGCGTGCGCGGGAGTGCGGAGGCCGCGAGATTCGTCCCGTGCCATCGTCTCCACATCGCCGCGCCGTCGGGCTGCTCGTGCTCGCGGCGCTTTGCTGGAGCCTGGGGGGATTGCTGATCAAGGCGGTCACGTGGCATCCGCTGGCTGTCGCGGGCGGACGCGGGCTGATCGCCGCCTTGTTTCTCGTGGCGACGACCCGCGGTTTGAAATTCAGTTTTTCCCGTCCGCAGCTGATCGGTGCGATCGCCTACGCGGCGTGCACGATTTCGTTTTGCACCGCCACGAAGCTCACCACTGCGGCCAACGCGATCCTGCTCCAGTACACCGCGCCGGTGTGGGTCGCGCTGTTTGGCGCGTGGTTTCTCGGTGAACGCGCCACGCGCGCCGACTGGGCGACGATTGTCGCGGTGCTGGGAGGGATGACGCTCTTCTTCGCGGATTCGCTCGAACTCCGTCACGCCCTGGGAAACTCCATCGCGATCGCAAGCGGGGTTTTTTTCGCGGCGATGACGGTGGCGTTGCGGCGCCAGAAGGACGGCTCGCCCGTGGAGTCGATCATCCTCGGCAACGTGATCGCGTTCATCGTCGGGCTGCCCTGGCTGGTCCACGCGCCGATGCTTTCGCCGGCGGGCTGGTGGGCGCTGGGGTTGCTCGGGGTCGTGCAATTGGGAATTTCCTACTGGCTCTATGCGCGCGCGCTGCGGCACGTGACCGCGCTCGAGGCGGTGTTGATTCCGGTGATCGAGCCCATCCTGAACCCGCTTTGGGTGTTGCTCGCGCTCGGCGAGCGGCCGGCCCCGATCGCGTTGGTGGGCGGAGCGGTCGTCCTGACGGCGGTGACGCTGCGTGCGGTTGCGTCACTTCGTGCTGAAAAGGCAACCGCATGAAACTTCCGGTGTCGCAGCTTCCCATGAAGCGTTTTTGGTGGGTCGCGTTTTTCTTCGGTCCGGTGCTGGCGGCCTGGGGTGCGGCGCCGGCCGGCGTGGCGACTGAGCCCGGCACGGTCGTGCTGCTCCATGGAATCGGATTGCGGAGCTGGACCCTGTGCCGGCTGGAGCGCGCGCTCGAACGCGACGGTTACCGCGTGGTGAATCTGACCTATCCCTCGCGGACGATGCCGATCGAAAAAATCGGCCGCGAGTGGCTGCCGGCCAAAATGCGGGAACGCGGGGTCGGGGAGGGCCCGTTGTATTTCGTTTCGCATTCGATGGGTGGCATTGTGATCCGGATGTGGCTTCGCGAGTGCGGCGTGCCCGCGAACCTGCGGCGCGTTGTGATGCTCGCGCCGCCGAACCTGGGCAGCGCGGTGGCGGACCGGATGAAAAATTTTGCGCCCTACCGCTGGTTCCTCGGGGAAAACGGCCTCCGGCTCGGCACCGGCGAGAACTCCGTCCCGCGCTCGCTCGGTCCGTGGCCGGCGGGAGCGGCGGAGCTGGGGGTGATTGCCGGCGATTATTCGATCAACCCCCTTTTCTCGGCGTGGCTGCGGGAGCCGAACGACGGCGCGGTGGCCGTGGCAAACACGCGGCTCGAAGGCATGAGCGACTTCCTCGTGCTGCACCGCTCGCACACGATGCTTCCCTGGCGCGGCGAGACGCTCAAACAAGTGAGCGCCTTCCTGCGCCACGGCCATTTCACCGCTACCACTCGTCCCTAGTCGGCGACGAACTTCCTGGTTTTGATCGAGACTGATTTGTGACGTGTGGCTTGTGACGTGTGACGAGCCGGCCCCTAGCTGGAGGAAGCGAGTTTTCGACGGAGGCCGTTGAGCATGCGGCGCAAGTCGCCCAGCAGTTCCAAGCAACCGGTTGATTGATGCTCACTGGTGAATCCAAGTTCGACGGCGAGGTGAAGCTGCGTGTCGAGTTCAGCCACGGAGCCCTCAGCATGGGAAAGGAACAAGATGAACTCACCCGTGGTGTGCCGGGCCTGGCCCTCCGCGATGTTCGACGAAATCGAAACAGCGGCTCGGCGCATTTGCGAGATGAGTCCAATTTTTCCTCCGAAGGGAATGCTTTGGTGATCGTGTAAATCAGCTTGGCGAGAGCGATGCCCTTCTGCCAGACGACCAGGTCGCGATATCCTTCCGCTTTGGGATTTTCGAACTTCCGTGCTTTCATCGCTCGTCACATCTCACAAGTCACCCGTCACAACCTCACGGCTTGTTTGCGCCATACGTCGCCGGTTTTCCTCGGTGGCTTTTGTTACCGTGCCGGCTCCGGCTTGGGCTTTGGCGGCGGTTTCACCTGGATGAGCACGTTCGCCAGGGTGATGAGAAAACCGCCGGCGAGGAGCGTCCAGGTGGTGGTTTCGTTGGCGTAGCTGATTTCAGCCCAGCGCGAAAAAATCGCCGGGAGAAACAGCGCCATCACCGAGCCGAAAATCGGCTCGGCGCAATAGATCAGCCCGGCCTCGGTGGCGGTGATCTTCGGCTGCCAGGCGTTCATCAGGAGATAGGAGCCCAGCGTGCAGACCACGGTGAGCGCCGCGGTGAGGCCGAGCCAGGCAGGCGAGGTCCAGGGCGCGAGCAGGGTGTGGGAATCAGGAGCGACCACGATGGCCGGGATGGTGAAGAGCAACGCCTGGGTCGCAAACATCACGAGCGTGAGCTTGGCGGGGCGGTTGGCCGCGAATTCGGGTTTTTCCAGCCACAGGATCTGCCCCACGAAAAACGTCGAGGCGACCAGCGTCTCCCATTCCCCGCGGCCGAAGTGGAGGGTGCGCCAGTTGAAATTCCCCAGGATGGCCACGCCGGCGAGCACGAGCGCGCAGCTCACCCAGACTCTGGCCCCGGGGGTGGTTCGCGAGCGCAGCGCGAGATAGACCGGAATGACGATGGCGTAGAACTGGGTGAGAAACGCGGAGGTCGAGGCGGCGGTGAATTGCAGCCCATCGTTTTGAAAAAGCATTCCCACGGTCGAGAACAGGCCGATGACGACGCCTTGTTTCATTTCCCCGCGCGTCACCTTCCAGAAATCGCGCGCCTGCACGACCAGCAGCACGACCAGGGCGAGGGCGAACCGCGGCGCGAGGAGATAGAGCGTCGCAAACCACGTGCTGACGCCCGGGAGCAACCGCTCCTGCACCAGCACCAGCGCCTTGATGACCGGAAAACTCAGGCCCCAAAACGCGGTTGCCAGCACCAACATGAGCAGGGCCCGCCGGTGCAGGTTGTCGGGACGGGCGGTCATGGTTCGGAAAGGCCCGAGCAACGTGGCGCGTTGCCCTTCCGCCGCCACCACAAAACAACGCGCAAATAAAGGGAAACCTTGCGTTCCTTCTCGCGTCGTAAAACCGGTTCCAGGAAAACGCTCGGTCTCCTGTTTCGGTTTTCTGTTCCTCATGAAACTTACCCCCTTGCTCGTCGGCGGTTCGCTCGCGGTGAATGCCGCGCTTTTTGCCTATTACGTGTCGCGTCCCGCCGCCGAACCGGCCCCGGGAATCGCCGGGGCGGGGACGGCGGCAGCATCGGGTGGCGGCGACACCACCAGCCCGGCAACGCGCCAGGCAACCGGCGGCGCCGCCAAGGCGGATGCGATGAGCAAGGCCGCCGCGGGCAGGACCTGGGCGCAGCTCAACCAGGGCGATTTGCACGCGCTGGCGGCGCGGTTGCGGGCGGCGGGTTTTCCGCACTCGGTGGTGCGCAGCATCATCTCCACGCAGATCAACGAAAGCTTCAAGGCGCGCCGCGCCGCGCTGATGCCACAAGCCGAGGACCGGCCTTTTTGGAAGACGGAGCAGGGTTACGGCGGCACCTTCGACCCGAAGGTTTATTCCGCCATGCGCCAGCTGAGCCGGGAACAGACCGCGCTCGTCAAGGAGATCGTCGGGGAAAATCCCGAGCAGGCCGACGGCGTCGTGAACGAAAATCAGCGCCGCCGCTACGGCGACCTGTCGCGCGACAAGATCGAGCTCCTGCAGCGGATCGACGAGGACTACAGCGAGCTCCGCAACGAGGTGAACCTCGCGTCGCGCGGCATCATGCTGCCCGAGGACCGGGAGAAGCTGGCGCTGCTCGAGCAGGAAAAACGCGCCGACCTCGCCCAGATGCTTTCCCCGGCGGAGCTCGAGGATTATTTGATGCGGACGTCGAACACCACCGCGCAACTCCGTCGCGCGCTCGGCACGCTCAACGCCAGCGAGTCGGAGTTCCGTGCGATCTACGCCGCGCAGGCGGCCTTCGACGAGAAATACAGCTATCAAAACGCCGGTGGCGCCTTCACTCCGGAGCTGATGCGCGAGCGCGAGGAAGCCCAGAAGCAAACCTACGCGCAGATCAAGGCCGCGCTCGGCGAACAGCGTTACGCGGATTATCTCCGCGCCTCGGACCGCGAGTTTCAGCAGCTTAACCGGGTTGCCCAGCAGGCGAGCCTGCCCGACAGCGCGGCGATCCAGGCCTTCAATTTGCGGGACAGCGTCTCGAAGGAGTCCGGCCGGATTTTCACCGACACCACGCTGACGGTGGACCAGAAGCGCGCCGCGCTCAAAAGCCTCGCGGACAGCGCGCGCGTGCAGATCAACGCCGCGCTCGGGCCCGAGGCGGGCGCGAGCTACATCAAGATTGCGGACCGCTGGCTCTCGGGCCTCGAACGCGGCGCAGCGGTGACGTTTTCGGAAACCGGTGCGACCCGCACCCGGCTCCTGCCGAGACAGGGTGGTCCCGGGGGAAACAATCCCGGAGCGCCGGGCGTCGCGCCCGCGGGTCAGCCCCTGCCCAGGTAACCGCGCGTTTTAAACCGGACCTCCCATGAAAATTTCCAACGTGCTTCTGATTGTTTCGCTGGTCGGCAATCTCGCGCTGGTCGCGCTGATCGTTTCGCCGCCGCCGTCATCTGCCGATCGCGCCGCCGGGGAAGTCGCCGCGGCCGACGGTGCGACCGCGGCTGCCGCTGCCGCCACCGCCAGCGAGCCCGGGAAAATCAATGTCGCGGACGTAAACCCGAAGCTGTGGGAAGGCCTCGCGGCGGGGGATCATGCCGCGCTGGTCGAGCGGCTGCGGGCGCAGGGTTTTCCGCCGTCGATCGTCCGCGCGATCGTTGCCTCGATGGTGAACGAGGATTTTGCCGCGCGCCGCAAGGCGCTGACGCCCGCCAAAACGTCGCTCCCTTTCTGGCAGGCGGAAAAGCCGAACGATCCCAAGACCCTTGCGGCGCTCCGCGAACTTTCGCGCGAGCAGGCCAAGTTGATGAAAGAGCTGCTCGGCACGAATTCGCCGCAAAACGATGACCCGATGTATGCCGCCTACCTGCGGCGCCAGTTCGGGGATTTGCCCGCGGAAAAAGTCGATCAGCTCCGGAAGGTTCAACAGGACTATGGCGAGTTGCGGAGCGAGATCTACAACGCGGCCGGCCTGGGCGGCGGCGGCGGTCCGATCACCATCTCGCCGGAAGACCGCGCGAAGCTGGCCCTTCTGGAAAAGGAGCAGCGCGCCGACATGCAGCAGCTCATGTCGCCGCAGGAATTCGAGGATTACGAACTCCGGTCCAGCAACACGGCCAACACCATGCGCTATCAGCTCTCCGCGTTTGGCCCCAACGAGCAGGAATTCCGCACCATCTTCCCCCTCCAGCGCGCGTTCGATGAGCAGTACCGTTTGATGGCTGCCGACGGTGCGCCCTCGCAGGAAACCATGCGCCAGCGGACCGAGGCGCAAAAGCAGCTCACCGCGCAAATCGCGGCCGCCCTCGGGCCGGAACGCGGTGCGGAGTACGAGCGCGCCTCCGACGGCAACTATCGCCAGATCTACAATGTCGTGAGCCGCCTGGACCTTCCCAAGGAGGCGGCGACCGAGGTGTGGAATGTCCAAAAAGACATGGAGCAGCGGATGAAGGCGATCTACTCGGATCCCAAGGTGCCGCCCGCCGCCCGCAACGAGCAGCTCGCGGCGCTCTCGCAGGAAGCCACCGCCAAGCTCACTGGCACGCTCGGGCAGCGGGGACTCGATGTTTACAAGCAATACGGCGGTTACTGGCTGCAAAATCTCCAGCCGCGCACGAATGCCGCGCCGCCTGCCGGTGCCGCCCCAGGCATGATCTTCCGTCAATAGGATTGGCCGCGGGTTTGTTCGCACCCGCCGACACGCGGCCGAAACGTTTCGGGAAACACGGCGTCTTGGCACGAGGCGCTGCTGAAAATTCACCGTCTTTCCCTCCGTTCGCCCCATGAAAGCCACACCTCTTCTCCTGGTTGTCTCGCTGATCGCGAACCTCGCGCTGGCTGCGATGGTTTTCCGCCGGCCCTCGACGGCGGACAGCGCGGCTCCCGCCGCGGCGGGCAGCAGCGTTGCCTCCCGTCCGGCCGCATCGAATGGAAACACCGACGTCGCGGCGCTTCAGGCCGCGCTCGAGTCGGGCGATAGCAACGCCCTCGCGGCGGCGGGTGTGCCCGCGGACGTGGCGCGTGCCCTCGCGATTGGAAGAGCGCTGGACAAGATGCAGGCCCGGATGCGCGAGTTGCGGCCGGCCCCCGCGACGGATGGGAAATACTGGCGGCGTCAGGGATTCCGGCCCGACCAGATGACGAGGGAGCAGCGGATGGAGCTGAACAAAGTCCAGCGCGACTTCTTCGAGACCCTGCGCTCCGCGGTCGGGGAAGACCTCGATTCGGCGTTGGGCGGACGCGATTCCCAGTACTCTTTTCTTCCCGCGGCGAAACGGGAGCAGTTGCGCCAGATCGAGCAGGATTACTCCGAAATGCAGTCGCAGGCGTACATGGACCAGGAAGGGATCCAGCTTCCCTCCGACCGGGAAAAACTCCGGCTGCTCCGGCTCGAGAAGGAGCGCGATATTATCGCCGCGCTCTCGCCCGAGCAGCGGGAACAGTACGAACTCCACGTCTCGCAGACGGCGAACAACGTCCGGTCGCGCTATGGCGACGCGATCCAGAGCGAGGAGGAATACCGGCGGATTTTTGCGCTGCAGAAAGCCTTCGACGATCAGTTTTCCAATGCGGAAATGAACGCCGGCGGCCCGCCGTCGCCGGAAATGCAGCGCGCACGACGGGAGGCGGAGCAAAAACTGCAGGAGGATATTCGCGCTTCGCTGAATCCGGAACAGCTCGCGGCGCTGCAGCGCGCCAACGACGACGACTACCGGACCGTCGGTTCCCTCGCCCGGCGCCTGAACCTGCCGGCCGGCACCACGGATGTCGTTCTGGCGTCGCGCGAGACCTACGCCGCGCAATCGATGCAGATCAACGCCAACGCCTCCCTTTCCAACGAAGAGCGCCGGAATCAGCTCCAGGCCCTGGCGGCGCGCGCGCAAAGCGAGCTGCAAGGAACGCTCGGCCCCGACGGCGCGCAGGCCTACGCGCAGCGTTCCCAATGGATCGGCATGCTGAAAAACGGCACCGCGTTTTCGACCAATGCCAAGGACGCGCCGGCGGCCTCGCGAAACATCAACAGCACGATTTTCATGGTCCAGCCGCCGCGCGCTGCGCCGGCCGCCGCTGCTCCCGGGGTGCGAAAACAGTGACGGCGATGTTTCGCCGGTTGCGATCCGGGCTTTGAGCGTCACCGGTTCGTAACTTTCTTCCCCGCGCCTGACTCGACAACGCCCCGGGCGCCGGGCACTTCTTTTCGCGCATGGCGAAAACGACGGAGACCCACCGGCTGCCGAAAAAAGAGTATGAGGCCCGCGTGCGCGAAATCCGCGCCAGCCTGATTCAGATGCAGGTTGCGCTGAAGCAGGCGCCGTTTCCGGTGATGCTCGTGATCTGCGGCGAGGAAGCCTCCGGCAAGGGCGAGGTGGTGAACATCCTCAACGCCTGGCTCGATCCGCGCGGCGTGGAGACCTTCGCGTTTCACGAGCCGACCGACGAGGAACGCGAGCGGCCGCCGATGTGGCGTTACTGGCGGTGTCTGCCGCCGCGCGGGCGCATGGCGATCTATGCCGGCTCCTGGTACTCGGAGGCGCTGCGGGAGGACCCGCGCAGCCCGGCGGAGCTGATCCACTTCGAGCACACGCTGCGCCGCATCGCGCATTTCGAGGGGCTGCTGAGCGCCGACGGAGCCTTGATCGTCAAGGTCTGGCTGCATCTGGCGAAGGACGCGCAGGGTGCGCGTCTCCGCGAATTGGAAGGCGATCCCGACACCGCGTGGCGCGTGACACCCAACGACTGGAAACACCACCGCGGCTACGAACACTTCGCGCAGCTTTCCGAACGGCTGCGGCGGATCACCCACAAAAACGGGGCGCCCTGGCATGTGATCGACGCCACCGACTCGCGCGCCCGCAACGTCGCCGTCGGCGACTACCTGCTTGCGCGGTTCCGGGCCCATTTGCGGACGCATGGGAAATCTTCCCGTCCGGAAAAACGGGCGCGCGTGGCGTCGCTGCGTTCCGACGGCCTGCGCCGGCTCGTCACGCTACCGCTCGACCAGCGCCTGACCGAGGAAACCTACGAGGCGAAACGCGACAAGTGGCTCGGCCGCCTCAACCGTGCGGTGCGCGCAGCCGGGGCCCAGGGCCGCTCGATCGTGTGGGTCTTCGAAGGCTGGGATGCCGCCGGAAAAGGTGGCGCGATCCGCCGGCTCACCAGTGCCCTCGATGCCCGCGACTGCCGCGTGATTCCGATTTCGAAGCCGACGGACGAGGAAAAAGCGCATCACTACCTCTGGCGCTTCTGGCGGCAGCTCCCGCGCGCCGGCCTCGTCACGATCTACGACCGTTCATGGTACGGCCGCGTGCTTGTCGAGCGTCTCGAAGGATTCGCACGCGACGACGAATGGCGCCGCGCCTATTCCGAGCTGAACGATTTCGAGGCCCAGCTTTCCGCCCACGGTGTGATCGTGCTGAAATTCTGGCTCCAGATCAGCAAGGACGAACAGTTGCGCCGTTTCCGTGATCGCGAAACCACCGACTACAAGCAGCACAAGATCAACACCGAGGACTGGCGCAACCGCCGCAAATGGCGCGCCTACGAAATCGCGGTGGGCGACATGCTCGCGCTGACCGATACCCGCCGCGCGCCGTGGCATCTCGTGCCCGCCAACAACAAGCGGCACGCGCGCCTCCAGATCCTGAAAATTTCCTGCAAGCAGATCGCCGCCGCGCTGGAGAAATAGGAAGCCTCAAACTGTAGGAGCGGCTTTACGCCGCGATGGGAATTACGGACGAACCGCAATCGGTCGCGGCGTAAAGCCGCTCCTACAGTGACGAACGCATTCCGCGTTTCTGGGCCGCCCCTTATTCGGTCTTCTTCGCGCGCTGATCGCGGCCGCCTTGATGGAGGACGAGCGCGATGACCTTGCCGTTCGCGTCGCGTTCGAAGGTGAAGGAAGCCGGGACGACCTTGGCGAAAAACTCGTCCTTGGCGGAAGCAAAGATCTGACCTCGCGGCTGGCCGGTGGCTTGAACAAACACCGCCGCCTCTTCCACGGTCACGGTAAGATCGAAGCCGGGCACGAGCGCGTATTTTCCCGCGTAGCCCGCGAGCACCTCCGACGACAACGTCACTTCCTGGGGCGGCGGCGGCAGCTCACCGCGGGGCGCGCGCTGGTCCATGCCGTTTTGGTGCAAAGTGAGGGCGACGATTTTTTTATCGGCATCCCGTTCGAAGGAAATTTCGGCGGGCACACCGACGATGGAAAAACGGTCGGGTGAAACTTCACGCAGAGCCAGCCGGGGCTGCCCGGTTGCCTGCACGAAAAGCGCTTCGCCGCGTGCGGTGACATCCATCGCGAACGACGGCATGACCGGATAACGGCCGGTGTAGTCGGACGCGTTTTTCACCGGAGAAATTTGCGCGCGGGGCGGTTTCCGTCCGAGGAAACCAAACGCGAGTCCTTCCTGGGCTTTCTGCTGGTTGGAGAGAACGGCGAGGCCGACGCCGGCTTTTGGATCGAACACCACAAACGCACGGCTGCCCGCGGTCGCCCCTCCGTGCGAAATCAGCGGGTGTTCGGGATCGTCGATCAGCATCCAGCCCAGACCGATTCCTCCTCCCAGATCAGGCGCGGCAAGTTGGCGCTGGAACGTGGCGTCCAGCGAGGGGCGCAGCGGGGACTTTTCTCCACCGAGACACGCCGCGAGGAAAAGAGCCATGTCGCGGGCCGAACTCCGCAACGCCCCCGCGGGTGCGAAGGCGCGGAAGGTCCAGTTTGGAATTCGGGAACCATTGACGTGGGCGGGGGCCAGCTCGGCGGGAGGTGGCGCATCGGCCAGCCCGAGCGAAGTGGACTTCATGCCGAGCGGGGTGAGCACATGCTGGTGCAATGCTTCAGCGTAGCTGGTGCCCCAGGCTGCACCGAGCGCCTCGCCGAGAACCGCGACGCCAAAATTTGAGTACGCCACCGACCGGCCTGGCGTTGCCATGGGCCCGTGGAAACGAAGGCCCGTGACAAGCGCGTCGTAATCGTAGGCGGCGTAGGGATCCGGGTTCCCGTCGGGATCGGGCCCGATGTTCGCCGGCAGTCGCGGCAGGCCCGAGCTGTGCGTGGTCAGCGAGAGCAAGGTGATTTTCGCCAGCGCCGCCTGGGCGGAGTCATCGGCGGGGAGCAGATATTTCGCGGCCGGATCGTGGCGGCTGACTTTCCCCAGGCGCTCGCTTTCCGCGAGCAGGAGCGCGGTGAAGACCTTGGTGACGGAGCCGATCTCGAACTGCGTGTCGGGCGTGATGGGTCGCGCATCGTCGCCGGAAAATTTTCCCACGGAAAAAAAAGCGGTGCCGTCGGTGTCGATCCACGCGAGAGCGATGCCGCCCGGCTGATCTTTGTTCCACGCATCCAGCTTCGCCTGCGTGTCGGCGGGAGGCTTGGCAACGAGTGCGGTGGCGGCGCAGGCGAGGAGCAGGACGGGGATGATTTTCATGGGGAGAAAGAAACTGCGGGTTCGCCGCGATCAGAGGAGGAAACCGGTTTCGTTGGGATGAGAATGTGACGAAAGGTCGGACGGCGGGACGGGCGCAAAAAAACCGCCGCGAATTCTCGCGGCGGTTTGGAAAGTAGACTGGAGGGAGTCTTATTTGACGTGACCCGAGACGAGCTTCGTCATCTCGAACATGCTGACCTTGCCCTTGCCACCGAAGACAACCTTGAGCTTGTCGTCAGCGTTGATCTGCGTGCGGACCTTCTTGTCCTGCAGGCCGTTTTTCTTGATGTAAGCCCAGAGCTTCTTGGTGAGCTCCGTGCGGGGGAGGGGGGCCGAGCCAACGATACCGCTGAGAGCGGCGTCAGGCTGAACCGGTTTCATGAACGCAGCGTTAGGTTTACGAGCTGTTTTTTTAGCCATAGTGATGTTTTTTTTGGGAGTGTTCCTGTGAGAACAGCGCTGTTCTAGAGGGAGAAAGGGACGACTTCCGAGGAAAATCTCGCGAGAAAATGAAGATTTACGAGGGAAACACCGGCTCAAGTTCCGTCGTCCATCTGCACGAATTGCTGATAAAGCGCCGCGTAATGTCCGCGACGCGCCAGCAATTCCGCGTGCGTGCCCCGCTCGATCACGCGACCTTGGTCGAGCACGAGCACGAGATCCGCATGGCGAATTGTGCTCAGGCGATGCGCGACAACGAAGCTCGTGCGGCCGCGCAGCAGCATGACCAGCGCTTTCTGGAGACGCGCCTCGGTCAGTGCATCGATCGCGCTGGTCGCCTCGTCGAGAATCACGAGGCGCGGATTGGCGAGCAGCGCGCGGCAGAAACACACGAGCTGGCGCTGGCCCACGGAGAGACTCGCCCCGCGCTCGCCCACCTCGGTGTGCAGTCCCTCGGGCAGCGCTTCGAGCAGGTCGAGGCAGTCGAGCTCGCGGGCGGCGGCGCGGATCTCCGCGTCGGTCGCCTCCGGCCGGCTGAGCCGGATGTTTTCCAGCACCGTGCCGGAGAACAGGAAGTTCTGCTGCTGCACCATTCCCATTTGCCGGTGAAGCGAATGGCTCGTCAGCCCGCGGATTTCGTGGCCGTCGATGAAAAGCTCGCCGTGGGTCGGCACATAAAATTTCGCGGCGAGGTTGATCACCGAGCTCTTGCCGCTGCCGGTGTGGCCGACCAGGGCGATCGTCTGTCCGGGTTCGGCGGTGAAATTCACCTCGTGCAAGACAAGGCGCGGCGGATCGTAGCCGAAGGAAACGTTGCGAAATTCCACCCGCACGCCGCCGGCCGGCTCGCCCGCCGGGCGGGTGACACCAAGCGTGTCACCGGGCAGGCGCGGATCGGGGAGAGGGATCGCATCCGGCGCGTCCTCCCAATCCGGTTTCGTGTCGATCAGGCGGAACACCCGCTCGGCTCCCGCCATCGCGACCAGCGCCTGGTTGTACTGGTTGCCGATGATCGCGAGCGGAGCGAAGAACTGGTTCGCGAGCAGGAAGAACGTGATGAGGTTCCCGATCTCGATGTCGTGGTGAAACACGCGCCAGCCGCCGAACATGAGGAGGATCGCGACGAAAAACTGGCTGTTGAGTTCGAGGAGCGGGGTGAGGAGCGCGGAGGTGCGCGCGAGCGCGATATTGTAGCGGGAATGGTCGGAGAGCAGCGTGCGGAAGAGTCCCGCATTCGTTTCCTGCCGGACGAAACCCTGGGTGACGCGGATCCCATGGACCGACTCCGCGAGCGTGGCGGTGACACGGCTGAAGCTTTCTGACGCTGCGCGCGAGTAGTGGCTGAGCCTCACCCGGAAGTGACGGTTGATCATCCAGAGGACCGGCGCCATTGCCACGACGACGAGGAACAGCTGCCAGTCGCACCACGCCATCACGATGGCGGAAAACACCATCTGCCCCGCCTGGATCACGCTGACGAAAAGCACATCCTGAATGCCGAGCCGCAGCGATTCCACGTCGCTCGTGACGCGGCCGATGATCCGCCCGATTTTTATCCGGTGGAAGAAACTCATCGGCTGCCGCTGCACCTTCGCGAAAATCTCCGCGCGCAGTCCGTTCACCACCGTCTCGCCAATCTCGAGCGCGTAACGCTGGCGGAAGTGAAACAAACCGTCGGTGGAAAGTCCGAGGAGCGCGTAGCCCGCCACGCCCCACGCCAGCCCTGTCAGATCGCGGTGGGTGATCGGCCCGTTGATGATCAGTGAAGTCATCCACGCGAATGCCGGCAGCTGGGCCGAGCGGACGAGCGTCATGATCGCGAGCGCGGTGACCCTCCGCTTCACCGGCGCCGCGTAGGTGAAGAGACGGCGGATGAGGCCCCACTCGAGGGGTTTTGCGATCTCCTCCTCCTCATCGTCGTCGCGCGGGCGGCGGACGAGACCGAGGTCGCGGATCGATTCGGGCAGTTTGCTCACGAGCCGCCCTCCCCGAGCTGGAGCTGTTGCAATTCGCGTCCGTCGACGAGCTGGAGATTCGCGACGCGGAGATACGGGCCCTGCTCCTTCATCAACTGTTCGTGGGTGCCGCGCTGCACAATCCGGCCGGACTCAAGAACGATGATGAAGTCCGCGCGCCGGAGCGTGCTCAGGCGGTGCGCCACGATGAAGGTGGTCCGCCCTGCGATCGCGCGGTCCAGCGCCTCGAAGATTTCGTGCTCGGTCTCGCTGTCGATCGCGGCCGTCGGGTCGTCGAGCAGCAGGATCGCCGGCTCGAGCAGCACCGCGCGCGCGATGGCGAGACGCTGCCGCTGGCCGCCGGAAAGGGTGTTGCCGCTTTCACCGAGCACCGTCTCGTAGCCCTTGGGAAGTTTCACGATAAACTCGTGGGCGGCGGCGATGCGGGCGGCTTTCTCGATTTGCGCCGGCGTCGCTTCGGGATGCCCGAACGCGATGTTCGACGCGATCGTGTTGGAAAAAAGAAAGCTCTCCTGGAAAACGAGGCCGATGTTGCGGCGCAGATCGTCGAGGTTGATTTTGCGCGCGTCGATCCCGTCGACCAGCACCCGGCCGGCCGTCGGGTCGAAGAAACGGGGGATGAGGCTCATGAGGACGCTCTTCCCGGCGCCGGTGGCGCCGAGGATGGCAACGCATTGGCCGGGCTTCACCTCGAGATCGATGTCGCGCACGGCGGCCTCGGCGCCGTTGTAGGCGAAGGAAACGTTTTCGAAGCGCACCGAACCGGTGAGCTTCGGCCGGCGCACGGCATCGGGCGCGTTCTTCACGTCGATCGGCGCATCGAGAATCTCGAACACGCGCCGCGCCCCGATCAGCGATTGCTGCACGGAGTTCACGATGTTCGCGACGTTGTTGACCTGTCCCGAATACTGCTCGAGCAATCCCGCGAAGACGATGAGCCCCGTCCCGAGCGCGAGCCGGTCGTGTGCGACGAGCCAGCCGCCGTAGCCGAGCAGCACCATCATGTTGATGCGCGTGAGAAAACCGACGGTCGGCGAGAAGAGGCTGACGAGCCAGAAGATGCTGTGCTGCTGCGTGAACACGGCGTTGTTGGCCGCCTCGAATTTTTCCCGGCTCTCGCGCTCGCGGCCGAAGGCCTTGGTCACCGCGGCGCCCTGGAGGCTTTCGGCGAGGAGCTGCACCATTTTTTCCACGAGCGTGCGATTCTGCGCGTAGGCGGGCTGGCTCTTCCGCGCGAACTGCACCGAGATCAGCCACAGCAGCGGCGTCGTGGCCAGGCAGGCGAGCGTCAACCCGGGGCTGAGGCTCGCCATGTAGATCACGTACGCGGTGAGCGATGCGCCCATCACCACGCTCTGGATGAGCACCTGGTCGACGAACATCCGCACCGACTGCACATCGCCCGTCACCCGCGTGATGATCGAGCCGGTGCTGTTCGCGTCGAAAAAGCGGAAGCTCAGCCGCTGGAGCTTTTCGTAGATTTCGCTGCGCAGATCGACGACGAGCTTTTGCTGCACGAGCCGGTTGACCGAAACGGCGAGCACGTAGTTGAGGACCGCGCGGCCAATCGCGAGGGCGAGAATCAGTCCCGCCAGCAGCGCCAGCACGCGCCACGGTTCCCACGCGGCGGGCAGCTCCAAGTGGAAAAAGCGGGTCGGCGGCAGGGGGACGTCCTGAACCTTGTGCCGGATGTAATCGATGCCGAGTCCGGTGAAGCTCAGGCCGGCGATGCCCATCGTGAGCAGCACCAGCTGCACCAACAAAACCTCGAGGCAGTGCAGCCGGTAGCGGGCGGCCAAACCAAACAGCCGCCGGACCAAAGCCCAATTCGTGGGGGAAGGGGCGGCGGCAGGCGATGACTCCGGCGACATGTGGCGCTCACGCTACGCCCGCGCGCGAGCCGTGCACGAAATATTTTCGCCGCCTTGCGACCGTCGCTCCGGCCTTACGAACCGTTCCGCTGACGCTGGGGGCCGCCGCGCTGACGCTGGTTTCCCTGCTGATTTTGCTGCTGCGGTTGGGCGGGTTGCGCCTGCGGCTGCACCGGAGGGGCGACCTGAACCGGAGCTGCGCCGCCCGGAGTGGTGGCGGCCTGCGCGCGCATATCGCGACGACGCTGAATCTCAGCCTGCCAGTCCGCCAGGCGCGCCGCTTCCGTGGCGGGCGTGGGAGTCGCGGTGACGTTGCGCGTCACCGGATTCGGTGGAGCAAGCACGGCGGGCGCCGTGGCCGGTGGCGGCGCGACCGCGTTGCCCAAGGAGGCAATTTTTGGGGTCCGCATCGCGAGCACATGCGTGCGGCCCTGATGTTCGACCGTCACCGTATCGTTGTCCGCATCGTACTTCTTGACCGAAAAATCGTAGCCCGACTCGTTGAGGCCGACCCAAGTCCCGCTCTTTTTCGAGGGATCGAAAATGCTGAACATCGTGGTGTTGCCCGTCGCCATCACGCCCCGCAATTCCAAGGGAGCCGAATTGGTCGGCGCGACAACCTGCTGGCCGCCCGGGGGAAGGAACGGCGAACTCGAGGCCAGTTCCGCCCTCGCCGGCGCGATCGCCGCCGACAACGCCACCGCCGCGGCGACAAAACAGGGGGCTGAGGGGCGGAAAATCATGAGGGGAACGTCACGGTAAGACGCCCGAAGACGGCGTCAAGTGACGGTCTTTTGCGGTCGGTGAGCGATTTCCACCCATGGCTTTTTGCCTCAGAACAAATTTTGGAAAACCAAGCGGGCGGAAAAACTTCCCGGGTGTCCATAGCGGGGCCCTTTCACGGTTCCCATGTAGCCGGCTTCAAGTTTGGCCGTGACGATCACCAGCTGGATTCCGGCGCCGACCCCCAGCCACGATTCGCGTTGTCCGCCGCGGGTGATTTGCGCGGCGTCGCACATGAGCACCGGTTTCAGGGCCACGAGATTGGCCTGCTCCGCCAGCCAGGCGATGGCGGGCTGCAAACCGCCGAAGACCGATTCCGCTTCGCGCGCGGCCGCGGCGGGCTCGGCGCCTTTTGCTTCGAGAAAACCAGCAAAGATCCCCTGACCGCTTTTCACCTGGCGCTGCAACAGGTCGCCCAAGGTCAGCGCTTTCACCGTGCCGTCCGGCTGTTCGATCTCGGTGACGGGCTCTCCCGGCAACAACGGGCGGGACCAGGCTCGTACCGGCAAGCTCAGCG
Source organism: Opitutaceae bacterium (assembly GCA_036261745.1). Lineage (GTDB taxonomy): Bacteria > Verrucomicrobiota > Verrucomicrobiia > Opitutales > Opitutaceae > DATAKE01. Next base: position 99,896 of record DATAKE010000096.1, read on the forward strand.
TAAAACTCCCGCCGATAAAACGATCCCCGCCCGCCACGCGTCCCGTCGCGTCGCGCACACCCGCTTCGGCGCGGCCGAAATTGCGCAGCTGCGGCCCGCGCGGCGATTCCGCGAAGGTGCTTCCGCTCAATCCATCGTAGAGAAACGAGCCGCGTTGCGCGCCGCCGACAAAACGCGCCTCGGCGGGCGCGGCGCCATGCAGCGTCCCGGCCCCGACCGAGAGTTCGAAGCCCAGGCTCCGATGAATCCCCACGGGAATTTCCTTCACATAGCCCGCCAGGCCGATGGCCCGTTGGTAGTCGCCGGAGTTTCCGCGCCCGGTTCTTCCGTGTTCGAGCCAGAGGGCGGCCCGTGCATTGCCTCCGGCGAAACGCGTCTCGCCCAGCGCACGCAACGCGAAGCGCAGGTCGCGTTCGGAGAGGGGAGCCATCGATGATTTCTCGGTGCCGGATTGAAGCCGTCCTCCGAGGACAAGCCGCGTTCCGACCGGCGCCCCGGGCAGGCGAAACGTGAACTGCGTGTCGGCCCAGCCGGCGGTCGATTCCGTCGTGCCGGCGCCGTTTGGCTGACGCTGGCTCAAGAACCCAACGAGCTGCTGCGCTTGCGCGACGAGTCCGCCGAAAAATTCCCGCCGGTAGCCCGCGCTCGCCTCGGTGTCGAAAAAATCCTTCGTCAGCGCATGTTCCGCCGCGGCCGAGGCAAACCAAGCGCCGCCGTGCGAGGCGCTGCGGGTGGTAGCCGCTTTCACCGCGGGACTCAGACCGGTGCGTTGGTCGTAGCTCACGGTTGCCTGCGGATTCAAGGTGCGCAGCCAGCCGGGCACGCCGGCAAATTCGGTGGCAAACGGCGAACGCGGCAGCGGAAGAAAATTTTCCCCCTGGTTGCCGACGGCGAGTCGCACCGCGTAGGGGAGAAGCACGATGTCGACCGTTCGCGCGGCGTGGTCCGGCGTCACGCGCGCGGTGATGTAGGCGACCGACGTCAGGCCGATGCCGAGCAGCTCCGCCTCGGCATCGGCCGAGGCGAAGCGTGATTTGATCACGCCGATGGCTTCGGAAACTTTAGCCGGATTGTAGATTTCGCCGGCGACCAGCGGCAGCGGCATTGGAGTCGACCAGCGCCCGGCGACTTTGATCGAGCTGATGCGATAGCCGTCGGAAAGGGCGACGTCAGAACGCTGCGCGATCACGGCCCCCGGCCAGATCGCGCAACACACAATCGCCAGCGCCAGCCAGCCCCGGTGTCCGGAACGGTTCACACATCCACGGCGACGACCGCGCTGCGCATGGCTTCGCGCACTTCTTTTTTAAGGGCTTCGCCCGGTGCGCTGACACCCGCGAGTTTTTTCGTCGCGGGGAAAACCCTGGCGGCGAGCGCGCGCGATTGCGCCTGGCTCACGCCGTTGCTCGCCATCTGGGCGATGGCCTGCTGTTCGGCGGGTGCGCCGGCGGTGAACGACACGTGCACGATCTGCACAAATTCGCCCGCCTGTTTGTTGTAGAGGTCGAAAACGAGTTTCCAGATCGGCTCGTTTTCCGGCGAACACTGGCGCTCGACGACCACTTCGAATTTGTAGCCCGACTCGGGGCTGAAAACCATTACTTGAAGCAGAAAAGGCCGGCAGACTTTCGGCCCGATTTTGACGACGCTGGCGGAGGACGCGGAGGATTTTTTCGGCATGACGGGAAGGGGACGCAGAGGAAGAAAACGAACGGGGCACCGACGAAGAAGGAAGTGTTTCGCCTGGTCAATCGAAGGCCGCGGCGATCTCTGCCAATCGCTTTCGTTCTTGGAGGGCGCCGCGTGCGCTGCCAGAAACCGGCATGCGCTTCCTGGCTCTCATTGCGTTGGCGGCGGTCGTGCTGGTGGGTTGCAACCGTCGGGCGCCGTCCGGCTACCAAGGATATCTCGAGGGGGAATTCGTCTATGTATCGGCTCCCCTGGCCGGCCGGCTCGAAACGCTTTCGACGGCGAAAGGCGCCCGCGTCGAAGCGGGAGCGCCGCTCTTCACGCTCGAGATGGTCAGCGAACTGGCCGCGCAACGCCAGGCGGCGGAGCAGCTTCGCTCCGCGCAGGCCCGGCTCGAAGACGTGCGAAAAGGCGCCCGTCCCTCCGAACTCGCCACGCTCACGGCGCGGCTGGAACAGGCGCGGACGACCGCGGAACTTTCGAAACTCGAGTTTGGCCGGCAGGAAAATCTTTTCAAAACCCAGGTCATCGCCGCCAGCGAGTTCGACCGTGCGCGACTCGCCCACGAGCGAAACCTCCGCGCGGTCGAGGAACTGGCGAGCCAGCGCGAGACGGCGCGGCTCGGCGGACGCGCCGATGCCATTGCTGCCGCGGAGGCAGAGGTCAGCGCGGCCCTCGCCGCGAAGGAGAAAGCGGACTGGAGCGTGACGCAAAAAGTCCAGTCCGCGCCGCGGGCGGGATTTGTCTACGATACGCTTTATCGCGCCGGGGAATTCGTCGCCGTGGGCAATCCGGTCGTGGTCCTGCTTCCGCCGGAAAATTTGAAAGTTCGTTTTTTCGTGCCCGAGACGGATTTTGCGGCGCTCAAGGCGGGTGATCGCGTGCGCGTCGCGATGGATGGACGGGCGAGCCTCGATGGGACCATCAGTTACCTGTCTCCGAAACCGGAATATACGCCGCCGGTCCTCTACAATCGCGAGAACCGCACGAAGCTCGTGTTCATGATCGAGGCCGTGTTCGACGCGGCCGCCGCCCGCGATCTGCACCCCGGCCAGCCGGTCGATGTGACGCTCATCAAGTAAGGCGGCCTCGGACCCGCTCACCTCAGACCATGTTGCCCGCCGCCGTACCGACTGAATTCGCGATCGATGTCGCCGGCATCACGAAGCGTTTTGGCGACAAGACCGTGGTCAACGCGATCGATCTTCGCGTGAAGCGCGGCGAGATTTACGGTTTCCTCGGGCCGAACGGTTCGGGGAAAACCACGTTCATCCGCATGCTCTGCGGCCTGCTCACTCCCGACGCGGGGTCCGGCACCTGCCTCGGTTACGACGTGCGGGCGCAACAGACCGCGATCAAGCGCCACGTCGGCTACATGACGCAGCGGTTCAGTTACTACGAAGACCTGAGCATCCGCGAAAATCTGGATTTCATCGCGCGCGTCTACGATGTGCCGGACCGCCGGCTCGCGGTGCAACACAGTCTCGAGCGGCTCGGTCTGCAGAATCGCAGCGCACAGCTCGCCGGCGAACTTTCGGGCGGCTGGAAACAGCGGCTCGCGCTCGCGGCCTGCCTGATTCACTCGCCGCAGCTGCTGCTGCTCGATGAACCCACCGCGGGCGTCGATCCCAAGGCGCGCCGCGAATTTTGGGATGAAATTCACCGGCTCGCCGGCGAAGGTCTCACGGTGCTGATCACCACGCACTACATGGACGAAGCCGAGCGCTGCCACCGCCTCGCTTATCTCGCCTATGGAAAACTGCTCACGCGCGGGACGCTCGATGAAGTGCTCGCCAGCGCCGGGCTCACGACCTGGATCGTCACCGGCCCGGAGTTGCACGCCGTGGCCGCGGCCCTGCGCGGCCGCGCGGGCGTCGAGCAGGTGGTCGCGTTCGGCACGACGCTGCACGTCAGCAGCCGCAATCCCGTTGAACTCGAGCAGGCAATCGCCGCGGTGCGCGACCCGCGTCACGAGTGGAAAAAAGTCCGGGCAAGCCTCGAGGACGTGTTCATCGGCCTGATGGATCGAGCCAAGGACAATTTCGCATGAGTGCTTCTGCGGACCCGCAAAACCGGGGTGTGGTCGTGGGAGACTTTTCTTCCGGCGGAAGCCATGCGCGCCCCACCCGCATCACCTCCCGTCTCCCCGCCCATATCCAAGACCCATTCCAAACATGTCACCTATTAAGTGACATGTTCGCCGTCCCGTCGGGGGGGAAGAGATTTGGATGTCACTTAATAAGTGACATTCGTCTGATCGGGGTGGGTGGATGTGGCGCGGCGATTCGGTCTGTCTTTGACAACGCGGACCCCCGGCTGAAGCGCTGCGCCATCGCGAAACATCCATGAACGGGTTCACGTTTCACCGGTTGTGGGCGATCGTGCTGAAGGAGTTCATCCAGATGAAGCGCGACCGCGTGACGTTTGGGATGATGGTCGGAATCCCGCTGATGCAGCTGCTGCTTTTCGGCTTCGCGATCAACTCGGACCCCAAGCATCTGCCCACGGCCATCCGCGCCGCGGACCAGGGGTCGTTTGCGCGCACGCTGGTCGCCTCGCTGCGGACGAGCGGCTATTTTGAACTGGTCCGCGAGGCGGCCACCGAGGAGGAGGCGAGGCGCCTCCTGCAGCTCGGCGAGGTGCAGTTCGTGATCAACATTCCCGAGGATTTTTCGCGGCGGCTGTTGCGCGGGGAGCGCCCGACCCTGCTGATCGAGGCGGACGCGACCGATCCGGCCGCGACCGGCCCGGCTCTTTCCGCCGTGCGGGTGCTGGCGGAACGCGCCCTCGACCGCGATCTCACCGGCCCGCTCGCGCGACTCCGGCCGAAGGTGGGGCCGGTGGATTTCCAGATCCACGCGCACTACAACCCGGAAAACATCACGCAGTTCAACGTCGTCCCCGGCCTGATGGGGGTGGTGCTCACGATGACGATGGTCGTGATCACGGCGCTGGCCATCACCCGCGAACGCGAGCGCGGCACGATGGAAAACCTGCTCGCGACGCCGGTGCGGCCGTTCGAGGTGATGCTGGGAAAAATCCTGCCCTACATCGTGGTCGGCTACATCCAGGTGACGCTGATCCTGCTCGCCGCGCGTTTTATCTTTGGCGTGCCGATGGTGGGGAATCTCGCGCTGATCTACGCGGTGGCGCTGTTGTTCATCGCGGCGAACCTGGCGGTCGGCATCACGTTTTCGACGCTGGCGAAGAACCAGCTGCAGGCGGTGCAGATGGCGTTCTTTTTCTTCCTGCCGTCGATCCTGCTCTCGGGTTTCATGTTTCCGTTTCGAGGCATGCCGGAGTGGGCGCAGTGGATTGGGTCGTGTCTGCCCAACACGCATTTCATCCGCATCGTGAGGGGCATCCTGCTGAAGGGAAACGGTCCGCTGGAAATCGCACCGCACCTCTGGCCGCTGCTGCTGTTCCTCGTGGTTGCGATGACGGTCGGCGTGAAGCGCTACCGTCAGACGCTGGATTGAGGCGGCGGGCAACGCGACCCCGGGGCGACCGTGATGGTCGCTGCCGTGCTCGTCCGCGACCGGAAGGAGTCGCTGATCGTGACGGTATATTGGCCGGCGTTGCCTCCGTTTGCGCCGTTAGTGCTGAAACTCGCGCTGCTCGCTCCTGGAAACGCGACACCGTCTTTGGTCCATTGATAAGAAATCACGCCGGTGCCGCTCCCGGTCGCGGTGAGCATCGCGTTGTCGCGGACACCCAGGGTGCAGGATTGCGGACGCTCGGTCACGGCGAGCACCGCGCCGGCGCGCTGGGCGTGTTGGCGGCGTTAGCTGCGCGCATTGATTTCGCAGTCGCCTCGACGCGGGGGCGGCGCTGCCCAACGCCGCCGGGGCGGCGGGGTGCGTCGCGGGGGGTAGCGGCGCAAAAAAAGTGCCGGCGAGCGAGGCTGCGACAGACAAGACAAGGCGGATCCGGCTCACAGGGGCAGGGAAGTTGAAACCTTCGAAACGGACGCGGACACAACCCGGATGCAAGTGGCCGCCCTGTCACCCCGAAGAAACGCTTCCGAGAAGCCGTTCCTAGCTTTTTTGTTCGGGGCCCGGGGCCGCACGTTCGAGGTGCAGCGTTTGGGTGGGGAAGGCGAACGACAGGCCGCGCGCGGCGACGGCGCGCATGATCGCGAGATTCATTTTTTCCCGGACGCGCATGTGTTTCTGAAAATCCGGATTTGGGGTTTCGTAGACGATCCAGATATCGAGTGACGAGGTGTTCAGGTCGCGGAAGAAAACCATCACCGAATTTTTATCGATCTCCGGCTCCGCGGTGAGGATGCCCTGGATTTCCTGCACGATCGCCTGCAGCTGGTCGGGAGTGGTGTCGTAGGTCAGCCCGACGACGTGTTCGACGCGGCGGCGCGTGAAGCGCGAGTTGTTAATGATGGCCTCGGAGGCGACGGTTTTGTTCGGGATGACGACGAGGTTTTTCCCGGGCGTGCGGATCTTGGTCGAACGCAGGCCGATGTCCTCGACGTTGCCTTCATGCGGGCCGACCTTGATCGCCTCGCCGAGTTTGAACGGCTGGTCGATGGCGACGACGATCGACCCGAAGACGTTCGCCAGCGTGTCCTGCGCGGCGAGGGCGACGGCGAGCCCGCCGATGCCGAGTCCGGCGAGCAGGGCCTTGACGTCGTAGCCGAGACTCTGGACCACCATCAGAACGCCGAAGACCACGAAAATGCTGATCAGCGTTTTCTTGATCCACGGCATGAAGGCCGCGAACCCGAGCTGTTTGCCCACGGCCTGTTCCTGCACGTGGTCGAGCACGGAGCTGAGCGCGCGGAGAAGAGCCCAGAAAATGACGAGGGAGAAAGCGATGGTCGATCCGTAGCCGATGTAGAGGTCGGAGGTTTCCGAAAGCTTCAGGACGCGCAGCGAGGCAAAAATGCCCACGACCATGATGAAGGTCGCAACCGGCGCCTCCAATGCCGGGAATAATTTATCGTCGAGCGTCGACTTCGTGCGCGCGGCAATTTTTTTGAGCTGGCTGAAGAGGAGAAGCGTCACCACCCGCCGGAGGACGAACGCGCCGACCAGGAGCACGATGGCGATGACAAAATGGGTGGTCGTGTTTTCCCCGGTCCGCACATCGAAAACTTCCAGGATGGCATCCACGACGTGCTCGAGGAAGTCGGGTCCGTCCGCGGCTTTCGTGGGGCGCACGCTCGCCGCGGCGGCCGCGCTGGTGCGGTCCGCCGCCTGTTGATCGGCCGTCGCCGCCGAGGTGGCGGCGGGAGGCGGCGCCGGCTCCGCTTGCAGAACGGCGTGCGCCAGCGGTGCCGTCAGGCTCAGGCCGCAGAGCAGAAGAAGAAGGATGCGCGTCATGACCGTCGCGGAATCAATGGTGACGCCACGGCTTGTCAAAGTGTTTGGTCCACGCCCCGGGTTCCCGCGGCGGTTCGAGAATTTCCGGAAAATTCCATCCCGCGACTCCCCGCTTGCACGGTGCGGGGGAGGCTGAACACTGCGCGGGATGCCTGCAATTTTCGCGATCGTCGATCAACTGCCACTCTGGGCCTGGGCGGCATTTTTTGTGTTCATTGCCGCCATGCTGGCGCTCGACCTCGGCATCCTGCAGAAGAACGCGCATGCGGTGAAAATGAAGGAGGCGATCGCGTGGTGCGTCGTGTGGGTGACGCTTGCGATGGCGTTTGGCGGGGTGATCTGGTGGTGGCGCGGAGCGGAGTTGGGCCAGCAGTTTCTCGCCGCCTACCTCATCGAGCTGTGTCTGAGCGTGGACAACGTCTTCGTGTTCATCCTGGTCTTTGCCTACTTCAAGGTTGCGCCGCAGTACCAGCACCGCGTGCTCTTCTGGGGCATCATCGGCGCGGTGGTCATGCGGGCGGCCTTCATTCTGGTGGGGGTGAGCGTCATCGCGCGGTTCCACTGGGTGCTTTATCTGTTCGGGGCGTTCCTCCTCTACACCGGCATCAAGATGGCGCTGCCGGGCGACTCCGAGGTGAATCCCGATCCGGAGCACAACCCGGCCGTGAGGCTTTTCCGGCGGTTTTTTCCGGTCGCGAAACAGAACGAAGGCGGGAGGTTTTTTGTCCGGCACGACGGCCGCTGGATGGCGACGCCGCTCTTCATCGTGCTGATTGTGATTGAGACGACGGACCTGGTGTTCGCGCTCGATTCGCTGCCGGCGGTGCTCGCGATCACGAAGGACGGCTTCGTGGCGCTGACTTCGAACATTTTTGCCATCCTCGGCCTGCGTTCGCTCTATTTCGCGCTCAGCGGGATCATGCAGCTCTTCCGGTTCCTGAAAGTGGGGCTGGCGGTCATTCTGATTTTCATCGGCACAAAAATGCTGATCGAACACTGGGTGGACATTTCCACCACCGTTTCCCTCGGCGTGATTGGCGGCGTGCTGACGACATCGATTTTGATGTCGGTGTTGATCAAGCCGGCGGACGCCAAGCCGAAACTCCCGCCGGCGCACTAGGAGTTATTCCAGAAAACGAGCCGTCCATTCCGGCCGGGGAAGCGGCTTCGGCCGCCATACCCCGAACAAGCGGTAGCGCCACCGCGCGACCAATTTGTAGGCCGCGTCCCGCCAGCCCGCCGGCACCACGCTGCCCCAAGCGAGCACCCGGCAAGCCCCACCGATCGCGCGCAAGGCGCCGATCACGCCGTCGGTGCGAACGAGAAATTCCGCCCGGTCGCGACGCGCCCAATCAGGAACAAAAATCAGGGAATCGAAATCCTCGCGCGGCAAGCCGTGGGCGGCGAGATAGGCTTGGGCGTTGGGTCCTTGCAGTGGCGCCAGGCGGAGGCGTCCGTGCCGGTCGAGGCGCAGCAGAATTCGCACGATGCGGTTGCACAGCCCGCACTCCCCGTCGAAAAAGAGCACCGGTCCGCCGTTGGCGGGAATTGCAGCGCGCGCGGGCATCGCGTTAGCGGCCCGGATTGGCGTGGACTTCCGCGACGTCGGCCAGGTCGCAGATTACCTCGGCGACGCTTTCGAACCGGGCGCAGCGCATTTCATCGTGGAAGCTCCCGACTTCGGCGTAGACCACCTTGCCATGCTCGAGCTTGAAGGAACCGCCGCGCGACGCGTTGCGGGTCGCGTGGGTCAGCCGGGCGCGCATTTCCGGCAGCAGGGCCGCGCCAAAAAAATCCGGGCGGTTCGTCTGGATAAACCACGTGTCGTCGAAGGCCGGATCGCCGACCTGGATTTCCCGGCTGCCGAAGAGCTGGGCGATCTTGCTGCCAAAACCCTGGCGCGAGAGGCCAAAGGTCAGGCCGCCGTCCGCGCGGGGTTGCGCCGAGATCGCACACCAGCTGGTCCGCGATTTCCCCGAGCCGGTCGTGTAGGTGAAAAGCTCCATTTTTTTCCCGCGCCGTTCGCCGCTGGCTCGTGGGGCGGAGTGAAAAATTCCGAGGGTCACGCGCGCCGGTTCCAGGGTGAGGCCAAGATTCGTGGCGAGCTGCTGGAAGCGCACCGCGGTTTTTTTGGCGGAGGTGACCGCCAGCCAGATGATCAAGCCGAAGAAGGCGGCCATCCCGGCGATCGCGAGCAAGGGCGGCAACAGGCGGCTCAGTTCCGGGGACATGGCGCGGAGTTCACACGAGGTCGCCCGGTCGCGCAAAAGGAAAAAGGCCGGCGCCTCGCGGCGGCCGGCCTTGCTGCTGCTGACTTTTTCCGAGCGCGGTCAGGCGACGGCGATCTTGCGCGGTTTCACCGCCTCGGTTTTGGGCAGGGAGACGCGGAGAACACCGTCGACGAGCTCCGCGGCAATCTTGTCGCTGTCGATCGTGTTGTCGTGGTTCAGCACGAGCTCGTAGGGAGCGTCGGTCGATTCACGGTACACGGCCGTCCAATTGGCGGGCTGCTGCCACGCGCGCCGGGCGAAGACGCGGAACTGCGCATCCTCATTGGTGATTTCAACGGCGTCTTTCGCGACACCGGGGAGGTACACCGTCACCGCATAGGCGTCGGTGGTTTGCTTGATTTCGTACACCGGTTTCACGGTGGACCGCTGGCTGACCGCCCCGTCCTCAGCCGGACTGGCGCGACGGAACGAAGGGACGAGAGTTTGGAAGAGAGACATGGTTAAAAGAATAGGTTGATGGTTTTGTTTTTGCCCGGCGGAGGTTACTTCACCGCGACGCTGATCTTCTTCGGCTTGGTCTCCTCGCGTTTCGGGAGGGTGACCGTGAGTACGCCGTTCTCGAAAGCGGCCGCGACTTTGTCGGCTTGCACTTCTTCGGGCAGCGCGAGCGAACGGCTGAACGAAAACGATTCCTCCGGCTGATCGCCGCCGGCGGGGGTCTTGCGCGTCCCGGCGATCGTCAGATAGCCGTCGACGATTTCGACGTTGATGTCGTCACGCGTGGCGCCTGGCAGCTCGGCGCGGACGAAGGTGTTGTCCTTGTCTTCATAGAGATCGACCGGGAAACGCGTGGAGGACGTGGCTTGGGCGCCGGCGAAGCTGCCGAGTGCAGTTTCAAACAGGCGGTCGATTTCGCTTTCGAGACCGGACCATGGTGCACGGGTGAAGCCGGCGGCCAGGGCCTGTCGTGAATTGGGATAGGAATAACGAACGAGTCTCATGATTTTTCTTTCTGGTGGAGGGTTGCAGTGATCGGGCGGTTGCCCGGTTTGGGTGAGCATGCCTTTGCATTCCCAATGCCGGTTCGCGGCCGGCATCAAATTTCGAACCGATGGCAGTTTACGCAAAATGCCTCCTGGGCAGTGCGGCGAAACGACCCGGTTCCGGCTGTCTCACGCGGGAAATTTTTGCGCATCTCGCCGCGGGTGTGCAGGCGCCGCACGCGCAGAAAAGAATTCGCAACCCGTTTCCCGGGCTTCGGTCCATGGGACGGGAAAATTCAGTCGGACCCAAACGAGAGCCTTGGCGCGTGGCCGCGAGAGGATTCTCCGATCGAACGCACGCTTTTGACTTTATGAAAAACATCACCGACCCACGTTCCGGTAAGATTCTGTTGCACAGCGCCGGCCTCGGCGAACCCACCAACGACGCGATCAATCGCCGGGCGCGGGAGCTAGCCGTGATCGAAGGCCGGGAAGAGCCGACCAAAGTTGATTTCGAACAAGCGCGCGCGGAGCTCCGCGGAACCACGCTGCCGGTCGGCGGACCGGACGATGTCTCGAGCATGGAGTCGTTGTCGCGGGATCCCAGCGAACCCATGGCCCAACACGGACGCCAAGTGCCGAATTACGAGGGCACCGATGAAGAAGTTTCCGCCGAGCGTCTGGTGACGGAGGGCGTCGAGGAGGCGCAGCACGACCAGATGTTTGCGGCGCGGCGGAAGAAGCCGCTTTGACTTCGACCTCGATAGGAGCACGTGGACCTGAGGTCGGTGCGGACGGTTGGTCTGCGTGGCGATATTTGCCGGCGAGTGTGCGGGCCGTGACAAGGGTTTAGATTGCGCGAGCCGGCTGCGCCGGTCCAATTACGAGCAGCATGACGTTTGATTTCGATCATCCTCCCGGGCGGCTCGGCACTGATTCGCAGAAATGGCAGAAATATGCCGGACGCGATGTTCTGCCGCTGTGGGTGGCTGACATGGATTTCCAGTCATCGCCGGCGATCATCGCCGCGCTGCACGAGCGGGTGAAGCATGGGATCTTTGGTTACGCGCGGCCCGTGAAGTCGACGGTTGATGCCGTCGTGAATGCGCTGGCATCGCGCTACGGCTACCGCATCGAGCCCGCGTGGATCGTCTGGCTGCCGGGCTTGGTGTGCGGGCTGAATGTCACGGCGCAGGCCTTCGCTCAACCCGGTGACGAGATTCTCACGCTGACTCCGGTTTACCCGCCGTTCATGAGCGCGCCAAAAAACAGCGCGCGTGCCTCGGTGCAGGCGCCGTGGGTGTTGCGCGAGGGCCGGTGGACCATCGACTGGGACGCGCTGGAACGCGCCCTGACGCCGCGCACGAAACTTTTTTATCTGTGCAATCCGCATAACCCCCTCGCGCGGGTGTGGCGCCGCGACGAACTGGTGAAGCTCGCGGAGTTTTGTCTGCGCCATCACCTCATCCTCTGTTCGGACGAGATTCACTGCGACCTGATCCTGGACGCTTCGTTGCCGCACATTCCGACGGCCGTGCTTTCGCCTGAAATTGCCGCGCGGACCGTCACGCTGATGGCCCCGAGCAAGACCTACAACGTGCCGGGCTTGGGCACCTCGTTTGCCGTGATCGCGGACCCGGCGCTGCGGGGGCAGTTTATCCGGGCGACCGCCGGCATCGTCGCGGAAGTGACGTCGCTTGGCTTTACGGCCTGCGAGGCGGCCTATCGGGACAGCGAAGACTGGCGGCAGGGGCTCCTCGCGACGCTGCGCGGCAATCGCGATTTTCTTCTGGATTTTATCGCCCGCGAACTGCCGGGAATCCGCGTCGAGGCGCCGGTTGAGGCGACCTACCTCGCCTGGCTCAACGTGGAGGCGCTCGGCCTCGCGGATCCGATCGCGCATTTTGAAAAACACGGCGTCGGCTTGAGCGATGGGGTGTTTTTCGGTTCGCCGCGGGGAAAACACGTCCGCGTCAATTTCGGATGCACGCGTGCGACCCTGACGGAAGCGCTCCGTCGCATGAAGACGGCGCTCGCCGCCCGCTGACGGCGCGGCGCGCGCGACCGGGCTTTGAGTCTATGACTCGCTGACCGCTTTCGCCGGCCCGGGAAAGTAACCTAATGGGTTACTTTGTGCATCCTCGCATCGAGCTTTGGTTGACCTTGAGTCACGCGCTGGCGGTGGCGGCGGAAACCGGGGTGCGGCGAGCGCACGCGGCGCTGCGTCCACGCCGCAAAGGATCCTATCGAGCCCGGCACCCGGGCGCAGAAACACCCATGTGGAATGTTTGTGCGAAGTTGCTGCGCGACCAGCTGACGTCCCATGGCGCGAAAGTGCGGCTCGCGCGTTACCTCGGCCTGCCGAAGCAGCGGCTCAATGATTTTCTGACGGGCCGCAGCCGGCTGCCGGATGCGGAGGTAATGTTGCGCTTGCTCCACTGGCTCGGTGAGCGAGCCGAAGGACGGGACCCCTCACTGTGAGGATGTTTGGGGCAAAGTAACCTATTAGGTTACTTTGGCTTTGGCGTCCGGGTGGCGGGTGCTTGCAGGGGGAGGGGGGCGGGATAGCTTCGCGGGTCCATGCGCATCGGGCCGCACACGCTTTCCTCGAATCTTTTTCTCTCTCCGCTCGCGGGCTACACGAATCTGCCCATGCGGCTGACTCTGCGGGAACTGGGCGGACTCGGCTGGGCGACGACCGATCTCGTCAACGCCCGCTCCCTGCTCGAGCGAAATCGCATGGCGCTCCAGCTCGTCGCTTCCTCCCCGGAGGACCGGCCGCTGGCGATCCAGCTGTTCGGCAGCGTGCCGGAGGAAATGCGGGACGCGGCGGTGATGTGCGAGGAAATGGGCGCGCAGTCGGTCGACATCAACATGGGTTGCCCGGTGAAGAAGGTGGTAAGGATCGGCGGCGGATCCGCGATGATGAACGAGCTGGATAAGACCGCGGCGCTGGTGCGGGGCATGATTGCCGCGGTCAAAATTCCCGTGACCGCAAAAATGCGCCTGGGCTGGGACGACGACAATCTCACGGCGCCGGATCTGGCGCGGGTGCTCGAGGAGGCGGGGGTGGCGGCAATTTTTGTGCATGGGCGCACGCGGGCGCAGGGTTTCAGCGGCACGGTGAATCTCGCGGGCATCCGCTCGGTGGTGCAGGCCGTGAAAAATATTCCCGTGATTGGCAACGGGGACATTACGACGCCCGAAGCGGCGAAGCACATGCGCGATGAAACCGGTTGCGCGGGCGTGAGCATCGGACGCGGTGCGTTTTATGATCCGTGGATTTTCCGGCGCACCGAGCATTATTTGCGGACCGGAGAACTGCTCCCCGAACCGGATTTCACCGAACGGCTGCGGGTGATGCGGCGCCATTTCGAGCGCTACTGTGAATTCTACGGCGAGGAGCACGGGGCCCGTCTTTTTCGGAAGGTGGCTCCGTGGTATGCGAAGCGTTTCGGGCCGGCGAAGCCGTTCAAGCAACGCATCATCACAATTGCCTCGCGGGCGGACTTCGACGCGGCGGTCGCGGAGTTTCTCGCGTGGCGGGCGAAGTTTTGCGACGAGCGGGGAGAGCTGCTGGAAAAATTCCGCCCCGAGCCGCTGGTCGCTTCGTTTATGCGTGATCCGGCCGAGGCGCAGGTGTTCGCGAGGCAGTCGATCCCGGTGCCCAAAGGTCCGGTCGATGTTTGGTGACGAGTCGGACCGGGCTTCTCTTTCGGAGCCGGGTCAGTACTTGCGCGTCACGATGGCGCCGGAGGCGTCCTTGAAGACGACCTGCTTGCGGGAGGGGTCGATGTCGTGAAAGACGATTCCGAGCGCGTGATCCACGGTTTCGCCGATGCGCGTAACTTTCCCGTTGATCACCGCGCGGGGATTTCGGCCCTGAAACACGCCCGTGATTTTTGCGTTCGCGATGAACGAGCGAAAGGCAGGGCTGGCGTTTGAAACCGCCATCGGCATGCCGGTTTTCGCCGTGACGTCCGGACTCAGGTTGGTGCTGACGGGCGAGGAAATGGTGGAGAGAGTCGGCGCTCCGGCGGGTTCGGTTGGTTTCGCTTCGGGCGCGGAGGTCGGAGAGCTGGATATTCTGGATACCGTTTCGGCCGGCTCCGGCAATGGCGCAGGGACCGTTTTTTCGGGAGGTGGCAACGCCTGGGCTTTGGGCGACGCCGTGGGCGTGGTGGCAACGGGTGCCGGCGTTGAATTGGGTTTGGGAGTCGCCGCAGCCGGAGCAGCGGCTGGCTTGTAGAATTTCCATCCCACATAGCCAGCAACGCCGAGGAGAACGGTTAAGATCACCAGTGCTGCTGTGATGCCCCATTTGAACGCCGGGCGATGCTCCGGCTTTTCGGCCGCCAGACTGGCTTCGGAAACCGCCGAGGGGGCGCGGATATGAATCGGTGGCGGGGCTGACCCGGCTGCGGTAGCGCCCGGAGAGGGTGCCACGACAGGAAAAGGCGGAATGCTCGGACGGGAGGCAGCGGGGGATGGGGGGCCAGCGCGCGGAGGCGCGGGAGAGGGTGGTGACGCGGGCGGAGCATCGCCGTGCCAGCCGGAGACACTTACGCCCGCCCCCGCCGCGTTTTGTACAGCGGGTAGTACAGGCGGCTCACCGGTTTTCGGTTTTAATTTTAGTTTCGCGCCCTCGTTCGCTGTGGGAGCCGGCGCTGCGCCGGTGGAACTTTCCGCGGGAGGAATGGGCGGAGGCGGAGTGAACGCGATCGCCGGCGCAGGTGGCGTGGGAGCGGGAGTTGCGATTGCCGCGACCGGCAAGACCGGAGGAGGAACCGGTGCGGGCGCAGCCGCAGCGGGAGGCGTCACCGGAACGGGAGAGACGGGGGTCGGCTGCAATGCCAAAGGTGGCGGCGCACCGACCGGCGGAAAAACGGCGGATGCATCCACAGCTGAAGACGACGCGGCACGGGGCGGCGCAGCGGGTGAGGTATCCACCTTTTGAACCGGAGGAGGTGGCGACGGAGGTGGTGTTGCTCCAGCAGGCATCGGCGCGAGCGGCGCCGGTTCCTGGTCGGCGGAGGTTGCCGCCGGCGACGGGGAGGAACCGCCTGGTTCCGGTGCAAAATGAGGTTTGATCCGCAGTCGGAGGGGAGCCGCGGGTGCAACGGCAACGGCCGGTTCTGATGCCGGCACTGGTGCGCTAGGAGCAGGAGGAACCGTTGCCGCTGGCGTTGCTGCCGGGGGTGGCGGTGGAGTGGGCGATGGGGGAGTCTCTGCACCCGGCGTCCCGGGCGGGGCCGCCGTCTCGGGGGGTCGCACGCGCGGCTTCAAACGCAGCGGGGCGGGCGGGGACTCTTCGCTCATCGGGATTAACACAGCAGCTTACTCTACGGCACGAAACCAAAAAGATTCACTCGCCGCGGAAACGGGCGGCCCTCACATTTATTTAACAAACCTGACATGAATCGCCTGATTTTCGCCCTGCTTACCGCCACACTGTTGCTGTCATCCGGCTGCCTCTTTTCGAAAAAGACCAAAAAGCCGCGGGAAAATTCGTCGATCGCGGCCGACACCGATGAGAGCTTTCGCCAGCGGTTCCTGGATCGCCGGGTGGCCGAGTTGACCGCCACCGGTCAGAACGCCGATGCGGCCCGCGCGCAGGCGGCGGAGGAATTCAAGACCCGTTACGGTTACACGAGCGCGGCAAAGAAATGAGTTCTGCGGGGGACAGGTCGCCTGTGCGCGGCCTCCTCGCGGCCTTCGGCTGTTATTTCACCTGGGGACTGGTCCCGCTGTTTTGGAAGCAGCTTGCCGCGGTCGACGCCTTTGAACTCATCGCGCAACGGCTCGTGTGGTCGTGTGTGTTGCTCGCGCCCTTGCTTGCCTGGCGTGGCGGATGGGGCGAAGCCCGGTCGGCACTTGGGACGCCCGGCGGATTTGCGGTTAATTTTTTCAGCAGCGTCCTGCTCACGATCAACTGGCTGGTGTACGTGTGGGCCGTCAACGCGGGCCAGGTGATCGAATGCAGCCTGGGTTACTTTCTCGTGCCGCTGATCAACGTCGCGCTCGGCAAGCTCGTGCTTCACGAAAGACTGCGCCGCGCCCAGTGGCTGGCCATCGGGCTCGCGGCGGTGGGAGTCGTGCTGCTCCTCGTCCGGCTCGGGAAGCTACCTTGGGTGGCGCTGGCGCTCGCGGCGACGTTCGGCACCTATGGATTGCTGCGCAAACAGTCTCCGCTCGGTCCTCTTACCGGACTCGCGGTTGAGACGAGCCTCCTTGCTCCGTTCGCGCTGGTCTTTCTGCTTTGGCGCGCGCAACAGGGCGCCGGTGCGCTCGGACACGCGCCGGTTGGGACACAGCTTTTGATTTCCACGACGGGGGTGGTGACGGCGGTGCCGCTGCTGCTCTTCGCTTACGGAGCGCGGCGGCTCAAACTCACGACCCTCGGTCTCCTGCAATACGTTGCCCCCACCGTCCAGTTCGCGATTGCAGTGCTTGTTTACCACGAGGCGTTCTCACACGAGCGCGCCCAATCTTTCGCGTTAATTTGGACTGGCCTCGCGATCTATACCGTCGATGCGCTGTGGCAGGGGCGACGAACAGCGGCGGCTTAGCCGTCAGCCCGACCTCAGATAGGGCTCAACGGCTCTGAAATTTGGACAGGCGCACACCGCGTCGCGCTGGGCGGTGTCGGAAAAAAGATAAACGGCATAGCCGCCAAAGCCTCCGCCACAATATTTCCAGGCCAGCGGAGTCACTCCTGCGGGAAGCACGGAGCGCATCGCAGCGTCGCCGGCGGGATCGCCCGGCAGCGGACCCATGCCCTCGGGCCGCTGCACGTTGAAATACGATTGCCGCACTGCATCGGCGAGCAGCAGGAGGTCGCTCCGCCAGACGGCGTCGCGTGCCGTCGCGGCGGCGCGTTCGATGGCGGAGTAGTCGCGGTGCGTCTTGACGATGTCGGGCGTGTCGTGCGGCGTCCCGGTCCAATACAGGGCGAGTTTGCCGCGCAAAAACTCCCCCGTGCATTTCACCTCGAGGGAGGGCCGGAGGCCACTGCGCCAGACACACAGACCCGTTTCGGAGATGATCGCGGGATCCTGCCAGCCGACGCCGAGATTAAGTTCCGAGTCGACGCCATCGCGGCCGTTCAGGAGCGCCCACGCTCCGCTGCCGCCGAGACCCGCGTTGCGCTCATAGGGCCAGTGTCGCAGGGAGACCGTCGGAGAAATCGCGCAATTCACCACGAACGCGCCCGGCCGGGAAAATCGCGGCACGTCGAGCCAGCCTCCGGCGAAATCCACCCGTAACGGCGCCTCTTCGGGAGCGCGGATGAAGCGCACAATTTGCGTCGTCGAGACTGGGGAGAACTGCGGGGGCGTTTTCGGCAGGAGGACGTAACGCGCGCCGACTTCGGCGCAGAGGTCACGTTTGAGCTGGCCGTATTTGTCGTCCTCGGTGACCGCCAGAATTTGCGGCCTGATGCGCAGGAAGTGTTCGCGAAAATCAAGGCCTTCATCGTGGCAATCCCCGACCACGACTTCGTCCACCATGTCGAGCGCCGCCAAAAGCGCCCGCTTGTGGTCGTCCGGCAGCGAACTGCGGCGGCGCTTGTGGATCCACAGAACCTCGGTCGAGGCGAACGAGACCGTCAGGTGGTCTCCCAGGGCCCGGGCTTCCCGGAAAAATTGGAGATGACCGGCATGAATGATGTCGTAGCAGCCGGAAACGAAAACGCGCGTCATGGAAGGTTTGCGCGTGAAGCTCGGCGCGCGCCCGCGAGCGCGTCAACCGGCTTTTCGCTGCGGGAAGTGCCAGCCGGCCACGGGCGGGGAGGCATCAATCTTTCTTGATCTCCAACAGCTCGATTTCGAAAACCAGCGTGGCATTGCGGTGAATTTTCGGAGGCTGGCCCCGGGAGCCGTAGGCGAGCTCGGGCGGGATGATCACGAGGCGTTTTTCGCCGCGTTTCATGAGCAGCAGAACCTGGTCCCATCCCTGGATCACCTGATCCCGGCCCACCCGGAAACTGAACGGAGTCGCCGGATCGTGGTTCTCGTCGAAAATTTTTCCGTCGAGCAGCCGGCCGACGTAGTTAACCGAGACGTTGTCGCCCGATTTTACCGTCGGGCCGTCGCCCTCGCGTTGAATGATGTAGCGGATCCCGCTGTTGGTCTTCTTGGCCTGGGGCCAGGTTTTCTCCACGTAGACCAGGTCGTCGGGCGGCAATTTTTCCCGTTGCGCGAAAAGCGCCGGGGTCGAGAGCAGGCCGAGCAGAAACAAAGTGGATAAAACGGAGCGCATGGTGCGGATGGGGGTTGGGTGCGAAGATCGATTATTCTGCTGGCATCCGTGGCACCCGTGTAATGAGTGGTCAAAACGTTTTACGCACCAGCCATGACTTCGCCCTCCCCGCTTGTCGCGATTCTTTGCCCCCTTGAGTTCACTTTCAGCGAGGATGCGGCGCTGGTGGAGAACGAACACCTCGCGGGAGCGGCGGCGGTGCGGACGTTCCGGGTCGCCTTCAACGCGCCCATTCCGGACGAGGCTCTGACAGCCGATGCGCTCATCCTCTGGCACAGTGTTTCCATCACCGCTGGGATCGTGGGTAAACTTCGCAACTGCCGCGCAATCATTCGCAATGGCGTGGGCTTTGACAGCGTCGACACGGCGGCGGCCGCGGCGCGCGGGATTCCGGTTTGCAATGTCCCCGACTACGGAACCGAGGAGGTCGCCGATCATTCGATCGCGCTCACCCTGGCGCTGGTGCGGCAGCTCTTCCCGCTCGACGCGGAAGCAAAACGGCTCGGCTGGAAAATCGAAGTGGCCGCGAAAATGCGCCGCCTGCGAACCCTGCAGTTCGGGGTCGTCGGCGCGGGTCGCATCGGGACGGCAACGGCGCTGCGGGCGAAGGCGTTGGGTTTCCGCGTAGTGTTTTTCGACCCCTATGCCCCGGTCGGCACCCACAAGGCGCTGGGAATTGAGCGGGTGAACACCCTCGACGAACTGCTCGGTGCCTCCGATGTGGTCTCGCTTCACTGTCCGCTCAACCGGGAAACCCTCGGCATGATCGGCTCCCGCGAAATCGAACGGATGAAACCCGGATCGTTTTTGGTCAACACCGCCCGCGGCGACCTTGTGCAAAAAACGCCCGTGCTCGCCGCGCTGCGGTCGGGACACCTGGCCGGCGCCGGACTTGATGTCGTCGAGAATGAGCCGTTGCGAACCGCCGCGGAGGCGGCGACGCCGAATTTGATTGTGACGTGTCACGCCGCGTTCTGCAGCCCCGAGGGATTGCTGGAAATGCGCAGCACCTCCGCAAAAATCGCGCACGCCGCGGTTCTCGGGCAGCCCGTGTGGAACCGGGTGAACTGATCACCTGCCTAGCGTCGGACCGCCTCGTGTTTCGCCACGAGGGCGAGCGCGCGGGTCAGGAGCGTTTTGCCCGGTTCCATGCGGTGCCACGGTGATGCGCCGGACGGGTGGGGCAGCGGAATGCAATCCACCGGATGACCGCGAAACGTGAGCGCGAATTTTTTTCCGATCACGTCGTTGAGCGGCGCGGGCGGCATGAATTGCGCGATCGCGAGTTTTCCCACCGGGAGCACGAGCGCGGGACGCAGCAGCGCGAACTCGCGTTCCAGCCACGCCGAACAATTCGCGATTTCGTCGGGCGCCGGCACGCGGTCGCCGCCTTCGGGGCGTTTGCCGGGAAAGCAGCGGCATACCGCCGCGAAATAGAAACGGTCACGCACTTCGTCCTCGGTCCAGCCGAGGGCACCGTTGAACCATTTGAAAAGGGTTTTGCCCGCGGTCCACGCAAAGGGGCGGCCGAGCTTCGGCTCCTTGTCGCCCGGAGCCTGGCCCACCAGCAGCACGCGGCTCGCGACTGCGCGGCCGACCACCACCGGTTTGTGCATCCGCGGGCAGCGATCGCAGGCGCGAAGCGCGGCAAGATGATCTTCAACGGAAACGGCGGGAGCGGGCATAAACCCATCCCGGTGCCAGACCATCGCGAAGTCCGCCAACCCAAACTTGCCCTACCTCAAACGCCCAAAAAAAGTGTCATCCAATAGATGACACTTTTCGGGAGGCTGGCGTTGAGCGGGAGACCGGTCAGCGGCGTCCGCGATAGCGGTTGAAGCTGCCCTTGTGGCGGATCTGGCCGGGCAGGCTTCCGCGGGGGCGCTGCGGTTGCGAGTCGACGGGACGGGCGACGAAGGCCCGGTACTCGAAACCTTCGAGACGCAGCTCCGGAATTTTTGCGCCGATGAAGCGCTGGATGTCGCGGATGTCGGCCGCGTTTTCCGGAGTGACGAGCGTGAAGGCGTCGCCGACGGCCTGCGCGCGGCCGGTGCGGCCGATGCGATGGACGTAGTCCTCGGGTTTTTCGGGGACGTCGTAGTTGATGACGTGCGAGACACCGGCGACATCGATGCCGCGGGCGGCGATATCGGTGGCGACCATGACTTCGTATTTTCCCGATTTGAAGCCGGCGAGCGCTTCGATGCGCTGATTCTGGGAGCGGTTCGCGTGGAGGACCGCGACCGAGTGGTTGGCGGTCTTGAGCCGGCGCGCGATTTTATCGGCGCCGTGTTTCGTGCGGGAAAAAACCAGCACACTGTCGAAATCGGTTTTTGCGAGGAGCGCCTCGAGCAGCTCGAACTTCTGCTCGGCGGCGACCGGGTAAAGCGCATGCTTCACCGACTCGTTGACCGAGCGATTCACGCCGCATTCGACGCGTGCGGGATTGCGCAGCGCGAAGGACGCGACCGCGGCGATTTCCGGCGGCACCGTGGCGGAGAAAAAGAGCGTCTGCCGCTCGCGCGGGCAGCGGGCGATGATGTCTTTGACGACGGGGAGAAAACCCATGTCGAGCATCCGGTCCACTTCGTCGAGGACGAGAATGCTGATGTCCTGCAGGCTGATGGTGCGCTCCTTGAGGTAGTCCATCAGGCGGCCGGGGGTGGCGACCATGATGTCCACACCGCGCTTAAGTTCGGTGCGTTGCACCCCGTAGCCGACACCGCCGAAAATTGCGACGGTCCGGATGTCAGTGAAGCGGGCGAAGTCGCGGAACGCGGTTTCAACTTGGGCGGCGAGTTCGCGGGTGGGCTCGAGCACGAGCACGCGCGGGCGGCCGTGGTTGCCGAGGCGGGAAAGGATGGGCAGCGCGAAGGCGGCGGTTTTTCCGGTGCCGGTTTGCGCGGACGCGATGAGGTCGCCGCCGCCAAGGACGACAGGAATGGCGCGAAGTTGAATTGGCGTCGGGTCCGTATAACCCGCGGCTTGGACGCCGCGCAGGACGTTGTCGGAAAGATTGAGAGCTTTAAAAGGCATGCTGAGTTTCAGTCTGTCGTTCTGAGTGCAGCGAAGAATCCAACCGGACACTCGATGCTTTGAATAAAATGGTGCGGAAAGTCCGCGGGATTCTTCGCGTCGCTCAGAATGACAAACTGAGAAGTGGCGTGCGCAGAAAAGAAAAAGGGACGGAGCCCCAAAGGACTCCGTCCCTCGAAAATCAATTCGTTAGAATGATCGATTAGTAACGGCGCTCGCCGCGATCGCGGCCGCCGCCACCGCCGCCGCCGCCGAAGCCGCCACGGCGTTCGCCGCCGCCGCCGCCGCCGCCGAAGCCGCGACCACCGCCGCCGCCGCCGCCGCCGAAGCCGCCGCCTGGGCGATCTTCCTTGGGACGGGCTTCATTGACCGTGAGCTGGCGGCCACCGAGGTCGGTGCCATTCAGCTTGTCCGTCGCGGCTTTGGCTTCTTCAGCCGTGCCCATGGTGACGAACGCGAAACCGCGAGGGCGGCCGGTCATCTTGTCCATAGCGACGTAAACGTCGGTAACGGCACCGAATTGGCCAAAGGTCGAGCGGAGCTCGTCTTCGGTGGTCTTGAACGAAAGGTTCCCGACGTATAGTTTGGAGTTACTCATGTGTGATGTCTCGTAGATCCACCGTCCGCTGCCAGTCCGTTCCCGACTTGGGTTTCGAAATCATCACTTAAGCCAAACGCTCAGCCAACGACTCACCAGAAACTGTCACCTAACGCTTTCTCTAACGATCTGAGGCGCTAAGACACACGAGGTCCGGGCGAACGCAAGGGTAATCTCGGATTCGTTGGCGACGCTGGGGGCGTCACTCGAAGAGCCGGTCGATGATGCGCCGTTCCTTTTTCGTGGGTCGCCCTGAGCCTTTGTCCCGCATGAGAACACGTTGAAGACCTCGCTCACGAAGACGTTCGAATTCCGCGGGCGGCGTGAGGTCCGTACAGAACTCTTTCACGAGCTTGGCTCCTATTCGCGACTTCGGAACGGCGATAACCTGCAACGTTCGCGTCATTCCTTCCTGTCGCACGGTGACCACGTCTCCGGCGTGCAACGGGCGTGCCGGTTTTGCGGTCACTCCCCCGATGTCGACGGCCCCGCGTCGGCAGTCCTCGGTCGCCAGCGGCCGGGTTTTGTACACGCGCAGCGCCCAGAGCCAACGGTCAAGCCGGGCCGCTCCGCTACTTTCGTTGGCGGGATCAGGAGAGGCCGGTGGCACGAGGATGACGCGGGCCCGGGGTCAGAAAGAACGGAATGGGGCGACGACCAGCCGCTCAGGTTGAGGTATTTTTCTTGGCCCGGGGAAATTCCGCGCGAAGCCAGTCGTCGATGAGCGCTTTCTCATAGCGGTATGGCTCATTGAAGTTTCCGAATGAATTCCGCATGAAGTCCAGGTTGCGGAGGTCGCGCGTGCCTTGTTTGACGACCTCGCCATTCGCATCGGTGAACTGAAACGCGAGTTTGATTCTCGGGGCGTAGATTTCCTTCACGATGCGGACATCATGGCCGGCCGGGGTGCGCCACGGTTCGAATTCGCCCGCCATGTCCACGTCCTTGATGGTAACAGAGAGCTTCGCACCCTCCGGGACGTAGAGCTGGGCGCGTTCCTGCAGGTAGGTTTTGAGCTGCTCGAGGATCGCGTCGCGGTTCTTGTCATTGTCGAAATTTTGATCGCGAACGTCGGTGAATTTCTCGCGTTCGAAGAAAACCACTTCGGTGCGATATTCCGGGGCGGGGGCGGCGAGTCCGGTGAAGAGGAACGTTCCTCCAAGGCCGCCGAGCATAACGAGTGATTTGATGAGGGCTGTTTTCATGGGCGTTGGTTTGTGACGCAACATACTCCCGAATAGTTCCAATGCCAGTGCCGGGGCACGGAAGAACCGTAACGGTTCGGACAGCCCCCGTTCGAAATGTGGCAGAGGCAGAGGCGCAGCTCGTGCCCTCAAGCAAGCGCCACCTGCGCAGTTCAGCGAACGGCGTTCGCCGATGCAGCGATCGCTTTGTGCGACGAGGAAATTCCAGTGTCTGGCTCAGCGTCGGCCGCAAAAGAAGCCAGCGGGGAAATCCAGAGCAGGATGAACACCCACAAAAGAATCAGCAAAATCAGCCGATACGCGTTCATTACCTCGGGGACGTTCTCGGGTCTTTTTTCCTGCATAGTCCTGTTACTAGAGCGTGGTGGGTGCCACCCGCGGGGTATCTGGCTCAAACGACTCTTGAGGAGCGGGATAAAATCTCGTGCCAGCGTTTGTCTTCTGCACTTCTCCCGCAACGCGCATGGTTTCGCCTGAGATCAGATGCAAAATGCAAAGCACGCCGGCCTCGCTTTTCTTTCCGACGGCTCCGAGTAGTTTCCCCCTCGGCTTCGCATGCTCAGCAATTTTTTCCAACTTATCACGCGGCGTCCGTCGGGCAGTTCGGACCACGGCTTCGTGCAAGAGGTGCACGTCACGAAGCGGCAGCACCGCAGTCAGCGCATGGAACGGCTGATTCTCGCGGGCTGGTTGCTGATCGTGGCAAAAAGCGGGCTGATCATTTGGGCCGTCGAAAAATATCGGGTGCCGATCAATCCGCTCTGGGTGGTGGCGCCGACTGTGCTTTTCGCACTCGTGTACACGCTGGTGTATTTCCGCGGCGAATAGGCCCGGGGCCAAATTTAAGATTTCCCGCGGGGTCATTTCTCCCCTGTCCTGCGGCATGCCCCGAATCCCCGGTCTTCGCAGTAACTACGCCAAGGTTGATCGCCTCGTGTACTTCGGGCGGATGCTCGACAAAATCCGGCTCCAAGCTGCGGCGAAGCTTCCTCCCGACTATCTCAACAATCTCGGCGCCGGCTTCGACGGCCGCTGCTGCGTTTTCCTCGGGGTCGAATACGCCGCGCTGAAATCCCGCGTGCTCGCCGGCGGCACCGATCGCGACGTGCTGGCGTGGTGCCATGAGCAGGGGGGCGCGCGCACCGACGACCAGTGCAATATCTGGAACCGTTTCATGATGAAAGTGGGCTGGCGCGACGACCGCACCCCCGTGCTCCGGCAGCGCATCGCCGACTACGGCCTCGGAGGGAAACCGATCGAAACGTTTTTCGATCTCAACGAATTCGACGAGGCGCGGGACCCGGTCGCCACGCGTGCGTGGGAGCTGCGTGATCCGCTCGTCGTGCTCGTCATGGGCGTGGCGGGCAGCGGCAAAACCACGGTTGGCCAGCAACTCGCTGACACCCTCGGGTGGAATTTCGCCGACGCCGACGAGTTTCATGCTCCGGCAAATATCGCGAAGATGGCGGCGGGCCAGCCGCTCTCCGACGACGACCGGGCTCCCTGGCTCGCCGCGATTCGCGCGCATATCAGCTCAATGCTCGAGCGCGGCGAGAATGCGGTCGTCACGTGTTCGGCGTTGAAGGAAAAATATCGCCGCGACGCGGTCGCGGAACCGGCGAAAGTGAAAATTGTCCACCTCGCCGGCGATTTTAACCTGATTCTCGACCGCCTGAACCGGAGGACGGGGCACTTCATGAAGCCCGACATGCTCCGGTCGCAATTCGAGACACTGGAACCGCCGTCAGATGCTTTTACTCCCGATATCGCGCGTCCTCCCGGGGAAATTGTGGCGGAAATCCGGCGCGCATTTTCGCTCTGAAAACGCCGGCGGCGATTCCGCGTCGCGCGGAATGATCTGCCAAAAAACATGAAGCCCGGAATTTCCAAGTGGCTCCGCCGGCTGGTCGTCATGGTGGGCGTGCTTGCGCTGCTCGCGGTCGCCGGCGGTGGATGGTTTTATTCCCGCGTGCGTGCGAGTCTCCCGGTGCTCGAGGGCGCGGTGCAGCTCCCGCGGTTGAGTGCGTCGGTAACGATTGCGCGCGACACGTTGGGCGTGCCCACGGTCCGCGGCGCCAACCGGCTCGATGTGGCCCGTGCCCTCGGCTGGCTCCACGCGCAGGAACGGTTTTTCCAGATGGATCTTCTGCGCCGCCAGGGCGCAGGCGAACTCGCCGAGTTGTTTGGCAAGGAAGCTCTGCCGCTGGATCGCACTCTTCGCGTGCATGGATTTCGCGAACTCGCGTCCAGGGTTTTCGCGCAACTCTCCCCGGGTGAACGCGCCCGGCTCGAGGCCTACGCCGCCGGTGCGAACGCCGGCCTTGCAGCACTCGGGGAGAAACCGTTCGAATATCTCGTGCTGCGCGAAACCCCGCGGCCGTGGCGCCCGGAAGACAGCCTCCTCGTTGGCTACGCGATGATGCTCGATCTGCAGCGCGATAGCATCGTCTACGAGCGCTCGGTCATGACGCTGCGCGACAAACTCGGCCGCGAAGCGCTCGATTTTTTTGCGCCCCTTGCCACGCCCGCCGATGCGGCGATCGACGGCACGACCGCCCCTCTCGCCGCGATTCCCTCGGCGCGGGTTATCGATCTCCGCCGAAAAAACATCACCGACGCAAAAACGCCGCCGGCCGAGGAACCGCGCCGTCCCGGATCAAATAGTTTTGCACTCGCGGGCGCACACACGGCGAACGGAGCGGCGCTCCTCGCGAACGACATGCACCTCGCCCTGGCGGTCCCGAATATCTGGTACCGCGCATCCTTGGAATGGCCGGAGCACAAAATCACCGGCGTCACGCTGCCCGGAACGCCCATCGTGATCGCCGGGAGCAATGGCCGGATCGCCTGGGGTTTCACCAACGCCGGCGTCGATACCAGCGACTTGGTCGTCGTCGAGGTCAGGGCGGGAAGTCCGTCGCTTTACACGGTTCCGGGCCACGTTGAGTCGCAGATGATCGAGACGCGGAATGCCACCATCGCCGTCAAGGGCGCCGACCCCGTCGTGGTGCCATATCAATGGACGGTCTGGGGCCCCGTGATCGGATATGCGCCCCAGCAACGACCCCTCGCGTTGCGCTGGACGGCACACGATCCGTCGGCGTTGAACGTTTCGCTGGGACAGCTGGAGGAGGCGGGCAACGTTCGCGAAGCGATCGAGGTCGCCCACCGGGCCGGCATCCCGGCGCAAAATTTTCTCGTGGCTGATTCGACCGGCGAGATTGCCTGGACGATTGCGGGGCGGTTGCCGAAACGCGTGGGCTATGATGGCCGCCTGCCGGTGAGCTGGGCGTTCGGCGACCGGCGTTGGGATGGATTTCTCCCGGAGCGGGAAATTCCGGCCGAGGTCGGTCCCGCGTCGGGCCGGCTCTGGACTGCGAACCAGCGGGTCGTGGGCGGCGCGGCTCTCGCGAAACTGGGCGATGGCGGCTACGACCGTCCCGCGCGAGCGGCTCAAATCCGCGACCGTCTCGCGACGCTCGAAAAAGCGGGACCCAAGGATCTCCTCGCGCTGCAGCTCGACGACCGCGCGCTCTTTCTCGAGCGATGGCAGAAGCTTTTGCTGGCAATGCTTACGACGGAAACAGCCGGGCCGGTAAAAAAACGCGCCGAGCTGCGCGAACTCGTCGCGAAATGGGAGGGGCGCGCGGGCACGGAGTCGGTGAGTTACCGGCTCGTGCGCGAATTTCGCCGCGCGGTCGCGACGCGCGCGCTCGATCCGATCTTTCAGTCGTGTGCCGAGGAGTATTCCGAATTCAACTGGCGGAGATTCCAGTACGAGGAGGCGCTCTGGCAGCTCCTGCACGACAAGCCGGCGCATCTCCTCAACCCGGAATTCCAGACTTGGGATGCGCTCCTGGTTGCGGCCGTCAATGACGTGACGGCGGGGATCGAACGCGAAAACGTGTCTCTCGCCCGCGCAACGTGGGGGCAACGCAACACGCTGCGGATACTCCACCCCTTCAGTTATGCGCTTCCGGCGTTTCTGACCCGCTGGCTCAACCTCCCGGCGGTTACCGTGCCAGGCGACAGCGACATGCCGCGCCTGCAGGCGCCGGACTATGGCGCGAGCGAGCGGTTCGTCGTCGCGCCCGGACGCGAGTCGGAGGGAATTTTCCAGATGCCCGGCGGGCAGAGCGGACATCCGCTCTCCCCGTATTTTCGCGCCGGGCACGAAGCGTGGGTCACCGGTGAACCCGCGCCATTCCTGCCGGGAAAAACCGCGCACACGCTCACGCTGAATCCGTAGTGGGCCGCCGAGTTTTGCGTTGAGCCGCCGCAGGGTTCGCCGCTTGCTCGGCGCGGCTGATGAAGAAAAAGAAACGGAGCTACACGGTCTATTTCGCGAGCGAGCTGTTTTCCCTCAAGCATCTCATCGGCAATGCCTATCTCGCCGAGGCAATCTACGAAAAATCCCACGGGAAATATCTCTGCCAGCTCCCGCAGGATTTCGAGCCCCGCGGCAAGACGGCGCAGGCGGTGCGTGATCAGGACATTCGCGCGTTGATCGAGTGCGACCTCGCGCTCTTCAACTTCGATGGGGCCGAACTCGACAGCGGCACGGTGGTTGAATTCATGTTCGCGAAATTTGCCGACATCCCCTCGGTGATTCTCCGGAGCGATCTGCGGCAGGGCGGCGACAGCACCGATCCGTGGAACCTCATGGCGAGTTTTTATCCGCGCACGGTGAATGTGCGCATTGACAGCCTGATCGCCTACAAAACCGTCATGCGCCAGCGCCACCGGAAGCTCGACGAAGCGCTCCGGCTCGCAGCGCAGCACAGTTCCGCGGACGCCCAGTTCATGTGCGAGCAGATCGCCGCAGCCTGCGTGCGCGCGCTCGACCGCGCGCTCGCGATCGAGCCGGTGATGCCGAAACACCTGCGGGAGGAGGTTTATAACTGGCTCGCGCTGATGCCGGGCCTGCGGGGAAAAGAGAAGGCGCTGCGCAAGGAGTTCGAGGCCTGGCTCGAGGCGAAAGTGGAAAGAGACCTGCTTTAGTTTCCCGATTTCAATTCGCGCCATGCCGGTCCAAGTGCTCAGTCATCCGCTCGCGGCGCACATCATCACGCATCTGCGCGATAAAACGACGAAGCCGGCGACGTTTCGCACACTGACCTATCAGTTGAGCCTGTTGCTCGCGATCGAGGCGACGCGCCGGCTCACGACCTCGCCGAAGGAAATCG
Source organism: Opitutaceae bacterium (assembly GCA_036261745.1). Classification (GTDB taxonomy): domain Bacteria; phylum Verrucomicrobiota; class Verrucomicrobiia; order Opitutales; family Opitutaceae; genus DATAKE01. The sequence continues at coordinate 128,422 of DATAKE010000096.1, forward strand.
AAACACCGCTCGAGCCGATGACCGGCGCCGTGCTCGCGCACGAGCCGCTGGTCGTGGTGCCGATCCTGCGCGCCGGGCTGGGAATGGTGCAGCCGTTTCTCGATGTGTTTCCCGACGTGAGCGTCGGCTACGTCGGCTTGGAGCGGGATCATCAGACCGCGGTTGCGCGCAGCTATTACTGCAAGCTGCCGGTGCTCGCGGGCCGCCACGTTTTCCTCGTCGATCCGATGCTTGCGACCGGCGGCTCCGCCGTGAAGGCGATCGATGTGCTCAAGGCAAAAGGCGGAAAAGACATCGTGCTGCTCAGCATCGTGAGTTCTCCGGAAGGGGTCGCGCGGGTGGAGAAATTTCATCCGGACGTTTCCATCCTCACCGCTGCGCTCGATCGCGAGTTGAGCGCGCAGAAATACATCCTGCCGGGGCTCGGCGATTTTGGCGACCGGCTCTACGGGACCTGACCGGCCTCGCTCGCCGCGCGGGCTTAAACGAGCTTGGGGACGGCGAAGGACGAGCGATACGCGCGGGTGAGCAGCGCGTTTGCGGCGGCGGAATGCTGGCCCGTGAACTTTTCCGCGGCGGGATCGAGGGTAAGCGCGGCGCCGAGAATCAGAGGCGTTTTTCCGAGATCCACATTGTTCAGCGCGAGGTGTTCCGCCATGCGGCCGTAAGCTTCGGTCAGCGCGGAGTCACCCTTGGTTTTTTCGCGGACTTCGCCAGGCGCGGTCGCATCGCCGAGCAGGTGCGAGATGTTGCCGACGTGGCAGAGTGCGCTCGAGACATGGCCTTCGCCGATCGGCCCGCGAAGATCCGCGACCTTCCGGCTGCGCACCACGTCGATGAAATTCTGCATGTGACCGTCCTTGCCTTTGAACTCCTTCAGCAGTTTCCCGTCGCGGTCGTAGGCCTGGGCGGCGAAATAACTGTTGGTGCTGACGTAGCCGCCTTCGCAATCGATCACGTTGCCGACCGACACGCCGCGATATTTGTCCATCATCGCGGTGGCCTGGCGGGCGCCACCTTCGGCGCCTTCATCGGCGGGAACCGCCGCGCCGCCCGCTTCGGCTTTGGCCGGCAGGCCGCGAACTTCGAAGATCAAGGGAGCCGTCGCGTAGTCGTGAATCACAACCTGCGTGTTGGGCGTCTCGCCGTCGTCCACATAACCCAGCCGGCCGCCGATGCTCAGCGTGTGCCGCGGCAAACCGGATTCGCCGAGGAACCAGCGCGCCACATCCATCTGGTGAATGCCCTGGTTGCCGACGTCGCCGTTGCCGTAATTCCACAGCCAGTGCCAGTCGTAGTGCACCGTGCCGTTCCGCGCTGAATTGTGATGCGGCGGCACGAGGGCGGCCGGTCCGGTCCAGAGATTGTAGTCGATGGACGCGGGGACGGGCTGCGGCCCGTCGCATTTTCCGATGCTGGCCCGCCGCTTGTAGCAGAATCCGCGGGCGGCGGTGATTTTGCCGATGTTGCCGGCGCGAACCCAGGCGACCGCTTCCGCCATGCCGTCGCCCGAACGGATCTGCGTGCCGGCTTGGACGACGCGGTTGTATTTCGAGGCAGCGGCGACGAGCTGCCGGCCCTCCCAGACGTTGTGCGAGATCGGTTTCTCGACGTAAACATCCTTGCCCGCTTCACAGGCCCAGATGCCCATCAGCGAATGCCAGTGGTTCGGCGTCGCGACCGTGATCGCATCGATGTCGGGTGACGCGAGGAGCTCGCGGATATCCGTGTAGGTTTTCGCGCCGGGCAACGTGGCCGCGACCTTGGCGAGAACGGCGCTGTCGGCATCGCAAAGTGCGACGACGCGCACGCCTTTGACCTCCGACAGACTTTTCAGATGGTTTTTGCCGCGGCCGTTGAGCCCCACGACGGCGACACGGATGTCGCCATTCGCACCGGCGACCTGGCTCCACGAGCGCGCGGAGAGAACGATGCCGGCGGCGGCGAGGGCGGAGGTTTTAAGAAACGTGCGGCGGCTGAAGGAATTCATGAACGCGGGGGTGGGGGTGGAGAGAGCGGCGCTTTCGCGGTGGGATGGAATCGAAAGCCCGCGCAGCAGGACGCGCCCGGCGGGGTTTGGTCGCGGCAGCCCGCCGGAAATCTGCGGGGTGTCCGCGGATTCCTAGAGCGCCTGCGCCGCAACGTACTCGGCGTAGCGCACGCCGATGGCCGCCGCCTTTTCGTCGCCCATGTGGAAAAGAAAACGATAGCGCAGCGTCAGGCTCCCGCCGGCGGGAATCTCGTAGTCGCCGATCTTGGGCTGGTCCTTCAGGTTTTCGAAATCGTGCTGTCCAAACGGATTGGCGCCAAAGAGACCGTAGTCGCGGGCCATCCACCAAGTCGGATGCCGGAGGTTTTGCGGATGATTGAAGATCGCGATGCCGTAGATCTTGTCGCCCTTCGGGGCGTAGAGATCGCACCACGCGGCGCGCTTGCCCCAGGCGGCGGCGTCGCGCACGTCGGCGCTGTTCACATAGCGGCCGTTGCCGGGCACGTCCTTGCCCTGGTATTTGTGCGGCAGCGTCATCCATTGCGCGACGCGCACGGCAGCGACGCCGTCCTTGTTGTCGCCCATGTGAAGAGGCGTATCGGGCAGCGCGTGCAGCGTGACCTCGTAGTCCAGCGCCGGGCCCGAGGGGGTTTGTGTGACGCGAATCGTCGACTCATCGGTGCAGATGAGTTTTCCGTCCGGGGAAACCCAACGGTTTTTGGCGCGAATCACCGCGACGGGACCGTTTTTCGTTTCGACGAGCCCGTCGTGGAGGATGGAGCCCTTGGGAACGGTGCGGCCGCCGGCGGCGCCTTCGTTCCAAAAATCAATGCCGTTGACCGAGGCGTGGGCGAACATCACCGCGCGGTGATGCGGGTGGTCCACTTCCTCTCCCTCGGTTTGTTTCATCGGAAAATCCCGGGTGAGCGAAGTGCCATCCTCGGCGAGGATGGGATACAGATACGGGCGCGTCGCGCCTTTGAAGATGTATTCCGAGAAAAGCCGGCCATCGATCTCGATGCGGACGCGATCGGCGAGCGGGGTGAGTTTAACCTGGGCGGGCGGCGGGCCCTGGCGGACCAGCGCGCAGGAACTGACGAAACCGCTTAGGACGACAACGCAGAGGAGACGGGGGTTCACGGCGCGCATGACGAAACCCGACCGGGAAAGATTCAATCCGCAACTCGCCGAGTGATTTGCCGCGGAAAGTGCGCGGTACTGTAGGAGCGGCTTTACGCCGCGATTGAGCGTTTGCCGTCATCCCGTCGCGGCATAAAGCCGCTCCTACAGCTGAAGCCACCCACCCACGGATTGCAGCGGCGCCAGTTCGTCGCGGCGGGTGATCCAGAAGGCAACCGCGCGCCGCGGAACATCGGTGATTTTCGAACGCGGCAGCGCGAATTCGGCCGCGCCGCCTTGAGCGGGATCGGGGAGGGGATGTTTTTCGAAAGCGAGAACGACAAATTCATGGCGCAGCGTTTCGCCCCGATTTTCTCCCGCGGTGACTCGCGACGTTAAGCTTCCCCCGAGCAAGGCGACGTAGAGGTCGAATTTGCTCTGGCCGCCACTCAAGGGCCGGGCGGTCGGAGAAAATTTCACGCGACAGATTCCGTCCCCTGCCACCGTTGCCTCCAGGACGCCGGTTTTTTCCGTCGACGCGGACAGGGAGCGCGTTTGGGTCCGCCACTCGGCGCCGTCGCGCACGAAACACGGGGTGTAGACGGAATTGCCGCCCCACGCGGCGGCGTAGGCATGCTCGCGCTGCGTGCCCTCGCGCGACGCGAATCGATCGGGCCAGCCGAGGCGATCCCAGTAATTGACGTGAAAAGCCACGGGCACGAAATCCCGCCACAGTCCGGGCGAATCGCGAAGTTCGCCGAGCCAGCGCTCGGCCGGGGGACACGAGCTGCAGCCTTCACTGGTGTAGAGCTCGATGAGCGGCGTGCGGTTCTCTCCGCTCGCGAAACGTTGTGGCTCCGCCGCGGAAACGCCGGCGCCGGAAGCAAGCAGCGCGATGCCCAAAAACAAAAACGGCCTCATGCAGGCATGAGGCCGTTCGGGGGAAATTTATTCCAGAAAAAGCGCCGGATTATTTCCAGCTCAGCACGAGGCGGGTGAAGTAGGACGTGTCGAGTTTGTCCACGTCGACGCCGGGCTGGCTGTTGTAGTCGTTCGCGATGCCGAGGCGCAGCTTCCAAGCCGGGTTCGCCAGCGGCATTTCGTAGAACGACTCGTGAGTGACGCGGTAGTTGCCGAAGTCGTCGAACAACGGGACGTACGAGAGGCGGTTCACGATTTTCGAATTGGGGAGTTCCCATTCGTGATTCAGGCCGAAGTCCAAACCGGCGCTGCTCACGTCCGGGGTGGCGGGGTTTTTGTAAGCTTCATAGCGGTAGGAGAGACCCGCGCGGCCCGTCAGAACATGCTTCGGCTCTTTGAGGAAATCGTAACCGAGACCGACGCCGGCCACGTTGTAGAGCTGGATGTCCTTCACGCGGTCGAAGCCGCCTTCATCGCGCGCATACCACGAGAGCCGGCCCGCGAAATTGTTCTGATAGTCGATGCCCGCCTTGAACTGGTCGGAGGACTTCACGCCTTCGCTCACCTCGCGGTTGTAGGCGGAATAGAATTGGAGGGTGTCCTGCGGCGTCTTCATCGTCGCGCGAACGGCGCCCGCGGTGCCGAGCTGTTCCTTGTTGCCGGTCTTGCCCGCGATATCGAGGGTCGCTTCGTAGGCCCAATTGCGGGTCAGCGCGGCGATTTGCGGATCCTGGGCCCCGGCGGGCCAGCTGGCGGCGACTTTGTCGACCGTGGTGTTGATCGTGCCATCGGTGCCCGCGACTTGGAGGGCGCCATTGGCGCCGCCCGAAACGCGGCCGTCGATGCGGGTGCCGCTTTCGAGGCGAACTGAGACGGCGGCATCGGTCGTGATCGCGGTCACTTCGGACTGCTTGATCTTCAAAGCGCCGGCGAAATCGGTGGAGACTTCGACGGTGCCGGCGTCGATCTTCGTCACTTTCCCGACGATCCGTGCGCCGTTTTTGGTTTCAACGACGTCGGCGGAAATACGCGCGGCGGCCGTGAGAGCGAGGAGGAGGGCGATGAATGCCCGGGAGGGTTTTATGAGTTGCATGGTGAATGAGTCCGCCTGGATGAGGGACTTGTGGGGGGCGTAGTCAATTTCCCTGAAGGTTTGTTTCGACGGATTTGGCATTTTTCAAGGCGACCGTGTGAGGACTCGAAACCGCTGCTCGACAGGGGATGCCCGCGCGTTTTGCCTCGCGCCACGCATGTCCGTGCCCGTCAAACGCCCCGCCCTTATCGTCGCCGACCGCTGGCGCGATTATCAGCTCCTCGAGTGCGGTGATGGCATGAAGCAGGAACGCTGGGGCGCTTACACCCTGGTGCGGCCCGATCCGCAGATTATCTGGCCGCGACACGGTGCCGCGGCGCCGTCTGCCGGCGGTCGCTGGGAAAACTGGGATGGCTTTTATCACCGCAGCGACCAAGGCGGTGGCAAATGGGAGTTCCGCCGTCCGCTGCCGGACCACTGGAAACTGAGCTACGAAGCGCTGGGGCTGACCTTTAAAATCCACCCCACCTCGTTCAAACACACCGGCCTGTTTCCCGAGCAGGCGGTGAACTGGGACTGGTTCAGCGGCAGGATCAAAACCGCCCGCGCGGCCGGCCGCGAAGTTTCCGTGCTGAATCTCTTTGGTTACACCGGTGCTGCGACCTGCGCCGCCGCCGCGGCGGGCGCGAGCGTGTGTCACGTCGACGCCGCCGAGGGCATGGTGAAATGGTGCCGCGAAAACGCCGCGCTCAGCGGCCTGGCCGACGCGCCGATCCGTTATCTCACCGATGACTGCCTGAAATTCGCCCGCCGCGAAATCAAGCGTGGCCGGCGCTACGATGCGATCATCATGGACCCGCCGACGTATGGCCGCGGGGCGACCGGCGAGATGTGGAAACTCGAGGACCACCTCTGGGAATTGCTCGTCGAATGCCGGGCGCTGCTCAGCGAGCAGCCGCTTTTTTTCCTGATCAACGCCTACACCGCGCGCCTTTCGCCCACGGTCGTGGCGAATCTCCTGGCTGAACTGCTCCACGGTCGCGGAGGCACGATCACCGCGGGCGAAGTCGGCCTTCCGATTCAGCGCGACGGCAAAGTTCTCCCCTGCGGAATCTACGGCCGCTGGGAAAGCTGACCGCAGCCGCCCCCGGCAGCCCTGCGTAGCTCAAGCCGATTTGTCATCTATTGGATGACAAGACTCCTTTTCCGCGGAATTCGGGCGGGAAAGTGTCATCTGATGGATGACACTCAGCTGGGTTTCCAGAGGAGGAGCGGGGCTTAAAGTGTCATCTATTAGATGACACTGTGGATTGGACTGCGGTGAGCTTCTCCGTCGCGGCTTTCATGCGCGCGGCGTCGTTGCTCTCGAGGTCCGTCCGCCCGGATCTGGGGCGTTTCGTTCCGGATGGCTTGGGAATTCGGGCGGCGGTGTGGGTGGTGTGGGTGGGGATTTTTGGGGAAGCGTCGCGGATGGGGATTTGGGGAAGCGGGGCGGGTTTTCGGGACGTTTCGAGCTTTGCTCGCCGCGGCGGAATCGTAGGCTGCGCACCATGCCGTCGCTTCCCGAAGCTTACTTTGCCCGCGCCAACGACCTGCTCGCCCGCGCCTGGGAGGCAAACGCGCCCACGATCGCACAGCTCGCCCCGGTCATCGGCGCGTCGATCGCACGGGGCGAAGTGGTGCATACGTTCGGCTCCGGTCACAGCGAACTCATCTCGCGTGAAATCATCGGCCGCGCCGGCGGCCTTGTCTGCGTCACGGGAATCATCGATCCGACCGCCGGCTTCATCGAAAATCTTCCGGGCTACGGCACCAAGCTGATCGAGCGCTACGACCGCCAGTATCAACTGCTGGCGGGTGAAACGATGATCGTTATCTCGAACTCCGGAAAGAATGGTTCACCCATCGACGTCGCGCTTTATGGAAAACAAAAAGGCCTTAACGTCGTCGCGCTGACCTGTCTCGCGATGTCCAAGGTCACCCCCTCGCAACACGCGAGCGGGAAGCGTCTCTTCGAAGTCGCCGGCCACGTCCTCGACAACGGGGGCGTCCCGGGCGATGCGATCGTTGAAGTCGAGCCCGGCGCCATGGCCGGTCCGACCTCCACGTTCATCGGCTGTTCGGTGCTGAACTGGCTGATGCTTGCCGTGATCGATTGGCTCAAGGCCAACGGCCACCCGCTGCCGCTTTTGCGCAGCCAAAACCTACCCGGTGCGATCGAGCACAACCGGGCTCTCGGCCAGAAATACAAGTCGCGGCTCAGCCGGCAGCTTGCCTGAGCGCCCGACCGCCAGACTGGGAACCTCTTCTTTCCGCAAATCATGGTGAAGTCGGACGCATTTGCGCCGATTTTAGGGGCTTAGACCTGCAATGAATTCCTCGTTCAAGATCGGCGTCGACGGCGGCGGCACCAAGACGGAGTGCATCCTCATCGACGAAAGCGGCTCGATCATCGCGGTTCACGTGGGGGTCGGTTGCAACCCGAGCGTCGTCGGGCCCGAACAGGCGCGGACCATCGCCCTGGCGGCGTTGGACTCGCTTCGCGCCCGCGCGCTTTCCCAGGCCGCCACCGCCGCGCCGTGGGGACCCGGCGCGATGATTGAATCCACGATGTTGTGCATGGCGGGCAGCCGTTCCTTTTGGCAGAGTTTCGCCGCCGACCTCACGGGCTTTGGAAAAGTGACGACGTTCGACGATTCGCTGCCGGTTCTGGAGCTGGCGACCCACGGCAAACCCGGGATCGCGATTCACGGAGGCACGGGCTCGTTTGTCGCGGCGCGCGCCGAGGATGGGACGCTGCATTATGCCGGCGGGCACGGCTGGCGGTTCGGCGACGCGGGCAGCGGTTACGATGTCGGCCGCCGCATCGTGTCGCGGGCGCTGCTGGAAGCGCAGGGTTGCGCTGACCCTTCCGCCGTCGGCGAGCTGGTCCGCGAGCACATCCAGGTCGGTCCCGACACGGATGCCAGTACCATCGCGCATTATTTTTATCATCACAAAGAGCCCAACCGCGACATCGCGGGACTTGCCCCGGCGGTCCTCCAGTTGATGGACGAGGGCGACCCGGTCGCCCGCGAGATCGTGATTAATTCCGCGATCGAGCTGCTGCAGCTCGCCACGCAGGTGGCGGTGCGACTTTTCCCCGACTCCGTCGAGACGGTGCGCGCCGGTTTGAGCGGTCCGATTCTGACCCATCCCGCCGTCGCCGCGGTGCTGATGGCCAATTCGCAGCTCTCGCTCATCCCCGTCGAGGAAAAGCCGATCGAGGGAGTGCGCCGGCTCCTCACCAGCGCCTAGGCAAATGCGATCTGACTGACGGGAGGCACATGGGTTGGGCGCGATTGACAACCTTGCCGGTGCCGGGAGCGTCTTGTGTTGTTTGACCATGCTGCGCTCATTGCTCCTTCTTTTTTGCGCCGGATTCACCTCGCTGCTGCCTGCCCAGCAGGGCGATCGCCGTGGGGAGGTGCAGGCGCCGCCTCCGGAGCATATCAAGACGCCGCCCGCTCCGCCGCTGTCGGTGGAGGACGCGCTGAAAACCTTCCGGGTCGCCCCCGGGTTTCACCTCGAAGTCGTCGCCGCCGAGCCGCTGGTGTTCGATCCCGTGACGATGGCGTTCGGCGCCGACGGCCGTCTCTGGGTCGTCGAGATGCGCGCCTACATGCCGAACATCGATGGCAAGGGTGAGGACCAGCCGATCGGGTCGATCGCGGTGCTCGAGGATACGAATGGCGACGGCCGCATGGACAAACGCACCGTCTTTCTCGACGGCCTGGTGATGCCCCGGGCGATCTCGCTCGTGGCCGACGGCGCCCTGATCGCGGAGCCGCCGCATCTCTGGTTTGCGCGCGATAAGAATGGCGACGGCGTCGCCGACGAAAAAATCGAGGTGGCGGGCGACTACGGCGGGGTCGGAAATCCGGAGCACATGGCCAACGGCCTCCTGTGGGCGATGGACAACTGGATCTACTCCGCGAACCACACGACGCGCTACCGCTATCTCGGCGATGGAAAATTTTCGGGCGACACCACCATCACGCGGGGCCAGTGGGGGATCACGCAGGACGACGCCGGACGCCTCTACTACAACAGCAACAGCGATCCGCTGCGCGGCGATGTCGTGCCGTCGAGGTATCTGAAGCGGAATCCGAATTTCGCCGCCAGTGGGTCGGGCGTGCAACTCGTTCCCGCCAATCTCCGCGTCTGGCCGGCGCGCGTCACCACCGGCATCAACCGCGGTTACCAGATTCTGAACGAGGAGGGAAAAATGAACGCGGTGACCGCCGCCTGCGGCACGGTGATTTATCGCGGGAATTTGTTTCCCGCCGAATTTCAGGGCAACGCCTTCATCGCGGAGCCGGCGGGCAACTTAGTGAAACGCATCGTCGTGGAGGAGCGCGAAGGCACGCTCGCCGGTCGCAACGCCTACGACGGCACGGAGTTTCTCGCGTCGACCGACGAGCGGTTTCGTCCGGTGAATCTTTTCAACGGTCCCGATGGCGCGCTCTACGTCGTCGACATGTATCGCGGCGTGATTCAGCACCGCACCTATGTGACCACGTATCTGCGCCGCCAGGTGGAGGAGCGACAACTCGAGCGCCCGGTGGGCATGGGGCGGATCTATCGCGTGGCGCCGAACGGCGCGGCGCCGGCGAATTTCAAGATCGCCCTCGCGGGGGCGTCGCTCGCGGAACTCGTGCAGGCATTGGGCGACGCGAACGGCTGGACGCGCGACACCGCGCAGCGCCTGCTCGTCCAGCGCGGCTTGAATCCGGCGCGCACTTCGGTCGAAAAACCGGGAGGCATTCGCGCCGACTTGGTGGAAACGGTCGCGCCGGTGGTGCGCGATTTCGCGGCGACGGCGAAAAATCCGCTGGGGCGCGTGCAGGCGATGTGGACGCTCGACGGGCTCGGCGAGTTCGACCGCACGCTCGCGCTTCGCGCACTGGCCGATGCCGACGCGCGGGTGCGGGTCGCCGCCGTCCGCCTCGCGGAAAAATTTCTTTCCCCGGCATTGGACGCGGAAATTTTTGCGAAAGTCAGCGAACTCGCCGCCAGTGCCGAGCCGGCGGTGCGGCTGCAGGTTGCCCTTTCACTGGGTGAGGTCCGCACTCCCGCCGCCGATTCGATTTTGCAACGGCTCGCCGTGAACCACCCCGGGCAACCCTTGTTGCGGGATGCGGTGCTCTCGGGTCTCGCTGGTCGCGAGGACGCGTTTATCGCCGCATTGACGGCCAGCGTGAAGGAAGGCGACACGCCGCCGCTCGCTGCGGTCGCATTTGCGGCGAGCGCCGTGTTGAAGTCCGGCGACGCGTTGCGGATTGAACGGCTGTTCGCGACTTCGTTCGCGCCGGCTTCGCCCGCGTGGGTGCGACGGGCGGTGCTCGATGGGGTGCAGCGCTTCCTGCCGAGATCGCCTGAGGGCAAGAGTCTCGCCGGCAGCCTGCCGGTCGAGCCGCGTCCGCTGGTCGCGTTTGCCGCAACAACCGGCGATCCCGATGCGGCCAAGGCGCGCCAGCTTCTCGCTTCGTTGAAATGGCCCGGGAAGGCTGGCGAAAAATCCGCGGCCGTGGTCAGGCTCACGGCGGAGCAGCAGGCGCTTTTCGAGAAAGGCCGCGCGCAGTTTGCGATGGTCTGCGCGGCCTGCCATCAGCCGACCGGACAGGGGCTGCCGGGACTGGCGCCGGCGCTGGTCAATTCGCGCTGGGTGCTGGGCGACGAGCGGTTGCTCGCGCGCATTGTGCTCAGCGGGAAGGCGCGCGAAAACCTGATCATGCCGCCGATGCGCGCGTTTGACGACGAGACGCTCGCGGGCGTGCTGACGTTTATCCGCCGTTCCTGGGGCCACCAAGCGGCGCCGGTTGCCGCCGCAGTCGTGGCCGAGGCGCGCACCGCGCTCGCGAATCGGGAGGAGCCCTACACCGACGCCGAACTCGACGCTCTTCTCCAGAAACTCAACTCCGCGGCGGAGAAGAAATAGCCGCCTGCGCGGCGCGAGGTAACTTCCCTGTTACGGTTCCCCCGGAACAGGGCCGAGGGTGGGGAGTCTGAGGCGCTGGCTCCGAAATCCGCCCACGCGCGGTGGAGTCATCCATCTATGAAAATCCCTTCGTTGATTATTTTGGCCGGGCTCGCGGCAACTGCCGCCTTGTTTTCGGGCTGCAGCACGTTCTCCAATCGCGCCGAGGAAAAATCCACCGTCTTCAATTCACTCGATGCGGAAACGCAGGCGCGGCTGAAGGAAGGCAACATCCTTGTCGGCGACAGTCCGGACATGGTCTACATCGCGCTCGGCGTGCCGGACTCCAAACGCCAGAAGCTCACCTCCGACGGTCGCGAGCTGATCTGGGTCTATAAAACCTACTATCAGGATTATCAGGGCAGCCAGTTGATCGGTTATCGCCGGTATTTCGTTCCGGTGGGGCCGAACCGTTATCGCGTCCACTATGAGCCGGTTCGCCAGGATATCTACGACGAGCGATCCGAAGAGAACATGCGGATCACGTTCATGAACGGCCACGTCACGACCGTGGAGCAGGTGCAGCGCTGAACCTTGTCCCCATTTGTCGTTGCGAGGAGTCCCGCTCGACGGGACGACGAGACAATCCAGCAGGTCGCCGCGGCGCGCTTCGCGCGCCTCGCGATGACAAATTCAAAGCAGGATGTTACCAGGCTGCTGGGCTCTCAGCGTCCGTGCCCGTTGCCGTTCGCATTTTCTGCGGCGGGCGGGTGCAGCAGCTGGTGCACGGTCGCGAGGAGCGATGTGGCTTTGAAAGGCTTCATCAGGAAGGCATCGGCGAAATATTTTGGCTGGGCCGCCGTCGGCGCGACGGGCTGTCCGCTGATCGCCAGGATTTTCACGGCGGGGTTCAGGTGGCGCACGATTCCGGCGAAAGCCGCGCCGTCGAGGTTCGGCATTCCGATGTCGGTGATGACCATGTGCACGTCGCTGCTGCGCGGCGCAAAGAGCGCCACGGCCTCGGTGCCGTCGCCGGCGAGCAGGACCCGGTAGCCGTGACGCGCCAGCGTGGCGGCGGTGACATCGCGGATGTGCACCTCGTCGTCCGCGACGAGAATGAGCTCGCCCATTCCCCGGTTGAGAAACGGCTGGTGGGATCGCCCGGATGTTAATTTCGCGTCCGATTCCGCGGCGGGGAGGTAAACGCGAAACGTCGTCCCGCGATCCGGCACCGAGGAGAGCGTGACGAAGCCGCCGTGATTTTCGACGATGCCGCGCACGGTGGAGAGACCGAGGCCGGTGCCTTTGTCGGCGGCCTTGGTGGTGAAGAACGGCTCCCAGATGTGGGTGAGCACTTCCGGGCGGATTCCGGTGCCGGTGTCCTCGATGTGTAGGACGACCCACGCTCCGGGTCGCGCGCCCTCGATCGTGGTGGCCGCGCGTTCGTCGAGCACGCAGTGCTCGAGCCGCAGCCGCAGGGTGCCTTCGCCGGGCATGGCATCGCGGGCGTTGACGCAGAGGTTCAGCAGCACCTGGTGAATCTGGGTGGGATTCGCATTCACCGGCCAGGGGGCGGGCGGAATGTTTTCCTCGAGGCGGATGCGCTTGGGGAACGTTTCGCGGATCATGGCGCCGATGTCGCGCATGAGGTGCTTCACCTGCACGAGCTGGCGCCCGCCATCGTTGCCCTGGGCAAAGGAAAGGATCTGCCGCACGAGGCCGGCTCCGCGCTCGGCGCTTTTCTCAAGCGTTTCGAGCATGCGCAGATCGGAGGGATCGCTCGCGCGTTCGCGGAGCATGGGCGCGGCCATGAGGATCGGGGCGAGGACGTTGTTCAGGTCGTGCGCGATGCCGGCGGCCAGCATGCCGATGCTTTCCATGCGCTGGGCGCGGAGAAATTGCTCCTGCAGTTTTTTCTGGTTGGTGATGTCGCTGACAATGCTGAGGCGGGCCGTGGGTTTTTCCCGCTCGTCGCGAATCAGCGTGGTGCTTCCCTCCAGAATGAGCGGCTGGCCCTTTTTCGTGATCAGGTGAAGTTCGCCCCGCCATTCGTCGGTGGATTCGACGGCCGCGTGCCACGCGCGGAACTGGGATTCGAATTTTTCGCCGAAGACCGTTTCCAGCGTGCGCCCCATGACCTCGGCGGCGAGCCAGCCGGTGATGCGCTCGGCGCCCTGGTTCCAGGATGTCACCCGTCCCTCCGGATCGGAAACGATGATGGCCTCGCGCGCGCGGTTGATCAGGTCGGCCTGCTCGCGAATGCGATCCTCGGCCGCCTTGATGACCGTGAGGTCGCGCACGATCGTGGAGAGGTATTGCACCGAGCCATCCGGCACTTTGTGGGCGATGATGACCTGTGAGACGGGAATCGTCCGGTTGCCGGTCTGCAGGGTCGTCTCCCCGGACCACGTGCCGTCGCGCAGCGCGGCCGGCATGGCGTTCCTCTCAATCGCGGCCCAGACATCGGGCGGATAAAAATCGCGGAGCGTCAGCAGTCCGGGATCGTGCTGGCTTGGAAGGCCGAGCAGGCGGAGGCCGGCGGGGTTGATGTAGAACGTGCGGCCGTCGAGGCCGAACATGCCGACGAGGTCGGGGGTGCTTTCGAAAATGGAGACGAGGCGCACGTGTGCCTGCTCCACGTCGCGGCGCGCCCGGCGCTCCTCCGCTTCGCGGATCGCGCGCGGGATGGCGGCGACGAGCCGGCGGATCTGGTCTTTAAGCACATAGTCCTGCGCCCCGGCGCGGACCGCCTCGATGGCGGCCTCTTCGCCGAGCGTGCCCGACACAAAAATAAACGGTGCGTCCGGCAGGCGGGTGCGGACGATCCGGAGCGCCTCCAGGCCGTTGAACGACTGGAGGTCGAAATCGGACAGGATGACGTCGTAGCGGTCGCTTTCCAGTTTCGAGACGAAACCGGAGCGGGTGGAGACCATGTCGATTGCGCAATGAGGCCACTCTTCAAAGAGCAGCGTGGAAACCAGCTCGGCGTCGGCGGGACTGTCCTCGAGGTGGAGAATTTTCATGGCGCGTCACCCGTTCAGGCTTTGCGGGGGTCGGGTGGCGGTTCGTTCAGCAGTGCCCAGAAGACGCCGAGCTTCCCCACCGCCGAGATGAACGCCTCGAAGTCCACCGGTTTCACCAGGTAGGCGTTCGCGCCGAGATTGTAGGTTTCAAAAAGATCCTGTTCCTCCCGCGAGGAGGTGAGCACGACGACGGGAATCAGCCGCAAATTCTGATCGGCGCGGATGCGCCGGAGAACTTCCCGGCCGTCGACCTTGGGCATTTTCAAATCGAGAAGAACCACCGCCGGCTCGGGGCTGGTGCGGCCGGCGTGGGCGCCGCGCCGGAAAAGCCAGTCGAGCGCCTGTTCGCCGTCGTGGGTGATGGCGATTTCATTGACGAGCCGCGCGTCGCGGAGTGCGGTGACGATGAGTTCGACGTCGTTGGGGCTGTCTTCAGCGAGAAGGATGGGGCGGAGGTCGGGCATGGAGGATTAGAGGGAAGACGGAGGAAGGGGGGACGTGGGCAGGGAAAAATAGAATGTGGCGCCCTCGCCGATGCGCCCCTCGGCCCAGGCGCGTCCGCCGTGGCGGTTGATGATGCGCCTGACGTTCGCGAGGCCGATGCCGGTGCCTTCAAATTCCGCGGGGCCGTGCAGCCGCTGGAAGACGCCGAAAAGTTTTTCCACGTAGGTCATGTCGAAACCAACACCGTTGTCCCGAACGAAAAAGATCTGCTCGCCTTGGACCTCCACTTCCGAGGCCTGTGCGTCCTGCGATCCGATTTCGATGCGCGGCCGGGCATTTTTACCGGAATATTTAACCGCGTTGTCGATGAGGTTGAACCAGACCTGCCGCAGCATCGCGGGGTCGGCCTGAACGGTGGGCAGGGAGGAGACGACCCATTCGATGCGGCTGACGTTTTCGTCGGTGCGCGTTTCGCGAATCACGGTCGCGACCATCGCGTTTTGATCCACCGGCACGGTTTTGATCTGCGCGCGGCCCATGCGGGAAAACGACAGCAGGTCGTCGATCAGGCGGCCCATCTGCCGGGCGGCGCCGGAAATGGTGGTGAGATAGCGCCGGCCCTTTTCGTCGAGGGTGGTGTTGGCGTGTTTCGCGAGCAGGCCGGCGAATCCGTCGACGTGGCGCAGCGGCGCGCGCAGATCGTGCGAGACCGAGTAGGAAAACGCCTCCAGCTCGCGGTTCACCGCCTCGAGCTGCGCGGTGCGTTGCGTGACGCGCTGTTCGAGCTCCTGGTTCAGGCGCTGGATCTCCTCCTGCGCGTGCTTGTGCGCGGTGATGTCGCGCGCGATCGACGAGGCGCCAACCACGCGGCTGTTCTCGTCCTTGATCGGCGACAGGCTCACCGAGACATCGAGGCGGCCCCCGTCCTTCGTGACGCGCACGGCGTCGAAGTGGTCGATGTTTTCCCCGCGGGAAATCCGCCGGAGAATTTCCGGGTCGTTTTCGCGGGATTCCGGCGGCGTGAGGATGGAAAGCGGCTGGCCGATGGCTTCGGCGGGGGCGTATCCGAAGATTTTTTCCGCGCCGCGGTTCCAGCTCGTGATCGTGCCGTCGAGCGTGTTGCCGATGATCGCGTCCTCCGAGGACTCCACGATCGACACCAGCCGCGCGCGCACTTCCTCGATGCGTTTGCGTTCGGTGATGTCGGTGATGAAGCCGCAAAACGTGATGACGTTGTCCGTCTTCAGCGGGCTGATGGAAATTTCCACGGGGAATTCGGTGCCGTTCCGCCGCAGCGCGCTCATCTCCATCGAGCGGTTGAGGACGGGGCCGTCGCCGGTGGCGAGGTAGTGGTCCATGCCCCGCTCGTGGCGTTCGCGGTAGCGCGCGGGAACGATGGTGTCGCCGAGTTTCCGTCCGAGCGCCTCGGCGCGGGACCAGCCGAACATCGATTCCGCGCGCGCGTTCCAGTCCGCGATCATCCCTTTCGCGTCCATCACGATCACGGCGCTCAGGGCGGAATTGATGACGGCGCGGACGCGTCCTTCGCTTTCGCGGAGGGCGCGGTCCTGGCCGTGGATTTGGATGAGCATGTGGTTGAACGCATCGGTCAGCGTTCCCACTTCGTCGCGGCTGTGTTTCGTGGCGCGCACCGTGTAGTCGCCGTGCTCCGACACAGCCCGGGCGGTGTTCGCGAGCGCGAGGATCGGGTCGGAGAGCCGCTTTTGGAGGGCCCGCGAAAACAGGTAGGTCACCAGCAGGATGGCGGCGATGATGGCCCCCGCGACGACGATCGAAACCCGCACCCAGCGCGCGACGACCGGGGCGGTTTCCACGTGGAGGTAGAGTGTGCCGAGGTGTTTGTCGCGCTGGATGACCGGCTCGAAGCCGGTGAGCCGGGTGCCGGAAAAACGCAGCCGCCTGGTTTCCGCCTTCGCGGGGATCGCGTCCAGCGGCAGGGTCGCCGGATAGGTGGCGAAGAGGTTGCCGTCTTCGCGGTAGAGGCTCGCCGCGGTGACCAGCGGTTCGGCCTTCAGGGTCCCGAGCATTTCCTGCGCGTCCTCCTGGTTTTGGAACGCGAGGGCGGCGGTGTTGTTCGCCGCGATGATTTTCGCCAGGGAGGAAAACTGGGCCAGCGTCGCCTGGCGGAAACTCATGTACTCGTAGACAAAAAGCGTTCCGCCCATCAGCAGCATCGCCATCACGCTCGTGAGAAAGATCACCACCACGAGTTTCCGGCGGATGGGAGCGTCCCGAAGGGAGAAAGCCATGGCTCAGTTTTTTTGGGTGGTCACGATTTCAGCCGGGCGCAGGAGCTTGGAGCTGATGATGAGGCCGGCCGCCCTCGCCGCCTCGAGGTTGATCCGGAGCCGCACCTTGTTCTTTTCGGTGACGAAACGCACCATGCCGCCGCGCAGGGAGAAGCCCTCGCTCTCGCCGACGATGAGGATGCTGCGGCTTTTCAGCCGCTCGAAGATCTCCCCGAGGCGGTCGGTTTCCGACTGGCTGACGAACAGCACGTGACAGCGGTCGATTTCCTCGAGCCGGCGGAAGCGGCGCACGCTGAGTGAATGGTCGTTCACTTTCTCGCCGGCGACGACCTCGTCCAAAAAACGCCCGAAGGGGTCCTCGCCGAGCACACCGATCACCAGCGGCGCGTGCGGTTCGGGAAATGCCTGGGACGGCCATTCGACGAAATGGGCGAAATTATAGAGAAACACCGCCTTGAGCTGGTATTCGCTGAATGCAGGGTTCTCGGCCGCCGTCGCCAAACCCGCCGTCCACCAGCAGGCAATCAGGGCCGCCAGTCGCCCCAGCCATGACCGAAGCAATGCGCGCGGGGCTTGAATCAGTAGCGCCATGAGATCTTCCCGTGCACGCTGCGTTTGATTTCTTCGCGAAGCGGCCCGGTCAGGCCGAATTCAGGATGTCGGGAATGCAGCAAATTCTGGCCCGCGATGGAAAGCTCCAGCCTCGGCGTCGGCCGCCAGGCCACCCGGACATCCAGCTCCAGGTAACTGGGAACCGTGCCCGGGACCCCGTTGTTATTATTCACCAGCGTGTCCACCCAGCGCAGCCCGGCGTCGAACTCCACGCTCTCGGAAAGATCCACCGAGGAACGCAGCGACAACTGGTGCTCGGGGTCGGAGGTTTCGTTCAAGGCGTTGCCGAGGTCGCCCTTGCCGGCTTTTATCCGCAGCCGCTCCTTGAGCCAGGTGTAGCCGCCGCGGATCCGCCAGTTTTCGAGCAGATCGTAGGTGGCGCTGAGCTCGACGCCGTAGGTTTCGCCTTCGACGTTGTTCTCGAAGAAGAGCGGAATGATCGTCGCCGGCGTGAAGCTCAGGCTGCGCAGCCGGTCGTAGACGTTGTAGAACCCCGCCACCGACACCGTGCCCCGCGAAGCCAGCGCGCCCCGGTAGCCGGCCTCGTAGGCGATGACGTTTTCGGACTGGAAATTCGGGTTGCCGCCCAAAATCGCAAAGGACGGCCGCGGCTGGAAGGCGTCGCGATCGATGCGCGACGGCGTCCGCACCGCGCGGGAGACTGCCCCCCACAGCAGCTTTTCCGGCGAAAATTTCCACTGGAGGCGCGCGCTCGGCTCCAGTTCGCGTCCGGTGTAGCTGTTGTGCTCGAGCTTCGTCCCGAGCGTCAGCGTGAGATTCTCCCCCAGGAGAACTTCGTCCTGCACGAAACTGCTGAACAGTTTCTGGTCCAGCCGGGCGGGGACAATCGCGAGGGTTTGCGCCGACATGACCGTGTTGTGCGTGAAACGATAGCCCACGCCCCAGACGATCCGGTGTTGCCGGTTGAGCGGGAAGCGGTGCTGGAAATCCACATCGTAGGTGTCCAGCTCGTCGGTCAAAATGCTGGTCGGCCCGAATTCATTCGTGATCGGCGTATACAGGTGGGTGCGGTCGTAATAAACCTGCAGGCTCAAATCGGAGTCCCCGGAAAAAACCTGCGACCAGCGCCCGAGAATATTTTCGCCGCTGTAGTCGCCGTTCCCGCCGGGGGGGACGTCCGCGTGGCCGCTGTACAGATTTCCCTGCAGGGTGAGGGTCGTGGGCGCCCAGGGTTCGGCGTCGAGCCGGAATCCACCCTGGTTCATTTCCCATGAGTCCACCGCCGGCTTGCCGTTCGCAAACGTCAGCTCGTCGCGGACAAAACGCCGGCCGTAGACCCGGTAGTGCACCTTCGGCGACAACGCGCCGCCGTAGCGGGCGCCGGCGAAATTTTTCAAAACATTGCCCCCGCCCGCCTCGAGGTACCACCCCTGCGTCTCGCTGGCTTTGCGGGAGATGATGTTGATCACGCCGTTGACGGCGTTGGCGCCCCAGAGCGCGCCGCCCGGTCCGCTGATCACCTCGATGCGGTCGAGATCTTCGAGCAGATAGTCCTGCGCGTTCCAAAACACGCCCGAAAAGAGCGGCGTGTAAACTGTCCGTCCGTCGAACCGGACGAGGAGCTTGTTGGCCAGCTCGGTGTTGAAACCCCGCGCGCTGATGCCCCAGCCATGGGAGGTTTTTTGCGCGACCTGGAGATTGTTCGCCAGCCGCAGGGCCTCCGGAATGGTCGTGGCGCCCGAGCGCCGGATATGGCTCCCCGTGATCAGCTGGATGGCCGAGGCTGCGTCCAGCAGTTTTTCGGGTTGTCGCGAAACGGACATCACCTCGAGGTTCATCAGTTCCTCGACGCTCATCTTTTTCAGCGCCGCGAGCGGGACCGGATCTCCCGCCTCGCTGCACACGCCGCCCGTCACCGCCAGCAGCGCGAACAGTCCGCTCACCAGTCTTCGCGCCCGCGCCGCCGACTTGGGATGGCCGTGATGCGAGGGTGGGGGGAGCGCGGGTGTCTTCATCGGCATCGGGCGGGAAGGGCGGAATTTTCGGAGCGCAATTCCGGGGAGCGCGTGAGGAACAGGAACGGTCGGTCGCTGGGTGAAAAGCTCGGGAAAGGTTACAAAGGACTCATCGACGGGCGGAATGAGGGCTTGGGGCGGAGAAGGTCGGACGGCTTGCGGGGTACCGTGGAAGGAACGCCCGATCATCACAATGTAAAATCCCAACCGCAGAAAGCCGGTCCGCCTGCCATGACAGCGGAGCGTGGATCTCCATTTCAGCGCAGCGCGCCGGCGGGCGCGCTGCGGTTATTCGCCCGGCCGTCCGCGCAAGGCGCGCACCGGTGTGGCCGCCTGGTTGTTATTGTTGGATCGCGAACCGGAGTTGTTTTTCAACGAGCTGAGATATTCGACGAGATCGCGGAGTTCAGCCTTCGTCAGAATCTGCGCATAGATCTCCGGCATGCTCGAAGGCGCGCCCTCCCGCTTTGCGATGTCGGCTTTCGCCAGCGCTGCGGTCGCGTTGTCGGCGAGTTTCAGCGTGAGGGTCTTGTCGTCCTCCGCCGAGACCGTGCCGGCCTGCACCGCGCCGGATTTCAGCGTCACCACCACGGTTTCGAAACCCGGCGCGATTTTCGCGCTCGGCTTGACGATGGATTCGAGGAGCTGGTCGCGGGAATACCGGGTGCCGGCGCCCGCGAGATTCGGGCCGGCGTCGCCGCCGTCCGTGCCGGTCTTGTGACAGCGGATGCAGGCGAGCACGGGATGTTCATTGAACAGCTTCCGTCCTTTTTCCGCGGTGCCGCCGCTGAGCGCGCTGCGGAAGGGCGCGAGGGGATTCGCGTCCGCCGCCAGCCGGCTGGTGTGTTCGGCGAGGAGCTGCTTGATCGTGGCGTTGCCGCTTTTCGCGGCGGCTTCGAGGAGTTCGAGCTGCACGGAGGGAGCGACTTTGTCTTCGGCCAGCTGGCGCAATTGCGCGATGAGCAGCGCATCCGCCGCGGGGTGTTTCAGCGTGCCGAGCACGGTGAAGGCCGCTTTCTGCTCCGTGGAATTGCCCTGCGTGATGAGGCTGGTGACGACCGGCACCGTGTCATCCGGCGCGAGCCGCGCGGCGATAGGCAGAGCGGCGAGGCGCAGCCGGGAGGACTCCGAACCGGCCGCGAGTTTTACGGCCTCGGGGAGGCGGGGATATTTGAAATGCTCCAACAACCGCAGCGCTTCGGCGCGCGTCAGCGCTGACTGGCGGGAATCGCCGAGCAGCGCGAAAAGCGCGTCGGTCGAATTGCTGAGCTGAAGGGTCTTCACCGTTTTCAGGGCGGCGGTCTGAACCTCCCGCGGTGTATCGGCCGAGAGCAGCTGGCTGATCGAGCCGGAGAGCGCGTTGCGGGCGACGGCCGCATCGCGCGTTGCGGGGGACAGCGGCCGGTAGATTCCCACCAGCCGGTCGCGGGCCGGCGGCTTTGGCCAGTCGGCGAGATGGGTCAGTGCCTCGGCGCGCAACAGGGCCGGGGCGTCCGCGCGCGCGGCATATTTTGCGAGGGCCTCGGCGTGCGCCGGCGTGCCGAGGCGGAAGTTCGCGTTCAGAACGCGCAGCATGAACCCGTCCCCCAGATCGAAACCGGAGGCGTCGGATTCCTCCGCCGCGTCGGCGGGTTTGTCTTCGTCGGGCGCCGGATTGGCCGTCGCGGCCGTGGGAGCCTGCGCCGGTTTTGCGGCGATGAATCCGGCCAGCGAGGGCAGTGCGGCTTCGATCGGCGCGTCGTTGATGGCGCGGGCGGCCTCGACGCGCAGGAAACGGTCGGGGTCGCCGAGAAAACGCGCGATTTCCGGCCGGCCCAGCCGGCGCAGCGCGAGCAACACGCCGAGGCGGGCCGCGCGGGATTCGTCGCCGATCGCGGCGATCAGAGCTTCGGGATCGTTGCTGCCGACGAGACCCATCACGAGCGCGTGCCGGAGAAAGTTGTCGTTGTCGTCATTGGCCCGCAGGGCCGCGAGGAGGGCGGGGGTGGATTCTTTTTTCGCCAGCTTGCCCAGGGCCTGGGCGGCGAAAAATTTGACGCGGTGGCTGTCGTCCTCCAGCGCCGCGAGAAACGCCGCGCGGTGGGTTTCATCGCGGTGATCGCCGAGCACGTGGAGGGCCTGGGCCCGGACTTCCGCGTCGTCATCGCCGCCGAGCGAACGCAGCGGAGCGAGCGCCGCGGGATTTTTTCCGGCGATTTGCCCCAGACCCCAGATCGCATGGCGCCGCGCGAAGGGCGGTGCATCCCGTTTCGCCACGACGGCGCTGAGGACCGGCACGCTGGCCGCGCCGCGTTCGGCGAGAGTGAACTGGGCTTCGAGCCGCACGCGCCAGTCGGCGTGTCCAAGGAGGGTGGCGAGTTCGTCCGGAGTTTTCTTGGTCCAGTCGGCCGCGATGAGCACCTGGGTTTCCTTCACCAGCGGATCGTTGGCGTGGAGCGGATCGCTGATGGCGTAGATGCGGCCTTTTTTGGACTTGGGCCAGCCCTCCGCCCAGTCGGAGTAGTAAAGTTTTCCGTCGGGCCCGTAGCGGACATCGGTGGGCAGCGCGGAGGTGAGGAACGGCTTGCAGTCCTCGATCGCGTAGGACGCACCGTTCGGTTTCACGGTGTAGTCGTAGATTCCGCTGCGCGGGATGCTGCCCTTGAAGTGGGTGATGAAAATGCTGCCGCGATAATTTTCGTTCAGGCCGGTGCCGGGATAGTACGCGACGCCGGACGGGCCGTCCTCGATGTTGCAGATGGGGGAGAGCAGATAGGCGGCCTGGTCCTCAAAGCGCGGATGCCAGAGTTTTTCGAAGTTCCACGGGCCGGCTTTGCCGAGCGGCGCATGCTGATAACCGACGCGCCAGCCGCTGTCGCCGTTTTCGACGATGTGCACGAGGCGTTCCTCGTCGCCCTGGTCGCTGTCGTTGTCGCCGGTGAAAAGATCCCCGGCTTCGTTGAACAGGAGGGACTGCGGATTGCGCAGGCCCGTCGCGAAAATCTCGAGCTGCGTGCCGTCCGGGTTGCAGCGGAAAACCGAACCGGTGTCCGGGGCGTCGGCGACACTGCCGTCGGTGGCGACGGCGTGCGCGCCGCGGTCGCCGACGCTGAAGTAGAGTTTTCCATCCGGTCCGAAGACCAGTCCGTGCAGGTCGTGGCCGGTGAAGTTGAAGCGCACGCCGTAGCCGCGGCTGAGCTCGGTGCGTTTCGCGGCGGCGCCGTCCTTCGTCTCGCCTTCGAAGAGCCAGAGCGAGGGGATGTTGGTGAACCAGACTTTGCCGCGCCGCGCGAGGACGCCGGAGGCGATGCCGTCGAGCGGGGAGTTGAATCCCTCGGCAAACAGCGTCGAGCGGTCCGCCTTGCCGTCGCCGTTGGTGTCCTGGAGCAGCCGCACGCGCTCGCTCTCGATCGAAAGGGCGGCGGCGCCCGCGAGCTTGAGGTGGCGCAGGATGCTCGCGCTCTGGTCCTCGATGGTGCGGTTCGCGAGATCGTCCTCGAGCATCCACATGTAGTCGCGGATATCGAGGACGCTGCTGCGATAGCGGTGCGTCTCGGAAACGAAGATGCGCCCGCGCTCGTCGAAGTTGAAGGCCACCGGGTTCGCGAGCATCGGCTCCGCCGCCCACAGCGTGGCGACGAGGCCGTCGGGCAGCTTCATGCGTTTCAGGGCGAGCTCGCCTTCATTGGAGGCGGGGGCGATTTCCGCCGCCGTAAACCGGTAGAAAGGTTTCAACTGGCCCACCGTACCGTTGAGATCGGTTTCCATTTCCACGACCTCGGCCGCGCGGAGCAGGAGGCTGGAGAAAAAAACCGCCGCGAGCGGAGCGGCGGCGCGGGAGAGGATCGAAAAACGCATAGGGGAAGGCGGAACGTAGGAGGCGGGTCGGATGAGGCAAGCTGGGCTTCGGCAAAAACGGAGCCGCAGCCACGTCGGTCCGACGCACCCGGCGGTACGGAGGATTCGCTCTTTCTCAGCCGTTGCCCGCACCGACCGCGGAATCGCACGTTTCTCCCGGGGATAGTCCGCAAAAACGAAGAAAGAAAACGTGCGATCTCAATCGTGCCATCCGTCCCGCCGGTAGGCCGGAAGCCATAGCCGCGCTATGACCACCGGCGAAATGCCGCGCGGTTTGCGGCGCGCGGCGCACTGCGCGCTTTTCTTTTGTGTGACGCGTTGCAAGCTGCGCCGACATGGCGAAAGCCCACCCCGCTCCCCGCACTCTCTCTGACTTCAAATCCGAGACCCTGCGCGGCACGGCCGGCTTCGTGAGAGTGGGGCAGACGCGGGCCGGCCAGTGGTGGTTCATCGACGCGCATGACCGGCCGTTCTTCAGCCGGGGCGTGGCCGCGGTGAACCGGTTCGGCCGCGCCGGTGGCCGGGGCACGCAGCCCGGCGCTTACGAGCGGGCCGTCGACCGGATCCACGGCGCGAATGACCCGCAGTCGTTCGTGACGGCGGCGACGAAGCGGTTGCGCGCGTGGCACTGCAACACGCTCGCCGCCTGGACCGCCCCGGAGTTTTTCGACCGCGGATTTTTTTATACCGAGACGATCGGTTTTCGCCAGGCGGTGCCGGAGGCGATGATCAAGCTCGGCGGAGCGCTGCTGCCCGATGTCTTCGATCCCCGCTGGGTCGCCGGTTGCGATTTGCTGGCCGCCGCGATTTGTCCCCTGCGCCGGGAGCGTCCCGATTTGATCGGCTACTTCACGGATCACGGTTTGCAATGGGCGCAGCCGCGCACGGGTCCGGATGCGCCGCGCAAGCAGCGGCCCTCGTTGCTTCAGATTTGTCTCAGCCTCGAACCGAGTTTCCCCGCGTACCATGCGGCGTGGGAATTCGCCCTCGCGCCGCACGCCGGCGAACTCGCGACGCTCGCGGCCGCGTGGGGCATCGAGCCGAACAAGCAGGCGCTGCGGCAGCTCACGCTGGCCGACACCCCGCTGCTCAGCGCGGCTTACTTGGGCGACCACGAACGATTCACCCGGGAGTTCGCGCGCCGCTACGTCGAGGTCTGCGCGGCGGCCGTTCGCCGCCACGATCCGGATCACCTCGTGCTGGGTTGTCCGTTCGATGCACCGCCCGGCGCGGCTGTGCTGGGCGCGTTCGCCGCTCCGGCGGTGGACGTGCTTTCGCTCCACTGCGCCACTGAGACGGTCTTCGAAACGATCGATGACTTCGCTCGCTTGAACGCGATGCCGGTCCTGCTCGCGGAATTTTCCTGGACGGGCAAGGCGTTCACGAAAAAGCAAACGCAGGAGCGGCGTCAGCTCACCTCGGTGGAGCGCATGCTTTCGAGCGCCCGGGCCGCGCTCACCCGCGCCTGCACGCATCCGGCTCTGGTGGGTTATGTGTGGTCACGCTGGGCCGATGCACCGGATGACACTCCGCCGTTTGGCCAGGGACTCGTCCACCTCGACGACCATGAAGCGCGCGAACACACCGAGCTCCTGACCGAGATCAACACCCACGCCGAAGCGGTCCGGCGCGGTGCCGTCTAGTCGTCGGCGGCGGCGACGATTTCGACTTTCACGCCTCCGACCGCATTCGGCAGGGCCCAATCGACGGAAAACGGTTGGTAGTGTCCCAACTTGAATTTGTCATCGCGAGTCCCGCTCTGCGGGACGTGGCGATCCAGCTGGATTGCTTCGTCGTCCCGCTTCGCGGGACTCCTCGCAATGACAAATTAGGACACAACCAAACCGGTTTGGTCATCCCGCACGAACCCGCCGGCGCCCTCTAAACCACGACACTCGTCACAACCCGCTCCCTCCGGAGCATGTCACTTATTAAGTGACACTACCTCTGGGGAATAGATCGAGAACACGTGCAGGAAATGATCGGTCGCTGCCGCGATTCCGTTTCCCTCCAGATGGGCGCGGAGGAGATGCGCGTCTTCGGGCTTACTGAATGCCGCGAGCTGTTTCATTGTCCGGTCGCGGTGCCGGGTTGGATTCCTGACGCGGGGCTCGCTTTCAGCAGGCGCTCTTCAATCAGGCGCGGGGGAACGATTGACCGATAGGTTTCCCGCGGAAACCGACTCCCAAAATCCTGTTCCGGAGCGACGACTTTTCCTTTCTCCCAGCGGAAGCCGGACAACAGGCATGAACCATCCTGGAAACGTTCCTCGCCGATCTTCTTACCGTCCCGGTAATAGCCGACCACGACGGAGTCGATCGAGGTGCACCCACCGGGAAACCCGTGCCGGAGAAAAACAAGATACGAATCCAGCCCGGCGGCTTCCGCTTCGTTCAGTTTTCCCAGGAGCGGCTCATCGGCTGACGCACCCGCCGCCGGGTCCGGCTTCAAATCCTTCGCGGCAAATCGCAGGGTTTCCCCGCCCTGGATCTGGTACAGCCGCTCGATCTCGTGCTCACAGCCGGTCGAACGAAAAACGATCGCCACGCGCTCGGACGGGCGGAGATTCACGATCCAAAGCTTTTCTCCGGTCGCGACGGGACGGGGAGTCCCGACGGTTGCGCCAGGTGACGACGATTTGGCAAACACCCAGGTGAGAAGGGCCAGGACGGCGATGAATGCGGTGCTGAACAGGGTGCGCGTCATCCTCGTTTCTACGATTTTAGAAACCGGTTATTAGGTGCGGATGGCTTCGGCCGCAACGGGGCGATCACGAAACACGATTGGCGGTGAGCGTGACGAAGCGAGGCAGGGATTGCCTGACGCCTAGCACGAGAAACTCGACGCGCTCGCCTTTCTTGCGCTGAAAAAGGGCGGCGAGCATTTCATCGCGACTCAGTTCCGCCACCAGTCGTCCGCCAATCGCCAGGATTCTGTCGCCCACGCTCAGGTTCAACTTTGCCGCCGAGCTGCCGGCGTCCACGCCGATCACCAGCATCCACTCCACGCTGGCGCCCCATTTCACCTCCATGTTCGTGCGCACCGACATGCCGAAATCGGAAAAGGCGGATTCCCTCACCTCGTAGGAGGGGAGTTTGAACAGGTCGCCCGAATTTTGCGGCGCCGGGGTCTTTCCCGCCGCGTCCGGATTGATCTCCCGCGAGATCCGATTGGCGGAGAGAGGGGGTTCTTCGCGTTTTGTCCCGGGTATGGATGGATTTTTTCCGGCATTCGCACAACCGGCCAGCCCAGCCACCACCACTAGGAGCGCGATGACCGCGCCATCGCGGAAACCGATCATGGTCCGGGGCTGCTTCCGCCCGCGTCAGTGGCGGCGGAGGGCTTCGGGAGCAACTTGGCGATCACGATGAGCAGCACCGCCACGACGAGGGCGAGCGCCGTCCAAAAGAGCGCGCCGCCTTTCGCGCCGGCCAGGATTTTCCGGGCCCAGCCGTCGCTCCGCGCGATTTCCTCGCTGCCCAGGGGTGGGATGGATTTTTCGGCCGTCAGAATTTGTCCCGCGACAAGCGCGAGATCGTAACGCGGCACATCGGCTTCCGGGTTGCCGTAGTAGAGCGCGAGGGTCCCCGCATCCGCCTTGAACAACAGCCGCGCGACGGGATGCGCCGCGGTCGCCGCGAAAATTGCGATCGGTGGATTGTCGCCGTTATCGGTTTCCAGCGTGAGCATCGCGTGGGTTGGCTTCGCGACAAAGGTCAGTGTGATCGAAGTGTCGTTACCCGGCGTTTTGGCCCAGTCGCCGGCCGCGAGCGTGCGTTCCGAGGAAGAGTCGCGTTCATCGGCGGTTGTTTCAAAGAGCCGCAGGTGGCGTTGGAAGAGCGGCGTTGACGAGTGCAGCGTGAGGCGGGTGAGCGGAAGGCCGGCGCGGGGCAGGTTGATTTCCCAGCGGCTGAAACGGGGACGCTTTGCGTCGGGCACAGATACGACCGTCACGGGAATCGAGCGCGACAGCTCGGACCGCTCGAGGAGGTACGGGAGTTGCGTCCCCTCCCGCACGAGGCGCACGTCGGCGAGGCTGGATTGCGCGCCGGCGAGCACGTCGAGATCGAGCTCCAGTTCCTGCACGCCGGAGACCGCGATGCTGACGGCCTTGCGGAATTTCCAAGGCGTCACGTCGATCGCCGCGCCGGGGAGCGGAGTATCGGCGAGCGCATCGGGGCGGCGATAGAGAGGATTTGGTTCGGCGGGTCCCACCTCGAGCGAACGCGGCGGCGTGGCCTTCAGGCTGGTTGCGAGCAGCGCGAGATCGTAGCGCGGTGCGGCGGCGCGCGGGTTGCCGGTGAGCAGGGCGAAGGTCCCCGGTTCCGCGGCGCGAAAGGCCAGCCATCGCGGGTGCTGGGTCCCCTTCACCTGCTGGATCGTCAGCGGCGGGCTGTTGTCATTGGCAATGTGGACGAACAACTCGCGCGACGGCGCGGTGAATCCCACCGGAACCTCGAGCCGCGCGCTTGGCGGCAGCCCGTCGAGCGCGACCCGGTAGATCGAAGGGCCCGAGTCGAGGATGCGCTCGATGGCCCTGCCGTCGGCAACCCCCCGGACCGAGAACGTCAGTTTCCGGATGAAGAGCGGCTCGGTGGTGACGAACTCGAGAGCGGCGAGAGGAACGTTGGCGGCGCCGAGATCGAGCGTGAGCACGGATTCCCCGGCGAATTCCTCCCGGCGGAGCACGCGGATTTCCAGCGGCATCGTGATGCTGCGCGGCGCGGTCGCGGCGGATGCCATGCGCACGACCATGAACGGGACCGGGGGCGAGCGGGTGTCGTCGATCGTGATGCGTACCTGCGCGGCGCGGCGACCCTCGAGCGACAGGCGGAGTTGCTCGCTGCCATACTGGCGGAAGACCGGTGTCCCGGGACTGATGGTTTCCCAGGTTTCCCCATCCGGGGAGAGCTCGACCCGCGCGGCTTTGATGAATCCCTTCGCCGGGGTGACGAGTACGATGGCGTCGAGCGGGTCGTCGGTGCCGGTTGCGATCAGGATCTGGGTGAACGTGTCGCCGAGCGTCGTGCGAAGCGATTTCGGCGTGCGGATCGCCGCGGGGGTTTCAGTCGCCCGCGGTTCTTCGACGAAGAAAGGGATTTCGCGTCCGGCCGCATCGACCACCCGCAAGTCTTCCAATCCCGGACGCGCCAGATCGAGCGTGGCGGGCGGCAGCGCGAACTTGACGATGCCCGCCTGCTCCACGGCAAACGGCTGCCGGGTTTTCCACTCGCTGACTTCGATCGCGCGGGCCGGGCTCAGCCAGCCGAGGACGATGCCCGTGAGCAGGCCGGAGCGGGCGAGGGCGTTACGATTTCGGCGGGGCATTTTTGTCATGGCCGGGGATCCAGCGCTGGTAGGCGAACGACGCGAGGCTCGCGATCACCGCGACGGCGAAGAGCGCGCCAATCCGGTAAAGCGAGTCGAGTCGCGCGAGATCGTGGAAGAAGAGCTTGAGCAGCGCCGCGCTCAGCAAACCGAGCGCCGCGTAACGTCCGGCGCGGCTCGGTTTCCAGATGCAGAAAAGCAGCAGTCCCAGGGCGAAGAGCGCCCAGCCGATGGTGTAGGCCATGTCGCGCGCAAAATTGCCGGAGAACTGGAACGTGAGCACGCTGCGACCGGGTGGGGTGAAGTAGTCCGCGATCTGGATATTGAGGAGCAGGAACGCGAGCACGGTGCCGAGCGCGTTGAAGAGCGGCGGGGTGTTGATGCCGAACACCTTTTCCCGCGGCGGCGCGAGCAGGCGGGCGCCGGCGAAAAGGCACGCGATGACGAGGCCGTAGCTGTAGAGATACCAATTGAGCAGCGGCGTGTTGCTGCGCGCGTGGTACTCCAGCACCGCGGGATTCAAGGCGAGCCGCGCGAACGCCGTCACGAGCAGCACCGCGCCCGTGGCCCGAAGGCCGTTGTGCGGCACGCGGTGGAAAAGCCACAGCAACGCCGCGCCCTCGAGCGCCCAGCCGAGCGTGATCCACTGCCGCTCGAACTGGATCGGAAAGATCAGCGTGATGAAAAACAGCGCCACACCACCGTACCAGGCGAGCTGGTTGAGGCGCGCGCGGGGATTCGCCACCGCGCCGCGCAGCACCGCGACCAGGCTGAGCATCGGCGGCACGGCGAACAGCGCGGGCACGATCCCGATGAAATCGTTGGGCACCGTGTGGTCCACCAGCCGGTAGATCAGCGGGAAAAACACCACGCCGCTCAGCGCCGCCACCGCCCAGGGACCGGTCAGGGCGTTGAAGCGCCGCCGCAACAGCAGCGGATATCCCGCGAACAACGCGTGGAATCCCGCGAACCACGCGAGCGGCAGCCCGATGCTGCCGGCCGCGAAATGCCGCGCCTGCCACGCGTAGCCCAGCGCCCCCACGCCCGCGAGCGCACAGGCCGGCAGCCATTCCAGGGTCAGCACACAGGCGAGCCCAAGCACGAGAACCACGAGCAGCAGCGCGAGTCCGAACACCGGAGACGGATCCGCCAGCGGCAGCCGCTGCGTCATCATGATGAGCAGCAGAAACGGCAGCAGCGCGGAAAACGCCGGGAGCTGCGAACGCGCATCGCCGAAGACGCCGCTGAGCGATTGTCGCGTATCGCCGGGTTTGTCGCCGAGCCGGCGAGCGAGAAAAATTCCCGCGGCAAAAAACAGCACCGCGAACCCGCCGATCACGCCGAGCAGCGAGGGCATTCCATCCAGCGTCGCGGGCACCTGGAAAATCCACACGCCGGTCGCGACGAGCGTCAGCACGAGCACCACGACCACCGCGGCCAGCGAGGCGCTGAGCAGCGCGAGGCCGATGGCCACGAGGTCGACGAGCAGGATGCACGGCCAGAGGAGGATCGAAACGGCTTCGAGTTTCACCAGCGGCCCGAGCATCAGCAGCAGCGCGAGCGGCGGGAAAAGCTGGCTCCACCACGTCGGCGCCGCGTCGGGACGGTGACGTTCCAGGACGACTGGAAATGCGGTGTGCAGCACCGCGTAGAGCAGATAAAACGCGAGCGCCCACGGCAGCAGCGCCGGGGTGAGATGTTCGCCCGTCCAGGCCGCCAGCAGGGCAAAGACCACGAGGCCTGCGACGAGGTGGAGTTTCGGGAGTTCTTCATCCAGCCAGGCCAGGGCGAGCAGCACGACGTCGGCGAGGAGCAGGAAGGTAAACAGCAGCCCGGGCCGGCCCGCGATTCCGGCGTACCCGAGGAACAACGCCGCGAAACCGAACGAGACAAACGGCAGGGCGATCGCGGAAAACGTGATCGACTGCGCGCCCCGCCCGACCCGCCGCGCGGCGAGGTAGGCGGCCAGAAACAAGACGCAAAAACCAAGGCAGATGACGACGGCGGTGAGGGCTTTTTCCGGGACGAAGAATTTTTCCGCCCAACCAATCATCATGATCACCGTGCCGCCGGCGCCGAGGGCCACGAGGAATTGCCACCGCCGGTGCAGCGCCACGGCGACGAGACCGATGTCCAAAAGTGCGAGATAGCCGAAGAGCCCCGGCGGGTTGTCCTTCCCGGTCGAGAGCAGGACCGGTGTCAGAAAACCGCCGAGCATGCCGAGGATGGCCACCACCTTCGCCTCCATCCGCACCGCGAGCAGGAACGCGACGGCGGTGATGAGCGTCATCAGGAGGAACGTCGCGAGCGCTCCAAAGAACGCGAAATGGTAGACCGAGTTGCACGCAAACGTGACGGCGTAGAGCGTGACCACGCCCGTGGCGCAGAGCGTCTGCGCGGTGATGGCGTATTTCTCGCGCGGGATTTTGAGCCCGCCAACGATGAGCCCCAGCCCGAACAAAAACCCAAGCGCAACGCGGACCTCGGGCGGGATGAGGTCGTGTTCGAAGGAATATTTGACGAAGAACGCGGCGCCGAGAAAGGCCGCGAGCCCGCCAAGCCATGCGAAGAGTTTCGCTCCCATGAACTGCTCCCAGTTGATGCGTGACAGCAGCGAGGCGGATTCTTGCGCGGCGGGAACGGGTGGAACGTAAACCGGAGGCGCCGGCCGCTCCGGTGAACGCATCGAACCGACGACGGGTGGCGGGGTGGCGAGAAACGGCGGCGCTTCGCGAGTCAGCGGCGGCGGCACCGATACCTGTACAGGCGCCGCGATCGGTACGGGAGGAGCAGAAACGACGGCCGGGGCAATCGGAGCGGCGGCTGGCTGGGCCGGCGGCGGAGCGAACGGAGACGGCTGCGGCGGTGCTTGCGGCGGTGGCAACGGCGCGGGCGCGCGAAGTTTTTGGCGCAGCTGATCCAGTTCCTCGGTCAGGAGCGCGATCCGCCGGGTGAGAAATTCGTTCGCGCCGCCAAGCGCGATAATTTTCACGATCGTCCAGATCGGAAAAATCACCAGCGCGAGCACCAGGAGCGCGACGAGGAGTTCGGTCATGCAGCGACGAAGGGGACGCGTTCCTGTTGCCGGTGCGCTGGCGCGAACGCAAGCTCCGCCCGATTCCGCGGGCACCGCAATCGCGACAACGCCAATCATCCCGGCGTCACGTTTTTCTTGCGACAGGCCAAGGCCGCGTTCCTCATCGCGCGCGTCTCGTTCATGACTACCCCCGAGCTTTCCGCGTTCTTGAAATCCCGGCTGCGCACCGTGCGCGGCTGGCCGAAGCCCGGCGTGAATTTCCGCGATGTCACCACGCTGTTTGGCGACGCCGAGGTGTTTCGGGCGATGGTCGAGGCGTTCGCGCAGGACAGCCTCAAGCTCAACGCCGACCACATTGCCGCCGTGGACGCGCGCGGTTTCATCATCGGCGGCGCGCTCGCGTTCCACCTGCGCAAGCCGTTCGTCCTCGTGCGCAAAAAGGGAAAGCTGCCCTTCAAGACCATTTCGGCCGACTACGCCCTCGAGTACGGCTCGGCCACCGTCGAGATCCACGCCGACGCGTGCAAAGCCGGCGACCGCGTGCTGATTGTCGACGACCTCATCGCCACGGGCGGCACGCTGCTCGCGGCGACGAAACTGTTCCGCTCGCTCGGCGCGGAAGTGGTGGGCGTCGCGGCGGTGATCGACCTTCCCGAGCTCGGCGGCTCGAGGAAACTCCGCGAGGCCGGGCTGCGCGTGCACGCGCTCTGCGAGTTCGCCGAGCACGAATGACAAATGTCAGAAGGAAAAATTCAGAAGCCAGGAAGCCATGAATCCGAGTCGATCCATTCCTGGCTTTCTGGTTTCTGAATTAAATTAATTTTCCCATGCCCCTGACGATTTGGTGCAACAGCAAGTTTTCCGAGCCGGCGCTCCGGCTGCTTCGCGAGGGCGTGGCTTCGCATTCCCTCGTGTTTACGAAGCAAACCTCCGCCAACGTGCTCGCGGGCGGGCAGCCCGACCCGGCGCTCGGCGAGGCGGACATCGCGTTTGGGCAACCCGACCCGGACGACTGCCGGCGCTACACGCGGCTGCGCTGGGTCGAGGTGACGACCGCCGGCTACACCCGCTACGACACCCCGGAGTTCAAGGAAAACTTCCGTGCGCGCGGAGCCGCCTTCACCCGCGCGTCCGGCGTTTTTGCCGATCCGTGCGCGCAACACGTGCTCGGAATGATGCTCGCCCTCGGCCGCCAGCTGCTCGCCTCGCACCGCGACCAGCTGACGGACCACGCGTGGCACTACCTCGAGCACCGCGCGCAGTCGCGACTGCTCACCGGGCAGACGGTCTTGATGCTGGGTTATGGCGCGATCGGGCGGCGGCTGACGGAATTGCTCACGCCCTTCGGGCTGAAACTCTACGCGTTGCGCCGCTCGCTGCACAGCGAAGGGGGCGTGCACATCATCCCCGAGGAGAAAATGAGCACGGTCCTCGCGGAGGCCGATCACGTGGTGAACATCCTTCCCGACAGCGAGGACACGCGAAACTACGTGAACGCCCGCCGCCTCGCCTGCTTCAAGCCGGGCGCACGGTTCTATAACGTGGGCCGCGGCACGACGGTCGATCACAACGCGCTGATCGAGGCGCTGCGCTCCGGCCGCATCGGCGCGGCGTATCTGGACGTGTTCGATCCCGAGCCCCTGTCGCCGCAGAGCGAGCTTTGGAGCGCGCCGAATTGTTACATCACTCCGCACACTGCAGGCGGGCGCCACGACCAGGACGAGGCGCTGGTGAAACATTTTCTGGGAAACCTCGCCGCCTTCGAACGCGGCGGAAAGATGCAGGACCGGGTGGTCTGACAACCGTCGCGCCTGGCGGCGGGGCCGGGAATAAAACGGGCCGATCGGCCTCTCACCCTCATGCCACGCCGCGCCGCAACCCCGAAGGTAGCAAACCCCGCCTCCCATGGCTGACGAGGCGTTCACGCAGCTGGTGGAGGCGCATTACGCGCCGCTCTTTCGTTTCGCGCTCAGCCTGACGCGCCGCGAGGCGGATGCCTGCGATCTTACCCAGCAGACCTTTTATGTGTGGGCCACGAAGGGTGGGGCGTTGCGCGACGTGACGAAGGCGAAATCGTGGCTCTTCACGACGCTGTACCGGGAGTTCCTTCGCGGCCGCCGGCGAGACCAGCGCTGGACCTCGATCGAGGACCTCCCGCCGGGCGAGGCCGACATCGCGGACGACGAAATCGACCGCGTGCGCCGGATGGACGGAGCGATGGTGCTCGAGGCGCTCGGCACCGTGGACGAAGTGTTCCGCGCGCCGCTGACGTTGTTTTACGTCGAGGATTTTTCCTACGTCGAGATCGCCGAGGCGCTGGAAGTGCCGCTCGGGACGATCATGTCGCGGCTGTCGCGCGGAAAGACGCAACTGCGCACGGCGCTGGCGTCCCAGGAACAGCGTGCGAAAGTGATTCCCTTCGAAGAGGGCCAGCGGAGGAAGCACTCATGAACGACGAACAAATCAAATTTCTCCTCGGTGCGTGCCGCTCCGGCGACAGGGACGCCACCGATCCTGCGGTGGCGGAAGCGCTCGCGGCGGTGGAGCGCGACCCGAGGTTGCGCGCCTGGTTCGAGCGCGAGCAGGCCTTCGGCGGAGCGGTGCGGGAAAAACTGCGAGAGGTGGCGCCGCCGGCGGCCCTGCGCGAAGCGATTCTCGCGGGGGCGCGGCTCGGCGGGCGCACGCCGTGGTGGCGGCGCGCGACCACGCTCGCCCTGGCGGCCAGCGTGGCCCTGTTGCTGACGCTGGCCCCGGTGGCTTGGCGGCTGGCGCGGCCGTCGGCGGCAGACACGCTGCCCGAATTCGCGCTGAACTTTGCCGGCCGTGGTTTCATCGGGCTGCAGGAACACAATCCCGACGTTGAAAAATTGAAGGCGTGGCTCGCGATGCGTCAGGCCCCCTTGCCCGCGAAAATTCCCTGGGAACTCGCGCAGTTGCGCGGACTGGGCTGTCGCACCGTGGATTTCCAGGGGAAAAACATTTCCATCATCTGCTTCGAGCGCGACCGCGAGTATCACCTCTTCGTCGCGCGCCGGGAGGATTTCCCGGGATTGCCGGCGGCCGCCGAACCCCGGTTCGCGAGCAGGCGGGAATGGGGATCGGCGGTGTGGTCCGACGCGCACAATCACTACGTGCTGGTGAGCGACGCCGGTCTGCCCGCGGTGAAGCGGTTGTTGTGACAACCGCCGTTAGGTTTTCACGACCTTGGTTCCCGCGACGAGGTCGTGCAGGCAGCGGCGCGGTTCGCCGAACATGAAGCAGAGGTCCACGAAGAGGAAAAGAGCGCCGAGAAGAATATGAACGTGGTTCAGGATGAAAATGAGCATCACCGGCAGGAGGAAGCGCAGCAGGCCGGCGCGGAAAAATCCCGCGGGGCTGCCATCGCTCGCGAGCACCACGCGTGCGCCGAAGACGAGCTTGCCCAGGTTCTGGCCGCGGAGAGTGAGCAGGATCAACTGGATGACCACGACGGTCAGGATCCCCGCCCAGGCGTAGGCGATGAACGGGCCCACTCCGGTGAGATCGAGCTGCGAGAGGTTGGGAATGCCGCGTTGCGTCATGTCGGGATTTTGTTTCAGGAGGTGTCCGGTCAACTTGATCGAGCCGGGCAGCACCCCGAGGAAGTAGAGAAAGGCGTTGAGCAACGCCGCGCCGATGCGGGCGCCATGTCCGGCGAGTGCTCCGCCGCCGGCGATTTCCGCCGCGCGACCGATCAGCGGCGGCAGGATGATCGCGCCGCCGAACTCGGAAAAATCCGCGAGCCGCCGCCATTCGTCCGAACCGGTGGCCTTGGCCTTCGTGTCGAGACTGGCGCGGCCGCTGGTGATCCAGGCGCGCACCTGTTCGGTTGTCACCGGCCCGTATTCTTTTCCATCGCCACCGATAATTGTGAACATGCGCTGAACGAACGACGCGCCCCCGGCGGCGTCAATGTTCGGATCGCGAAACGGTCACCAGCGGAGTTGAAAGGTGAAGGGTGAAAGTTGAAAGCCCGGGCCGGTAGCAACCCCCAAAAGGCATCAGCGGCGGTGGGGCTGCTTGAACACCCGGGACGGCTTTCAACTTTCAACCTTCACCTTTCAACTCCGGACCGCCTCAGCGTTTTCCCGTGATCGCCTGGATGCGCTCGGGGGTGGGCGGGTGGGTGCCGAGATAGCCGAGGACCTTGGAATTTTTTTCGCCGTGGGTTTCCGCGAGCCGCTCGAGCATGCGGGCGAGCACGGCGGTGTCGATCGAGGCGGCGCGCATTTTCTCGACGGCATAGGCGTCGGCCTCGCGTTCGAATTCCCGGGAAAAACGGCTCTGCAACAGGTACGCCGGCAGGGCGCCGCCGAACGCGGTGGCGGAGGACACGTCGCCGGTGATGAGGGCGATCACGACGAAGACGGCGGAATTTTGCAGCACGCCGCGCAACGCGTGCCGGTGCTGGATGTGGCCGCATTCGTGGGCGAGCACGCCGACGATTTCGCGGTCGTCCTCGGTGAGTTTCACGAGTTCGTCGGTGATGACGATCACGCCCGAGGGCAGCGCGAACGCGTTCGCGCCCATTTCGCGCGCGGACCGGAACTCGATGCGGTATGGCGTGGTGTCGCCGGTCTTGGCGAGGAAGCCGCTGAACTCGGCTTGCAGGGCGCGCTGGCGTTCCGCGTCCAGCTTCGACGGGTCCAGCATGGTCTTGTCGAGGGCCGCGAGGGTTTGATCGCCGAGCTGGCGTGTGACGCCGGCCGGCAGCGCGAAGGCGATGCGCCGCGCGGCCCACGGCAGGCCGAAGTGGATGGCCGCCCAACCCCCGGCGAGGAGAAACACGGAGGCGACGACGACCAGGACCC
Organism: Opitutaceae bacterium; assembly: GCA_036261745.1. Taxonomy (GTDB): domain Bacteria; phylum Verrucomicrobiota; class Verrucomicrobiia; order Opitutales; family Opitutaceae; genus DATAKE01. The sequence continues at coordinate 164,800 of DATAKE010000096.1, forward strand.
AGTTCGTCTCAAACCGGTGGAGCAGGGTGCCGGCGCGATCGGGCGCCCAGGTGGCGATCACTTCGTCGATGGCGGGGTCGGACGCGACTTCGCAGCGGCCGCCGTCGGCGAAGCGGATGAAACGGGGCCCGCGGCCGAGCCGCGATTCGACGGCCACATCGCGGCGGGCGTGGCGTTGTGCGACGCCTTCCCCGGTGACCTCGAGCACGCCGTCGAAGGCGTGCCAGCGCAGGGTCACGGGGCGTGGCTGCGAAGTGCGACCGTCGAAAAAGGTCGCGGGGATTTCCGTCATAGCCCGAAGCCGAGATCGAAGTCGAAGAAGTCGCTGGCGGCCTCGCCGAGGGCGCCGACCGGCGGCTGCGATGCGGCGACAAACGTGTCGATGTTGCCGGAGGGGACGACCTCGAGCGAATCGAGCTGGAATTTCACGGTGCGCACCGCTGCCCACGGATGCATGAGCCCGAAGGTGAAGGCGGTGACCAGCGAGTTGACGAGGTGCAGGAGGAAAAGGTCGCGCGCGCGCATCGAGCCGACAAAGGAATTTCCGGAGAGCGAGGTGTTGCTCCAGACGTAGTTGAACATGCGCGAGCGGAAATAAAACGTGCCGGCGATCGCGAAGGGAACGGCGAGCATGAAGAAGAGACCGACGCCGCCGAACATGATCGCGAGATTGGGCGGGACGGGCTGGCCGCCATTTTTGATCTGGGAGGCGACGAGGGTCCCGATCATCACGAAGTAGACGATGATCAACGGCAGGAAGAACAGCAGCGAGAGACCGTAGATTTTGTAGAAGCCCGCGGTTTCGCCGCTGAACGTGAACGGAGTCGTGCCGAACGCGTGGCGCCCGACGATGAACTCCTTTTGTTTTTTCGCGATCAGCGGAACAATGAGCCCGAGGGTCAACGCGGTGAGCAGCGGCCAGAAGAAGAACACCTGCGCCGCCTCCCAGTAGGTCCCGGTGAAATTGAAACGCAGGCCGCGCCACGCGGTGTTGCGGGCGTTGAAGGCGAGCGCGCGCACGATGAACCACGGAGCGCCGATCAGAAACAGAACGACGAAGGGAAACTGCAGCAGCGGCGAGATGGCGCCCATGAGCGAGAAAAGGGCAAAGACACCGACGATGATGAGATTGCCGTAGAGAATCTTCACGGGATTCGCGAGATACTCGAACGTGTGGCCGAAGACGGACGTGTTTGCGTAGAAATAACGCCGGCGCCGGACCTTCGCCCACGCGGCATAGATGCCGAAGGTCACGACCGTGAGCAGGACGTTCACGATCCAGATTTTGAAATACTCCGTCCACTCGCCGTTGAAAACCAGGCTCTCCGGGCGCGAAGGGACCGCGGGTAGGGGAAGGCCGTCGGGTCCGGTCGGCGGCGTCAGACCGGCGGCGGGCGCGCCACCGGAGAATTCCGCGATGTCTCCCAGCCGCTTCCACTCCGTCGTGCCGACCGGCTTTACCTTGGTGTCGAAATTCGCGCGGTTTTGCGCGAGCCACTCCCGTATCTGGTCCGCACTGACCGGACCGTATTCCTTTCCGTCTCCGCCCAGAATGGTGAACATGGCGCGACCACAACAACATGGGTGACGCGCGTCAACGCGCGACGTGTGAAGACGCCGCTTCTGCGGTGATCGCGCTGGGTCGCCGCGCGGCTACGCATAGTGGCGTATCGGCGCGGGTGGCCCTTGCCAGGCCGGCGATCCGCTTCAGTAAGAAAGCCGCTTCAACTTTACCCCCAATGAGAATGAAAACGTCCGGTTTTTCGTGGCGCGTTTGCGCCGTCCTCGCGGCCTCCCTCGCCGCTTCCTCGCTGTTTGCCGCCGGCAAGCAGCTCTGGTCCGCCAAGCTCCCAAGCGACGCCAAGTGGCATTCGCTCACCGAGCTCGGCACGCTGATCGTCGGCACCTCGGACGCCATCCTCGCCTTCGATCCCGACACCGGCCAGCAGCTCTGGCTGCGCGGCGAGTTCAAGAAGAGTTCGCCGTTCAACGCCCGCGAAATTCCGGGCACGCCCTATCTCATGTGCCACTCGTCCGACGGGTTTGCCGGGCTCGCCAAGATCACCCTGATGCAGGTCGACTATTTCACGGGGAAAAACACCTGGCAGGCCCCCGAGATGCAGGGACAGTTCCTCGGCACCTTTCCGGTCGCGCAAAAAGGACTCGTGCTGCTCGTCATGAACGGCGGCGGCCCGGACGGAAAAGACCAGGGTACCTGGCTCATTGCCTACGACCTGATGGAAGGCACGCAGAAGTGGGCGACGAAGCTCGCGAAACCCGGCGCGATCCGGCTGCACGTGGCGGACAACTCCGGGAAGTTCATGCCGACGACGGATCTTTCGGGCTACCACGATCCCGTCGTCGAGGGTGACACGCTCTATCTTCCCTACCTCGGCTGCCAGGCGGTCGACCTCAACACCGGCGCCCTGAAATGGACCGCCGAGATGATCACGGGCGGCGGCAATGAATTGAAGAAGGCCCATGCGCCCCTCCGCATCACCGCGGATCGGATCTATGGTTCCGCGGGCGGCAGCGTGTACTCTCTCAATAAGGAGACCGGCGAAGTTGTCTGGCGGGGCGATCGCATTTCGTCCTACGCCGGCCTGCTCAAGGCGCGGAACAACGCGATGGTTTCCCAGATCGAGATCGTCGGCGAAAAAATCTTCGCGCGCTACGGCGGCTATTTCTCGAACGGCCAGGCGGTCGTGTTGCGCGAGCCGCTCGGGGTCGTCGCGCTCAACGCCGCCACCGGCGAGGCGCTGTACACCTTCGACAAGCCGAAGGAAGGACTGACGAATCTCATGGTGCTGACGGAGACGAACACCGTGATGTTCGCCGACGCCTCCCATCTTTACGGCCTCGACATCGCGTCGGCCCAGCCGAGCGAAGCCTTCACGGTGCCGATCGAGTTCAAACGCAAGATGGGCGGCGGCGATATCGCGCAGATCGGACTCGGCGCCCTGGGCGGCATCCGCGGTCTGGCCAAGGCCACAATGGCCCAAAGCAAAGCGCGGCTCGACGTGCCGGTGGCGGTGTTGCGCAAGGGCGGACTCATCATCGTGCAGGGCAAACAGCACCTCATGTCCTTCGACCCCACCGCCAAGAAAATCGCATGGTCGACTTATTGCGCGGCGCCGAGCGACACCTTCGGGATGACGGCGTTGTTCGCCGTCACCGCGGCGATTTCGCTCCAGGGAAATGCCATGGGGATGACGAGCGCCGTCGGTTCCCAGCAGTACAACTCGGCCGTCGATATGACCCACCGATCGCTCGACGCCTACAACAAGCAGGCCGGAAAGCGGAAATCCGCGACGAAGAGCTCGGACGGCTTCAGCTTCATGCTGACGAAGGTCGAGGACGGTTCTGAAAAAGGCGTGGGCCTGATGGGCATCAACCTCGCCAACGGCGAAGGCGAAAAGAAATTCGTGCTCGGTTCCAAAGAGCCTGACTACCGCGTGGATGAAGCGATGGGCCGCCTCTTCTACTTCAAAGGCAAAGACTCGCTCGTCGCGTACGAGCTGTAAGGTCCCGTCAGCAAGGCCGGTCCCTTGACCAAGACCACACCGCCCGCCCGGCTCCTTCGCCGGGCGGCCCAATTTCCCATGAAATATTCCATCGCCCTGTTGTGTTGTCTGGTGGCCGGCTCCGAGGTCCTCGCGCAAGGGCGGCCCGGCGATAAAAATCTCCCGCCGTCGCCGGCCTCGGCTCCCAAAGCCGCGCCAGTCGCGCCGGCCGCTCCGAAAACGCTCATCAAAGGCACGCCCTGGTCCCCCGAGGACATCCTCGCGGCGCTCAAGGCCGGCGCGGATCCCCTGCAGCTCGCCACGGCGATCAACACGGACAAGACCGTCAATTTTTTCGACGTCGACTGGACGCGTTTGCGAAACACGCCTGAAGGCCGCCGCCTCGATTCGTATGGCGTGTTGAACAGCGCGCTCGGCAATCACGCCCGGCAAGGCGCCGGCGAGTGGACGGGTGAAATGGCCGGAGCCGCCATCGCCAAGCGGCGCACGCAGACGGGGCGGCTGCCGCGCATCGTGGATTCCCAGCGGCTGCGCGACAAGGCGGCGACGGGCGATCCCGAGGCGTTGCTCGCGCTTTATTTGCTGCCCGAGGAAGACCGAACGCTGGGGAAGCTCCCGGAAAACCTGCCTTACGCGGGGCTGCGCGAGCGGATTCTGGCGGCCGGCTACACCCGCGGGTTCTGGTTTGTCGGGGACGGTTACCGCCACAATTCCGACAAAACGAAAGACGATCCCGTGCTCGAGGCGGACTACCACCGGAAGTCCGCCGAAGCCGGCGATCCCAGTGGCGCAAAGAAACTCGCCATGGACTTCATGCAGTCCGGCGAAGCCGGCGTGGCGCCGAATTTCGCCGAGGTGGAATACTGGCTGATTGAAGCCGGCGCACGCGGACCGGAGGGGGTTTTTGAGTCGGTGTACAACAACGCCCAGCGTGACCTCGCGATGCTCTATGCGTACCGGAAGTCATCCGGGGGGCCGATTGCGATGTCGATGAGCCTGGCGACCGACGCGGAGCTCCGCTGGGCGCGCGAGATGATCCGCCGCGGCGGCAAACTCGCCGACACCGCGAATGTTTATCTCGACGAATTCGAGCGCAACAACCGGACGAAAGACGTGCGCGCCCGGATGGCCGCGCTGGCGCCGGAGGTCCCCGAATTCACCCCCGTCGAAATCGCCCGGCTCGAAACCGCCGCCAAAGCGGGCGACATCTCGGCGGCGGCGAAACTCGGTTTCGCCTACGCCACTGGCCGCGGTGTCCGCCAGAACGACATGCGCGCCACCGGCTATCTGCGGCAGGCCGCGGAAAAAGGCGACGGCCCCTCGGCGCGGACACTCTCGTGGCAGTATGCGAATGGCTATGGCGTGAAAAAAGATCCGGCGCAGCGGGTCGCCTGGCTCACGAAAGCGGCGGAGGCCGGCGATCCGGCTGCCTGGGGTGAACTGGGCAATCTCCAGACCTACGGCCAGCAGGACCACGGCGTGCCCGCCAATGCCGAGGCGGCGTTCGCGGCGTACCAGAAAGCAAGCGCGGGCGGTTATGCGCCGGGGACTTTTGGGCTTTATTCGTCCTACAAATATGGGCGCGGCGTCGCGAAGGATCCGGCGAAAGCCCTGGAGTTTCTCAAGCAGGCCGCCGCCGCCGGCTATCGCTATGCGCAATCGGAGCTGGCGGACACGTTGGTAAAGGAAGACCCAAAAGCCGCCGCCGCGTGGTACCAAAAAGCCTTCGATGCGGGCATGGGCGAAAAACGCTACAGCCTCGCGCGTGCGCTGCGGGAAGCGGGCGATGCCAGGCAGGCCAAAGTTCACTACCAGATTCTCACCGACGAAGGCATGTCGGAGCCGACCTACGAATTCGCGGAGCTGCTCAAGGCGGAGGGCGACCTGACCGGCGCCAAAGCGCTTTTCCAAAAAATCGCCGCGGACAGAAACGCGTACGATTTCCGGCGCGAAGGCGCGACCCGCGAGATCCGAATCATCACCGAGGAGATCGAGGAAAGGGACGCCAAACCCGGCACCCTCCCCGCCATCCGCAAGCAGGCGAAAACCGGCGACACCAAGGCGATGTTGCAGGTGGCGCGGCTCGTGGCGCCGACCGACAAAAAAGACGCATTGGAATGGGTGCGCTGGGCGGCAGACAAGGACGACCCCGAGGCCATGACCCTTCTCGCGTCCGAGACGCTCGCGACCGACAAAGTAAAAGCGCTCGAATGGCTGCACAAGGCGGCCGCCAAAAACGACGCACAAGCCATGTTGATGCTGGCCGGCCAGACCATGGCGACCGACAAGGCCGCCGGAGTCGAGTGGCTCAAGAAATCCGCCACCGCCGGAAATCTCGAAGCGAAATACCGGCTGGGCCTGGCCCTTTTCCAAGGCAAGGAGCTTCCCGCCGACCAGGGCGGCGCGCTCGTGCTGTTGAACGAATCGGCAGCGGGCGGATTTGCGCCGGCGCAATTCGACATCGGCCGCAATCTCATGATCGGAGGCCCGGGCGTGCCCGCGGACCCGGTGCGGGGAGTCGAACTCCTCAAGAAAGCCGCGGCGCAAAATCATCCGCATGCGGTCGCCGTGCTGGGCGAAGTCTACGAACGCGGGGTGGGTTTGATCGCGGCGAATCCCGCCGAGGCGCTGAAATGGTACCAGCTCGCGGTAAAACTGGGCGTAACCCAAGCCCAGCCCGCCGTGCAACGCCTGCAAATCCAGCTCGGCGGGAAAACGCCGCCGCCCGACAAGCGTTAGCTTTCGTCAGCCGCCGCACGCGCCGCCGGGGGCAGCTCCACGCTGCGTTCGGCGGGCTCGGGGTGCTGGCGGTAGAAAAGTGCGGTGTGGCCGACCGAGCCGACAAAAACGCAGCGGCCTTCGTCGGCGATCCTCTGACAAAGTTCGTCGCGGTCGCCGCGCTCCACCCCGAGGAATCGGAGCTTTACCAGTTCGTGCGCGCGCAACCCGTGTTGCAGCTCGGTCAGAAACGCCGGCGTCAGTCCGCCTTTGCCGAGCTTCAGTGAGGCGTCGAGTTTTTGACCGAGGCCGCGCAGGAAGGATTTCTGCGCGCTGGTGAGGGGGAAATCGTACATGTGAACCACGGATGAACGCGGATGCGCGTGGATTGGGAAGCCTTAACTCGGGACCCCTGTCAGGCGCGGGCGGGTCACGCTCCGAAAAAATTCAGCGGGAGTTCACGCCATTGGCCCAGTGCGAGATCGCCGAGGGCGAGTTCGCCGAAGCGCTCCCGATGGAGCGTGAGCACCGTCGCGCCACCGGCGGCGAACATGCGCCGGACTTGGTGATAGCGTCCCTCGGTGAGCGTTAGCGTCGCCTCGCGCGGGCCGTTGATCGCGAGCTGGGCCGGCGCGCAGGGGCTTTTCTCGTCTTCCAGAAGAAGCGTTCCGCTGGCGAAGAGCGGAATCAACTTCTCGTCCAAATCGCGATCGACCGTCGCTCGATAGACTTTGGGCACTTTGTGCTTCGGCGAGGTCAGCCGGTGCACGAGTGCGGATTGATCGGTCAGAAGCAGCAGGCCACTGGTTTCCTTGTCGAGCCGGCCGACGCTTGTGACCGTCGGGTTCCGCCGTCGCCAACGCTCCGGGAGCAGGGAATAGACATTTTGACCTTCCGATAAATCGTGTGAGCAGATGAGCCCTAGCGGCTTATTGAGCAGGAGCAGCAAGCCTTCCGGGTGATCCAACGGTTCGCCGTCGACCCGTACCGAGGCGGGGTTCACCCGCGTGCCGACGTCGTCGGCTTCGACGCCGTCCACCGTCACGGCTCCGGACTTCACCCAATCGCGGGCTTCGCTCCGGCTGCAATACCCGAGGCTGGAAAGGAGTTGGTCGATCCGGCGCACGTCGATGCGACGGAGGCATAAAGCCGATCTAGGTAAAGCGCAGATTTAACAAAATGGGCCTGAGCTAATGGCGCTGCGGACCCGCACCTCAGGTGGTGCCCTATATTACTTTGCACGCGATCTGCATATACTACCCGCCATGACCAAGCTTCCAGCGCTTAGCCGTATTGCCTGCCTGTGCGCATTCTCCTTCGGGGGAATCGCTGCCTCGCACGCTCAAATTACCTACGAGAGTTCCAAAACGATCACCGTCGTCGCCACCAATGGACCGGGGGTCTTTACCACTGAAAACACCGGCGTCGCCGTCAAGGCGCTCTTCAAGTTCGACCACCAGTTGGGTTACTTGGAAGTCAAGCTGACCAATCTCTCCGGCACGGCGAAACCCGGTGGCGGACATTACACCGACGGCATTCTCGTCGGATTCGGTTTCGATGGTCCGGCCGGGCTCCTTTATAAGAGCAATTCGTTTACTCAGTTGAGTTTTACCTCGGGCGAACCCGGTGGTGTGGATTTCGACTTGGGCAACGGTTTCAGCATGAGCGGCGGCTTGGGTGGCGCTGGTAACGGCACGTTCGATTTCGGTGCTGGTGTTGATGGAGCCGATGGCAATGGCACGGGCGGCAGCCCCAGTCCCGGCATCGCCGGCGGTGGGCCCGGCGGTGGTTATAGCGCCACGTTCCGGTTTCGCTTCAAAGGCGACCTCACCCATTTCAACGCCGACGATTTCTTCGAGTTCAATGGCGCCGACGCGGACCTCGGATTCCGCTTCAAAGCGGTGGGCGATTGCGACGAGGACAGCGAAAAGGTGGTTTATTTCGTCGAGGACTCGCCGAATGCGCCGCCGATTCCCGAGCCTTCGACCTACGGTCTTCTGGCCGCAGGTTTGCTGGTGGGCGTCGCGGGTCTGAAACGTTACCGCGCCCGCCGCACGGCTGGCACCGGTTCGATTTCGGCCTGATTGCGATTCTGAAGAAAAAAGAGTCGGGCGCGGGCATTGAGCCGTATATCGGCTGACCATGCTCCGCCTGCTTCAGCTGTTCTTCGCTCTTTCGGGAATTGTCCTTTTTGCGGTCGGGCTCCTGACCGTCGCGAAGTCGCCCGACTGGTCCTATTGGAAACTGGCCCTGCTTGCCGGAGAGTTCGGCCATTGGCTCGGGCTTTGTGCGCTGGTGGTTGCGGCCGGTGCTTGGATGACGCGCGGCAGTCATCTCGTTTTCGGCGGCGGCGCGTTCGCGGTTTCGCTGCTGGCAGCCGGTCTTTTCCTGAAACCACTGTTTCAGGCGCGGCAGATCGCGCCGGGATTGCCGGCCCAGCTCGAACGTGACCTCGGACCCGTAGCGCTGAACCGATCCCCCTTCGCCGTGGCGCGGCTGATGGATGACCGGCCGGCGGTCGTGCAGCCGGAAACGCATCGTTATGCCGATGGCCTTTCGTTCGATTTCTATCGGGCGGCGGCGCGGCCGGCTGCCCCGTGTGTTCTACTCGTCCACGGTGGAGGCTGGGATAGCGGGGCTCGCGATGAGATCGCTCATTTTAATCACTGGCTCGCGGGCCGGGGCTATGCGGTTGCCGCCATCGACTACCGGCTGGCGCCGAAATTTCCCTGGCCGGCCCAGCGCGACGATGTCGCCGCGGCGATCGCGTTTCTGAAATCGAATGCGGCAACGCTCGGGATCGATGCGACGCGCCTCGTGTTGCTCGGTCGCTCCGCGGGCGGACAGCTGGCCGAGGCCGCGGCTTACGCGACGCCGGACCCCGCGATCCGGGGCGTTATCGCGCTCTACGCCCCCGCTGACGTGCACTTCGCGTGGGAATTCGGCCGTGACGATGACGTCCTCAATTCGCCCCAGCTCCTGAAAAATTTTCTCGGCGGCACCCCGGAGACCGCGCGCGAGGCCTACGACAGCGCGAGTCCGATTCGTTATGCGGGAAAATCCGCGCCGCCCACGCTGCTGATTCACGGCGCGCTCGACACCCTGGTCTGGCACCGGCAAAGCGAACGGCTCGCGCAGAAACTCCGCGAGGCCGGGGTCACCCATACCTTCGTTTCCCTGCCGTGGGCGACTCACGCGTTCGAGTACAACCTCAACGGCCCCGGCGGCCAGCTCAGCACCTACGCGATCGAGTGGTTCCTCGCCGCCGTGACGAAATAGCCCGCCAACCACCGGCGACATTCGCTTTTAAACCGGAAACCGCCCCTCCGAACATGTCACTTAATAAGTGACATTCCCCGGCGCGCGCAGGCGGATTTGCGAGGGGGAGACCGATGCAATGTCACTTAATAGGTGACATTGTCTTTCCGGCCGTTGGCGGGGCCGGGCGGAATTTTTTCACGATGCGGGCGAGTTCGAGCAGGCCGAGCGGCACGAAGATCCACAGCACCTGCATCGGGAAAACCTTTCGCGCCGCCGCCTGGTGGTAGGCGGCCAGGGCCGCGGCGACATAGGCGAGGCGGTGAATGTTTTTCCAAAGCTTCCCGCCGAGCCAGCGCACGGCGGCGTGGAGGCTCGTGATGGAAAGCACCAGCAGGATCGTAAATGCGATCATGCCCGTGAGCAGAAATGGCTTGGTCACGTCGTCCGCGAGAATCGCGAAGCCTCCCTCGTAGAGGATGTGCGTCGCGAGATGCAGCGTCGCATAGGCAAACGCGCTCACGCCCACCAGCCGGCGGTGACGGTTGAGCGCGAGGGCGACGCCCCACTTGGGAAACAAAACGCGCAGAGGAGTGAAGGCGAGGACGACGGCCAGCAACACGCACGCGACGAGCCCGAGGTGGTGCAGCACGAATTTGAGCGGGTCCGCGAGGACGCTCGAATCCTGTTTCACGAACAGCGGCCAGGCGGGCCAGAGACCGGGCAGCACGATGAGAATCCAAATGACGATCTTGGAGCGGAGCAGTTTTTCGATCGAGGGCATGGAGGGGTTAAGCGCGAAGACGCGAAGGCGCGAAGGTCCGGGGCGGGACCGGATTCCATCCAGTCTCCTTGGTCGAACTTAGCGCCTTCGCGTCTTTGCGCTTAGGTGGGTGCTGTTGATTACTCAGAAATTTTTCCGGAGATCCATCCCCGTGTAGAGCGAGGCCACCTGCTTCTCATAGCCGTTGAACATGAGTGTCGGCTGCCGGCCGCCGAAGACGCCCGCGCCGATCACGCGTTCGCTCGCCTGCGACCAGCGCGGATGATCGACCTTGGGATTCACGTTCGCGTAGAAACCATATTCCTGCGGCGCCATGATGTTCCAGGTGTTGCGCGGCTGCTTCGCCACGAACTCGAACTTCACGATCGATTTCACGCCCTTGAAACCATACTTCCACGGCGTCACGAGCCGCAGTGGCGCACCGTTTTGATTCGGGATCGGCTTGCCGTAGATCCCGGTCGCGATGAACGCCAGCTCGTGGTTCGCCTCGTCGAGGCGCAGGCCTTCGACATAGGGATAGTCGAGGTTGCCCTCGCGCTGGCCCGGCGCGCTTTTCGGATCGAGGAACGTGGTGAACTTTAAAAATTTCGCCTCGGGCAGCGGGTCGGCGAGCGCGATGAGTTTCGAGAGTTGAAATCCATCCCACGGAATCACCATCGACCACGCCTCGACACATCGCATCCGGTAAACCCGTTGCTCGATGCCTCCCATTTTTCCGACGAGTTCGTTGATCTCGAGTTTCTGCGGATTGCGGACGAGGCCCGCGAGCTCGACGGTCCACGGGTCCGTCTTCCACCCTTTGTTCGCCAGCACCTTCGGCTCCGCCTTGTCGGTGCCGAACTCGTAGAAATTATTGTAGCTTGTGATGTGTTCGTAAGCGGTGGGCTTGAGCGCGGACGCGGGGAAGGCCGGGTTTTCCTTCGAGGGGAAGCCAGTCGTCGCCGCCCATGCCGGATGATTGCCCAACGCGGCGCCCGCGACTCCGAGGCCCACGGCCTTTAGAAACTCCCGGCGGTTGCTTTGGTAGCGGCGGTAGAGTTGCGCCGGCGTCACCGCGGACTCCGGCAGTTCCCAGTCTTTTTTCGAGTGAATGAGCATGGTGGGTTCTCCTGATGCGTTTGAGCGCGGGCGATGGATGCGGTTCCGGTGGTGAACCTAGATGAGAGCGTGCCGGCTCCGAGTTTATTCCCAAGCAGGGCAGGTCACAGAACCGCCCTACCACGACCCGCGAAGTCCTCCCAGGAAAAGCCGGGGCGTGCCGGTGTTCACGACGCCATCGACGCTGCGTCCGGTTTCGATGCGGGCGTTGCCGAGGTTTTCCACCGTGAGGAACAGCTCCAGGTGTTTTGTCAGGGCGCGGCTCGCTCCCAGATCGGCGACGACAACCTCCCCGAGGCGCAGCGTGTTCTCGTCGTCCTCGAACTGCCGGCCGATCCAGCGGACACGCGGCGTGACGGTGATCTTCGCCGGCGCCCGCCACGTCGCGCCGAGGGTCGCGCTGCGGCGCGGAACCTGGGCGAGTTGTTTTCCGACGAGTGCCGGAGCAGTCGCGGCCCGGCGCACCGTGGAGTCATTGAGCAGTGCCGCGGCGTCGAGTGAAAGTATCTGGCTGACGCGCCACGAAGCGGAGAGCTCGACGCCGCGAACCCGCGCGCGTTCCAGATTGAGCCGCTGCCGTCCCACCGCGCCGGGGCCGAGCGTGCCGAAAAGCGGAAACGTGCCCGGCCCGCGGGCGAGCGTGACGTTGCCGACGGCGTCCTCGAGATCGTTCCAGAACACCGCGGCTCCGCCCGAGAAAATGCGCCCGGTAAAATCCAGCCCGGCTTCGCCACTCGTAACGCGTTCGGTGCGGAGCGCGGGGTTGGCTTCGGTGACGTTCGCCCCGACACGAAACGGACGGTAAAGCTCGTTGAGGGTCGGGCGGCGGAAAGCCTGCTGCGCTGCGATCCGCACCCGCCACGACTGCGCCGGCGTCCAGACGAGTCCGGCGCTCGGGCTGAATTCCGTGTCGTCGAGCTCCGGGTAACGTTCGTCGCGACTCGCCACATTTGTTGCGAGATCGCTCTCCCGCCGGTGACCGTCGGTTTCCCGCCACTGGTCGAGCCGGGCTCCGATGGTTGCGCGCACGCTGGCGGTGAGCGGCTGTTCGTGGAGCGCAAAAAGACCCCCGATCGCCTGCGTGCCGCCGGCGACGCGGAGGCGGGTGAACGCTCCGCTCACAAAGGTGAAGCGCTCGCGGGTTTCCCCGCGCACCCGGCGCGCGTCGACGCCTGCGCTGGTGTGCGCCCCGTCCGCGTGCGACCATACGCCCGTCCAGGCGGCACCGGCGGCGGTGGAGGGAACGGCGAACTGATCGCTCGCCGGAGTTTCCGCGGTGCGCGTGGCGTTGACCGAGCTGAACGTGCTCGAGAAGCCCTGGTCCTGGGCATAGCCCACCGCGTTCCACGCAAAATTTTTCGAAGGTTCGCCGGCGAGGGCAACGCTTCCGAAGTTCGAGCGCGAGGAATTTCGCTGGTACGGCGTGCCGTTGTTGCGCCGCTCGGCAAACGTCCGTGCGGTGAACGTGGCCTCGAGATTTTCCCCGAGGGGAGTGCGCCAGCGGCCGGCGATCCACGCGTGCCGGCTTGCTGCCGGGACGTCGATCAGGCCGCGGCGTTCGGGGGCGACGAGGCTGAACCCATCGGTTTCGAAGGAGCGCCCCTGGAATTGCACCGTACTTCCTCCGATGCGTTGCGCCGCGGAAAATTCCGCACTCCGGGTCCCATAGTCCCCGAAAGTCACCGCAGCACTCCCGCTAAAATTGTCATCTATTAGATGACGATTTTCCGGGGCGGTGATCAGGTGAACCACCCCGCCGAGGGCGGCGTTGCCCCACGCCGTCGCGCCGCCGCCGCGAACGATCTCGGCGCGCGCGAGCGATTCGCGCGGGACGAGCGTCCAGGCGACCCAGCCACCGAAAGGATCGTTGAGCGGCACGCCGTCGAGGAGGATCAACGAGCGGCTCGCGCCACTGGGTCCGAGTCCGCGCAGCGAGACACCCTGCGCAGTGGGGTTCGCGGTGAGGCTGTCTGAGCGGCGAAACAAACTGAAACCCGGCACGCTGCGCAGTGCGCCGTCGAGGGTCGCCGTCGGAGCGCTGCGCAGCGCGTCGCCCTCGAATACTTTCAGCGAAAAAGGGACGTGGTCCGGAGATTGAAGCGCCCGTGAGGCGGTGACGACGTACGATTCAAGTGGCACCGGCAGATCGGTCCCCGGTGCCGCAATGCCCGACATGGGTAGCAAAGAAAGTCGCGGGAGGTTCGGAGCCTTGCGCGGCGGGGCCGGCTTGGCGGGTGGGGCGTTGACTACGATGGGCTTTAGCGACGTCGCGCGTCCCGTGTCCGGATCAATGTAGCCGGGTGGCAAGGGGTCGGGCGTGGCAGCCCATCCTTCCGCAGCGGCTGCAGCGAGTGCGGTGACGAGACCAAGGGTCCGGAGGAGGGTTGGCATGGCCTTAAAGCACGCGAACGACATCCCGCCGCGACGGAAGCGCAAGCAGGTCCTCACCGGGCCGTGGCGGAGGCCCGTTTGCCCCCCGCGCGATTTGGCTCGGCAACGGCGCGTGCATTTGGGATGGGTGAAGTTTCGCGCGAGGCGCATCTAAATTTATGTCACTTTGGGAATATAAGGTCATCACCAGCGGCAAGGGCGGCTTCGTCAGCCCGGCGTTGATGGAGAAATTTCTAAACGATCTGGGTAAAGACGAATGGGAGATCATCGCGTTCCATACCCAGCCCGAGAATCTGCTCGCGTTCACCGGGCTCGCCCGGCGCTCCACGCAGCGCGACTGGACGCTCGCCGACGCCGCGGCGGCCGCCGCCAAGGTCGAGGCCGATAAATTGCGCCAGGAGTTCGAAGCCAAGTTCAAGGGCGCCAGCGCCGCGGCTCCTCTGGCGGAAGAGCGACCGGAGTCGGTGATCGGGGAGAAAGCCGCGCCGGAGGACGGCTTCCGCAAACCGATCGACACCTCGCGTGACGACGACCCCGATGCTCCCGAGGACGAGAAGGAGGAATGGGACAAACTTGGCGACGAGGACGCGCTGCCCACGTTCTTCGAGGCGATTCGTCCGCACATGCGGCGCAATCAGCGCGGGCCCGGCATGTCGGTCGGCACCGAGTATCTCGCGAAGAAGTGGGATCTCACGGAAGACGACATCAAGGGCGCGCTCGTCGAGTGCGGGTTTGTTTTGCCGGAGGACGAGGATTCGAAAGCCGTCTACCTCGAATACGACGGCGACCTTTTCTGGCTGAACATCAACCGGCGCGGCGAACTCTGGCTCAACACGAAGGAGAAACCGCGTCCCGTATTTCGCGCGGTGCAGGGCCAGCGCGTGACGGTGGAAGAGCCCGCCGAAGCCCCGGCTGCGGCGGCCCCCAGTGGCGACCAGCCCTCGGCGAAGCCGGTGTTCGAACCGAAACCGCGTCGCGAACAACGCGAACAACGCGACCAGCGCGACCAGCGCGAGCCGCGTGAACAATCGCCCGCGGCCGACGCCACGCCTGGCGCGCCTTTGCCCGAAGGAATCGCCTTGCTGGAAAAAATCCGTCCGCTCATGCGCCGCAATCGCCGCGGCCCCGGCGGCTCCGGCAGTTTTAGTTTTCTCGCCCGTGCCTTGAAATGCAGCGAAGCCGATCTCTCGACGGCGTTCACCGGTCTCGGTTTGGTGCTGCCGGCAACTCCCGCGGACAAATCCACGTATGCCGAGCTCGACGGCGATCTTTGGTGGCTGAACCAGGATTCACGCGGCGGAGTGTGGATCAACGGCCGCGAAAAGAAAGAGGGCGAGACTGCGGCCAATGCCTCGGCGCCGGCGCCGAATGAGTTCGCCCCCACTTCCGGTTCCGCGCCGACCGCGACGACACCCGCCGCTCCCGCCGCGCAGGTCGAACCGCTTCCTCTCGCCACCGGGCTCGAACCGCAATCGACGGCCCAGCCGGGAAATGTTTTCCCCGCCGTTCGCCTGCTCTTGAAGGAAACGAAAACCGGCTCCGTCGCCGGCAAGCTCGAGCGCGTGGCCGAGGAATTGGGGAAGTCCGCGGACGAATTGCTCAACGCCCTCACCGCCGCGGGCCTCAAGGTGCCGGAAAAATCCCGCGAGAAACCGGTCTTCGTCGAACACGCCGGTGAAATCTTCTGGCTGAACCGGAACGCCAAGGACGAACTCTGGGTGAACGCCAAGACTTCAAAATTCTCGGACAAAAAAGAAGACGGCGACGAGGGCGAGGCTGACGGCGGCGACGACAGTGCCGGCGAGAAATCGCCACGGCGCGGCGGCGGTGGCGGACGCTCGAGGAAAAAGACGGACTAACGGATTTCCGTAGCTGTAGGAGCGGCTTTACGCCGCGACGGTTTGCGGCGCCCGATCAAGTCGCGGCGTAAAGCCGCTCCTACCGCCGGCGGAATTGGCGGCGACGCTTGCACGGGGAACCGAACCGCTCAGAGTTCGCGCGTTCCCCATGAAAACGTTTCCCCACGGTTCTCCGTCCGCCCTGACGCGTCGCGATTTTATCGGCCGGGTTTCACTCGGCGCTGCCGCACTGTCACTGACATCGCGCCTGCGGGCCCAGGATGCGCCGCCGGGAAAAAAGCTGGGCGTCGCGCTGGTGGGGCTGGGCTATTACAGCCGCGCGGAGCTCGGGCCGGCGTTGAAGCTGACAAATCACTGTCGTCTCGCGGGAGTTGTGACGGGAGATCGCGCGAAGGGCGAGTCGTGGGCGAAGGACCACGGGTTTTCGGAGAAGAGCATTTATAATTACGACACGATGGCGCGGATAGCGGACGATCCGGCGATCGACATCGTTTACGTCGTCACGCCCAATTCGATGCACGCGGAGCACACGATCGCGGCGGCGAAGGCGGGCAAGCACGTCATCTGCGAAAAACCGATGGCGATGAGCGTCGCCGAAAGCGACGCGATGATCGCGGCGTGCCGCGCGGCAAAGGTGAAACTCTCGATCGGTTACCGGCTGCATTTCGATCCGTTCCACCAGGAGCTGAAGCGCCACGCGCGGGAGAAGGATTGGGGCCCGTTCATGAAAATGACGGGAGCGAACGGCTTCACGATGGGACGCAAGGTCTGGCGCGCGGAGCGCAAACTCGCGGGGGGCGGCCCGTTGATGGACATGGGAGTTTATTGCGTGCACGAGGCCTGTATCGCGGCGGACGGCGCGGCGCCGGTGGCCGTCACCGCGCGTGAACATCCGAAAACGCGGCCGGAGATTTTCGCGGATGTGGAGGAAGGTCTCGACTGGACGATGGAATTTGCGAACGGCGCGAAGGCCGAGCTCATGACGAGTTACAGTCAAAGTGTCGGTCGCTTCCGCGCGGAGGCCGAAAAGGACTGGATGAATTTTCAGCCCGCGTTCGGCTATCGCGGCATCAAGGTCGCGACGAGCAAGGGTCCGCTGGAAATCGAACCGGTTAAAAGTCAGCAGGCGTTGCAGATGGACGACTTTGCCTTGTGCGTGCAGGAGAATCGTGAGTCGCGTGTTCCCGGCGAAATGGGCCGCCGCGACATGGCGATCATCGAGGCGATCTATGCGGCTGCGGCCACGGGAAAACGCACCTTGGTGGGAGCGTAATGTAAAGGAGGGGCGAAAGTGCTCCGCGTTGTTGGGGGTTTGACGTAGCTGCGCTTGCCTGCGTCCGGCGGGGCGGACACTTTCCCGCGGTTCCGGCCATGGCCAGCATTGCTCCAGTGATGCGGTGGGTGAGGCTGCTTGTGCTTGCCGCAAGTCTGGGCCGCTGCGTCGCCGCTGCGGAAAACGACCCGGCGCTCACCCCGGCTGATCTCTCGTGGCTCGCGGCGCATCCGGTGATTCGTGTCGGTTACGATCCGGGCTGGCCGCCCTTCAGTTTGCGCGACGCCAGCGGGAAATTTTCCGGCATCGATGCGGACACGCTCGCGGTGCTCAGCCGGCGCTATGGGTTCCGTTTCGAGTTCGTGACCCGCGACAGCTGGCCGGAGGTGTATGCCGCCGCCCGCCGGGGCGAGATCGATCTGCTCGTCGGCACGGCCCGCACGCCGGAACGCGAACGGGAATTCCATTTCACGCGGCCCTATTTTTCATTTCCGGTCGTGATCGTCACCCGCGTCGACGAACCGATTGTGTGGTCAGTGCTCGATCTCGAAGGGCGCCGCGTCGCGGGTGTGCGCGGCTACGTGGCCACCTCGGAATTGCAGCGTATTTATCCCGATTTGAAGTTTCGGCTGACCGACACGGTGGAGGAAGCGCTGACGATGGTGGCCGACGGCGGCGCGGACGCATTCATGACCAATCTCCCGAATGCCAGTTTCACGGCGAAGACCCACGGCCTGACCAATCTGAAAATTGCGGGCGTGATGCCCGAGACCTTCGACCTGTGTTACGCGGTGCGGCAGGACTGGCCCGAACTGATCCGGATTCTCGAAACCGCGTGTGCGTCGCTCACGGAGGCCGACCGCCAGGCGATCGTCCACCCCTGGATCCGCGTCGACTATGCGCGGGTCATCCGGTGGGACCTGGTTTGGAAGACGGCGCTTGCCGCGCTGGCCGCGATCGGGCTTGGCGTTGGTGTGATGATGATGCGCAACCGCCGGCTCGCCCGTGAACTCGCGGAACGCGGCCGGCTGCTCGAGCAGGTGGAGAAAGCGCACCGGCAGCTCGGTGAACTGCATCGCGACAAAAGCGAACTGATGCACATGGCGGCCCACGATCTGCGCAGTCCCCTGACCGCCATCTCGCTCGGCATCGAACACCAGCGGCTTGGCCTCGGCAGCTTCGAGCTCGACGAACGCCTCCGGTCCTCCGTGCGGCAGATGGGCCGGCTGATCGACGATCTGCTCGACGTGCACACGCTCGAGGAAGGCCGCCGGGAATTTTGTTTTGCGCCGATCGATTTCGGCGCGCTTGTGCGCGAAGTCGCCGCCGACCTTCGCCCGATCGCCGCGCGGAAGGAGATCGTCCTGCAGCAGTCACTCGATCTGGACCAGTTGCCGCCGGCGTCGGGCGATGTGCGGGCGCTGCGCCAGGTCGTCGACAACCTGCTCTCCAACGCCATCAAGTTTTCCCCGCGGAACTCGCGAATCATTGTCCGGCTCCGGCGCTGGAATGAATTCGTGAGGCTCGAGATTCAGGACGAGGGTCCGGGCGTGCCCGCCGAGGAAAAGGAGCGGATCTTCGGCAAATACGTCCGCGGCACCGCGCGCCCCACCGCCGGCGAAAAATCCACCGGCCTCGGCCTCGCCATCGTGCGGCAGCTGGTGACGGCGATGAACGGCCGGGTGTGGTGCGACGCGGCGCCGGCGCCGGAAAAAGGCGCCGTCTTCGTCGTGGTGCTGCAGGCGGCGAAATAAGGGGATGGAGGAACTGGGTTGGTTTCAGACCTGTAGCGGCGGTCCATGACCGCCGACGAACACCCCGCGTCTTCATCCGCTCCCAGACGGCGGTCATGGGACCGCCGCTACAGCAAACAATCCCTCGCTGGCTGCGAGCTCAGGTCCGGGCGGAACGTTCGTTTGCCCCGGAGCTGATTTCGTCGGCCGGCTCAACCGTCACGCCGGTGTCGAGCGAGTGATCGCCGCCGCCGCTGAACAGACCCTTCACCGGGCTCACGTCGTAGAAGTCACGCCCGCGCGCGACCACGATGTGTCCGGTGCCGACGAAGCAGGCGTTGGTGGGATCGTAGTCGACCCATCCGGTGCCGGGAATGTAGACGGAAACCCACGCGTGCGACGCGTCGGCGCCGACGAGCCGCGGCTTTCCCGGCGGCGGGTTCGTGAGGAGGTAGCCGCTGACATAGCCGGCGGGCAGTCCGTTCTGCCGCAGGCAGCTGATCAGAAGATGGGCGAAGTCCTGGCAGACGCCGCGGCGGTTTTCGATGACCTCGGCGAGGGGCGTGGAGATGTCCGTCGCTTCGGAGTCGAAGGTGAAGGCGTCGTGGAACTGTTCGCCGAGTTCAGTCAGCCAGGTGAGAACCGGCGTCGATGCGGGATCCAGGTCGGCGGTGAGCTCCGCGGTGAGTTGCAGCGCTTCCGGCAGCAATGGCACCAGCGGCGATCCGTGGCGGAACTGGTCCAGGGTGAAATCCTCCGCCGCGATCGCGCGGGGAATCAGCGCGCGCGCATCGGCCAGCGAAGGCGTGAGACCCGGCATCGGCAGAACCGGTTCGTCGCGGCGCACCACGCTGCGGCTCGTGATCGTGAGCTCCTCGTGCGGTTCGCGCAGGGTGAAAATGTGCTGCTTGTTTCCGAAATAATCCACGCGCGCCGCCAGATCCAGCGGGTGCGGTGCGATCTCGAGTTCGAACGCGTTGCAATGTTGCACGGCCTCGTGGCGCGGCTGCAGGTGCAGCGACTGCCACGCGGCGCTCGCCGGCGAATCGTGCTGGTAGCTCGTGGTGTGGGTGACGCGGTAGACGGGCATGACGTGGGTCAGCGGGTGTTGCTCAAGTCGGGGATCTCCGCGTGGCTGAAATAAATCTGGGTGATGCGGCTGTTGAGCTCCGCCAGCGTCTCCGAGGTTTCGTCGAAAAATTTCCCGATGAGCTGCGGATCGCTTGCGAGGTTCGGGGCATCGAGCAGGCGCGCCTGGCTCACAAGCCGGAAGGCGGCCGCCCGCAGCGACGACACCGCGCGGGGCGCGAGTTCGTCGGGCAGCGCGGTGAGGTGTTCCGCGATGCGGTCCGCCTGGAAGCGCAGCCCGCGGGGATTTTCCGGCGCACCCAGCATCCACGCGAGAACGGGCGCGGGTTGAAACACGCCGTGATAAATTCCGCGGTAGGCGAAAAGGCTGTCGGTGAAATGCAGCAGCGTTTGCAGCCGAAACTCGCGGGGCATCGGAGGACGGCTGTTCGGCGATTTTTCGCCTGACGCGTCCGTCTCGGGATCCGGCACGAGGAGCTCCCGCGCGAGAAACACGAGCTGGTATGCGCGCTCGATGCGCCGGCCGAGTTTCAGGAAACGCCAGCCGGTGTCGTGCGCGAGCGTCTCCGTGGCGAGCGTTTCGAGCGAGGAAAGTTGTTCGCCAAGATCGCTGACGAGTTGTGGATGCGGCGTCGCCGAGATCGCGCGCAGGCGGCGGAGAATCCGCCATGCTTCGGGCGGGAGGCGCACTTTCACCTGGTCGAGATTGCGAATGAGGTGGCCGAGGTTGCGCGCGAGGCTGCCGGGCTGCTCCGGGTCGTCCGCGAGCGTGCGGATCCGCCCGGCGAGTTCCTCGGGCGTCGCGCCCTCGGGGGCAAAGCTCCCTTGGGCCAAAAGCAGGACCTGCAGCGCGTCGGCGGCGACGCCGGGATCGAGCGCGGCAACTTCGTCGCGCAACAACGGATCGAGTTTGTCGAGCAGCCGCGCCAGCTGGGTGATGCGCTCGAGGTAGCGGCCGATCCAAAAGAGATTGTCGGCGACGCGGCTCGGCGTTGCGAGGGGCCGCCGGTAGACATCGCCGAACGTTTCGATCGGAGACGGCGTGTCGCCGGTCGGGCTGTCGCCGAGCACCCAGGTGTCCTTCGTCGCGCCGCCCTGCTGCAGCGACACGACCGCCTCGTCGCCCGCCGGACTGAAACGCGTCAACCCGCCGGGCATCACGCGCCAGTCGCCGTTGTGCCACGCGACGAAGAGCCGCATCACAAAAGGCACCGGCCGCAGCTGGCCGTCGCTGAACGCGGGCGTCGTGCCGAGGACGACGCGTTCCTGTCCGCAGTGCGCCCACGGGCGCGCCTTGATTTCGGCGGCGAGTGCCTGGCGGTGTTCCTCATTGGCAGCCGTGCCGTAGCGCAGGCCGGAGCCGACGCGAAACGTGGGTTTCACCACGAGCGCGGAGAGGTGGTCGAGCACGTAGCGGCGGGCTTTTTCCTCGCCGCACCACCACGTTGCAACGCTCGGGATGCGCAGGTCCTCGCCGAGCACCTCGCGGCAAAGCGAAGGGAGAAACGCGAGCATGGCGGTGTTTTCGAGGGCGGCGCCGCCGAGCTGGTTGGCGAGCGCGACCCGGCCGCCTTGGGCGGCGTGAACCAGCCCCGGCACGCCGAGCAGCGAGCGCGGATTGAGTTCGAGCGGATCGCAAAAACTCGAGTCGACGCGGCGCAGAATGGTGTCGACGCGTTTCAACCCGCCGACCGTGCGCAGGAAAACCTGGCGGTCGCGCGTCGTGAGATCGGCGCCCTCGACCAGCTGGTAGCCGAGATGGCGCGCGAGGTAGGCGTGTTCGAAATAAGTTTCGTTCGCGGGACCGGGCGTGAGCAGGACGACGCGCGGCTCCTCGCCGCCGGGCGGCGTCGCGTCGGAAAAATCCAGCAGCGAGGAGTGAAAACTCCGGGAAAAATCCTGGAGGCTCCGCGCCCGGGAACGATGGTAGGCGGACGAGAGTGCGCGGCGCGAAATCGTGCGATTCTGCAGCGAGTAGCCGAGGCCGGACGGGGCATCGAGGCGGTCCTGCAGCACCCACCACTGGCCGTCGGGCGCACGGGCGATGTCGACGGCGTAGTTGTGGAGGAAAGTGCCGCCGTGCCTTTTCAGTCCGACACACGGCCGGAGAAAATGCGGGTTGATCATCGCGAGCTCGGGCGGAAGGGAGCCGTTGCGAAAGATTTTTTGCGGGCCGTAGAGATCGGCGAGCAGATCGTTGAAAAGCTGGGCGCGTTGCCGGAGGCCGGCGGAAAGGAGCGCCCAGTCGTCGGCGCCGACGAGATGCGGCACCACATCGAGCGGCCACGGCTGCGGCTCGGAGCGGGCGCCGGCGTAGACGTTGAGACTGACGTCCTGCTCGATGATCGCGCGGGAGCAGGCATCGGCGGCGCTGCGAAGTTTCGCGAGAGGGTTGTCGCCGAGCAGGCGCAGGAATTCCGCCCAGTGCGGCCGCACGGAGCCGTCGGCGGCGCGGCATTCGTCGTAGTGGCCCGGCAGCCCCGCGTAACCCGGAAGCGGGTCGGCGGTGGAGGGGAACGGCGGGGCGGAGGCGGACATGCGATGGCGGATTTTCAGCCGCAACGCATCCGGTGCAAGCGCGCCGTTCGGGTCGCGCGGACCCTGCGGTTTGCCGGAGAGAGCAGAATGCGTATGGAGACGGGTGCTTTTTGAACGGCAAAAACAGCTCCTCGCCCTCGTCGATGCGTTGGGCGGCGAGATCGGCGAGCAGGATTTTCAGCGGCTGCTGCTCCTGTTATGCGGCGAGGAGGGGGCGACGGCGCCTTATGAATTCGTGCCCGGCAGGTGCGGTGGCGTTTCCTTCACCGCGCTGGCCGACCGGCGCCGTCTGATTGAACAGAACTTGTTGGAGGATGCGGCGGGTATCTGGAAATTGACCGCGACCGGCCGCACTGCCGCGGCCAAAGTCTCCGGGAAGGTACGCCTGGCGATGGATCGGTTGGCGCGAGAACAGAACGGGCGGCGCGGTGAAGCACTCCTGCACGAGGTCAACCGACGTCATCCGGACTTTTTCGCCGCGCCGCAGCGCGGCGAACCGGGACTCTGCACCATCGGGTACGAAGGCAGCTCGCTGGAGGGTTACCTCAACCGGCTGCTTCGGGCGGGGGTCACGTTGCTCTGCGATGTGCGACGGAATCCGCTGAGTCGCAAATACGGTTTTTCAAAAGGCACGCTCGCGAAGAGCTGCGACGAAGTCGGGATCCGGTACGAACACCTGCCGGAACTCGGCATCGCCTCGGAGGAACGACGGGAGCTGAAGACCCAAGCGGACTACGATGCGATTTTTGCCGTCTATGAACGCGAGCATCTGCCGAAGCAGGGCGCGGCGCTGGCCAGGATTCGCGGCTGGGTGGCGGAGGGGCAGCGCGTCGCGCTCACCTGTTTCGAAGCGGACCCGTGCGAATGTCACCGGCACTGCGTGGCGGAGGCGCTCGAGCGTGAATTCGGTGGGTGCTTTGCGCCGCGACATCTGTGACGTCGCCGCCGTTAGCGCGGTAGGAGCGGCTTTACGCCGCGAGTTTTTGCCGTCCTTTGGTGCGGCCGGGCGCGGCGTAAAGCCGCTCCTACAGCTCGGGCAAAACGGAGGTTGAAAACCAGGGAGCTAGATTTTGGTCACCTTCACGGGATCGCGCAGGTCGAGCGTGTGGGGAAATTCCGGGGCGATTTCCCGCGGGGAAAGCGGAAGGTTCTGGCCCGGGGTGTGTCCGAACGGGAAGAAGCGCGCGAGCCGGCGGCTTTCCGCTTCATAGGAATTCACCGGCACGGTGGTGTAGTTGCGCCCGCCGGGATGCGCGACGTGGTACGTGCAGCCGCCGAGGGATTTTTGATTCCACGAATCGACGAGGTCGAACACCAGCGGCGTGTCCACGCCGATGGTGGGATGCAGCGCCGACGGCGGCTGCCACGCGCGATAGCGCACGCCGGCGACGTGCTCGCCTTTGATTCCCGTCGGATGGAGCGGGAGGCGCGCGCCGTTGCACGTCACATAATAGCGGTCGGTGGTGAGGCCGGTGAGTTTGACCTGCACGCGCTCGACCGAGGAATCGACGAAGCGCACCGTGCCGCCGCCGGCGGTTTCCTCGCCCATCACATGCCACGGCTCGAGCGCATGGCGCAGCTCGAGCTCGATTTCGCGATAGTGGACGCGTCCATAAAGCGGGAAGCGAAATTCGAAATGCGGCGCGAACCAGCCCGCCTCGAACGGCAGGCCCCACGCATTGAAGTCGGCGATCACGTCCTGAAAATCGGCGCGCACGAAATGCGGCAGCATGAAACGGTCGTGCAGATCGGTGCCCCAGCGGGCGAGGCGCGGCGGCGCATAGGGATGATCCCAGAAGCGGCTGACGAATGCGCGCAGCAGGAGTTGTTGGGCGAGACTCATCCGCGCGTGCGGCGGCATTTCGAAACCGCGCAGCTCCAGCAAGCCAAGCCGGCCGGTCGAGCTGTCGGGCGAGAAAAGTTTGTCGATGCAGAACTCCGCGCGATGGGTGTTGCCCGTGACGTCGGTGAGCAGGTTGCGGAAAATGCGGTCGACGAGCCACGGCGGGCAGGCGTCGGGGCCGCCGGCGGTCGTGGCCAGCTTGTGGTCCAGCTCGCGGAAGGCGATTTCCAGCTCGTAGAGACTGTCGTTGCGCGCCTCGTCGATGCGCGGGGCCTGGCTGGTGGGGCCGAGAAACAATCCGCTGAACAAATAGCTGAGCGACGGATGCTGGTGCCAGTAGGCGAGCAGGCTTTTCAGCAAATGCGGTCGGCGCAGCAGCGGGCTGTCCTCGGGCTTCGCGCCGCCGAGGATCATGTGGTTGCCGCCGCCGGTTCCGGTGTGGCGGCCGTCGATCATGAATTTATCGGCGCCGAGTTTGCACTCGCGCGCGGTGTCGTAGAGCCACGCGGTCTTGTCGGCGAGTTCGCGCCAGGTGGACGACGGGTTGACGTTGACCTCGATCACACCGGGATCGGGCGTGACCTTCATGTTGTCGAGTTCGAGATCGTACGGCGGCAGGTAGCCCTCGAGCACGAGCGGCATCGCGAGCGCTGACGCGGTCGCCTCGATCGAGGTGAGCAACGAGACATAGTCGCCCGCGGTTTCCGTCGGCGGCATGAAGACGTAGAGGTGGCCGGCGCGCACCTCGATGCAGAGCGCGATGCGAACTTCGGGTCGCGCCGCGGATTCACCAGCGGCTGGCTTGTGGTCGGCGGGTGCGTGCCATGGCTGGAGGTTGAGCGGCATGCGCAGGCCCATCGGCGAGTCGCCGGGAATGAGAAACATCCGGCCGGCGCGGAAAAACCACGGGCCCGAAGTCCATTTCTGTTTCGGGTCGCGCAGCAGCGGGAGCGCGTAGCCGGTGACCTTGTCGAGGCCGGTCTCGAGCAAGCGCGCGAGGCGGGCGCGTTCATCGGGTTCGCTCAGATTTTTATCGAGCGGATCGACGCCGGCCGGCAGGCGCCGCTCTTTCCAAACGTAGTAGAACGCGTCCTCGTAGCCGGGAACGAGGCGCTCCTCGCCGACGCCGAGCTCCTTGGCGAGCGCGGCGGCGAAACGCTGGGCGTCCTCGGGCGTGCGCGTGGATTTGTCGAGCGGGTCGGCGAAGAGGGCGGGATTTTTCCAGAGCGGCTTGCCGTCCTTGCGCCAGACGCACGTCAGCGCCCAGCGCGGGAGCGGTTCGCCGGGATACCATTTGCCCTGGCCGTGGTGGATGAAACCGCCGGGTCCGAACTGTTTCCACACGCGCTTGAAGAGCTGGCCGCCGAGCTCGCGCTTGCGCGGGCCGAGCGCGGCGGTGTTCCACTCGGGGCCGTCCATGTCGTCGATCGCGACGAACGTGGGCTCGCCGCCCATGGTGAGGCGGACGTCGCGGGCCTTGAGCGTCGTGTCGATTTTTTCGCCGAGGGCGTCGATTTTTGCCCAGGTTTCATCGCTGTAGGGAAACGTGACGCGCGGTGTTTCGAAGATTCGCGTGACCTTCATCGCGAAGTCGAACTTGGCCTCGCTGCGCTCGACGATGCCGGTGATGGGCGCGGCGCTCGAAGGCTCGGGCGAACATGCGAGCGGCAGGTGGCCTTCGCCCGCGAAGAGGCCTGACGTCGGATCCATTCCGATCCAGCCGGCGCCCGGCAGGTAAACTTCGCACCACGCGTGGAGGTCGGTGAAATCCTGGACGGTGCCCGACGGGCCATCGATGGCCTTCACATCGGCGCGCAGCTGGATCAGGTAGCCCGACACGAAACGCGCCGCGAGCCCCAGGTGGCGGAACACCTGCACCAGCAGCCAGCCGGAGTCACGGCAGGAGCCCGCGCCGCTCGCGAGGGTATCCTCGGGCGTCTGCACGCCCGGTTCCATGCGGATGATGTAGCGGACGGCTTGGTGGACCCGCAGGTTCAGCCCGACGAGAAAATCGATCGTGCGCTTCGGATTGAGGTCGAGCGAACGCATGAACTTGTCGAACGCCGGCGTCAGCGGATCCTTGCGCAGGTAGGGCGCGAGCTCGACGGCGAGTTTTGCGTCGTAGCCGAACGGAAAATTTTCCGCGCTCGGTTCGAGGAAGAAATCGAACGGGTTGAACACCGCCATTTCCGCAACGAGATCGACCTCCACGGAAAACGTTTTCGTCGGCTCCGGGAAGACGAGGCGCGCGAGGTAGTTGCCCTGCGGATCCTGCTGCCAGTTGATGAAGTAGCCGGAAGGTTCGACCTTCAGCGAGTAACTCAGCACCGGGGTGCGGCAGTGCGGGGCGGGCCGAAGCCGGACGGTCTGGGGCCCGAGGCGGATGGGTCGGTCGTAGCTGTAGGAAGTGCGGTGGTGGAGAGCTACGTGGATGGCCATGGGCGAGGGTTACGGGCTGGACGTGGGAGAGGGTTAGCAGGAGGCGGGCCGCAAGCGAGCCCGGGCCCGGGAAATCGGGAATCGGAAACAGACACGAGAAACGGAAAGTAGTCCGTATGCGGCGAACCGAGGGCGGGCGGCAGTCGGTTTCACTGTAGCGGCGGTCTATGACCGCGGAGGAACACCTCGGGTCGCCGAACGCTCCCGGACGGCGGTCATAGACCGCCGCTGCAGTAAAATCACAATCGGCGTGTCAAAACTCCGCCGTGCCCGGGGTGCGGGCGAACGGGATGACGTCCCGGATGTTCGCGACGCCGGTGACGAACATCAGCATGCGCTCAAAGCCCAGCCCGAAGCCGGAGTGGGGCACGCTGCCGTAGCGGCGCAGATCCACATACCACCAGTATTCCTTCTCGCTGAGTTTGTGGTGGCGCATGGCTTCGCGCAGCACCTCGAGCCGCTCCTCGCGCTGGCTGCCGCCGATGATCTCGCCGATGCCGGGCACGAGCAGGTCCATCGCCGTGACGGTTTTGCCATCGTCGTTCACGCGCATGTAGAACGGTTTCAACGTGCGCGGATAATTGTAGACCGTCACCGGACACTTGAAGTGTTCCTCGGCGAGGAAGCGTTCGTGCTCGGACTGGAGATTGTCGCCCCACGCGACGGGATGCTCCCATTGTTTTCCGCTCTTCGCCAGAATCTCGATCGCCTCGGTGTAGCTGCAGCGCTGGAACGGCCGCTCGAGCACAAAGTCGAGCCGGGCGAGGAGGTCCTTGTCGACGAACTTGGAAAAGAACTCGAGGTCGGCAGCACAGTGCTCCTTCGCGTCGCGGATCAGGTATTTCACGAATTCCTCGGCGACGGCCATGTTGCCCGCCAGGTCGACGAAGGCCATTTCCGGCTCGATCATCCAGAACTCGGAGGCGTGGCGCGCGGTGTTGGAGTTCTCCGCGCGAAACGTCGGCCCGAAGGTGTAGATGTTCGAGAGCGCGCAGGCGAAGATCTCGCCTTCGAGCTGGCCGCTGACAGTGAGGTAGGTGTTCTTGCCGAAGAAATCTTTTTTGAAATCGACGTCGCCGCTCTCGGTCATCGGCGGGTGCGACGGATCGAGCGTCGTCACCCGGAAAAGTTCGGCGGCCCCCTCGCAGTCGCTTGCCGTGATGATCGGCGTGTGGATGTAGAAAAATCCGCGGTCCTGAAAAAACTGGTGCACGGCGAACGCGAGCCGGCTGCGCACGCGGAAGACCGCGCCGAAGAGATTCGAGCGCGGCCGCAGGTGCGCGATCTCGCGGAGGAATTCCAGCGTGTGCCCTTTTTTCTGCAGCGGATAAGTCGCGTCCGCTTCACCGATCACGGTGAACGATTCGGCGACGACCTCCCACTGTTGTCCCTGGCCTTTCGAGGCGACGAGTTTGCCGCGCACGCTGAGGGAGGCGCCGGTCGCGACTTTTTCGATGTGCGCGTAATCGGGCAGCTGGGCGTCGGCGATCACCTGGATGCCTTTCAACGACGAGCCGTCGTTGAGTTCGATGAACGAAAAAGCCTTCGCGTCGCGCCGGGTGCGCACCCAGCCCGCGAGATGAATGGCATCGGAGGGCTCTTTCGCGGCGAGGGCGTCTTTGACGAGGGTTCGGTGCATCGTGGAAAAGGAAAATGGCGCGCAACCAAGCGGTGTGTCCATAAAGTGGCAAATCCGGAATCCCGATCAGGGGTTGCGCCGCGAACCGTTCGGACGAATCGCGGTCTGGTGCCGCGTATGAAATTAACAACCTCTGCCTTACAGCCTGCCAGTTGCGCGAACCTGCGCCGGCACGGCCTTGTGATTTGCGGCGCTGCGACCCTCCTCTTCGCCGGCTGCGCCTCGGAGCCCGACTCCCACGTTGTCTCCGCTCCTCCGCCTCCTGCTCCCACCGCCACGGTGATGGTGAACACCGCTCCCGCTCCCACGCCCATGACGGCCACCGTTGTTGCCACTCCGACCTCCACGCCGGGCGTGGTCATGATCTCGCAGGCGCCGCCGTCGCCGCAGCCCGAAGCGGTCACGGCGCGGCCGTCGTCGGATCACGTCTGGGTTCCCGGATACTGGACGTGGCGCAATGCGCGCTACGAATGGATGGCCGGCCACTGGGAACTTCCACCGCGTTCCGGCGCGACTTGGGTGAATCCGCGCTGGGAGGCGGAAGCGGGCGCCTACCGCTTCTACGAAGGCCACTGGGATTGATTGATTAACTGACGCGGTTTGATCCGCGGTTTCCTTCAACGACCGGCGCGGATTCATCCGCGCCGGTTTTTTGTAATTTGGTGCAGCGGTCACCGCGAGCTGAGCGCCCGCATGGCTGGACGCAGCGCGTAGTAAACCACGGCGACGATCAGCGGCACGCTCAACGCCCAGGCGGTGGCGGCATGAACTCCGGTCCAGCCAAAACGATGGAGGAAAGCCACGGGGTCGTCGCGGAACGCCCGCACGAGAACCGGAATGGAAATTGGCACGGGGACGGCGCCCCAGATTTTTTCCCCGAGACGGACGTAGACGATGATCAGGATGAGGTGAACCGGCGCGAGCAGTTGATTGAGGATCTGCATCACCGGCTGGTTCAGCCGCAGCCACAAAGCCACGCCGAAGTTCAGCGCGGTTGTCACACCGATGAGCGGCATGACGGAGCAAGCCGTGCCCACGGCCAGCGACAACGCCAGCCGGTCCGGGGTGGCGCCCTGGGTGAGCTGTGCACGGAGCGGCGCGATGATCCGGCGCTGCCAGAAAGTCGGAGGGTGGGGAAGCGGGACGGCCGGAGCGGGGTTCATTCAGGTGGTACGGGCGGCCAACAGTGTTGGATGACTTCGGAATGTCGGCATGAATTTTTCCGCGAAAACGGTTGGTCAACCCCGGAGGTCTGGCCCACGGTGGCGGCCGATGCTCGCGATCACCGACTTGAGGAAATCTTTTCCCTCCCCCGAGGGTGGACGCGCCGAGATCGTGAACGTGTCCGCCTTTGCCCTCGCCGCGGGGGAACAGCTCGCGCTGCGTGGCGAAAGCGGCTCGGGCAAAACGACCTTTCTTCACCTGATCGCCGGGATTCTCGCCGCCGATTCGGGAAAAATCGCGATCGACGGCGTGGACATGACCGCGCTGCCGGAACCGAAGCGCGACCGGCTCCGCGCCGAAAAGACCGGCTACATTTTTCAGACCTTCAATCTGCTCCAGGGCTACACCTGTCTGGAGAACGTGCTGCTCGGCATGTCGTTTGGGGTTGGCGCCGATCGCAACCGTGCGCGCGCGCTGCTGGAGCGAGTCGGGCTCTCGGCGCGGTTGAATCATTTTCCGCGGCAGCTCTCGACCGGACAGCAGCAGCGGGTCGCGGTCGCCCGCGCCCTCGCCAACCGGCCGAAGCTCGTGCTCGCCGACGAACCCACGGGCAATCTCGATCACAAGCATGCCGGTGAATCGCTCGCGCTGATCCGCGAGGTCTGTCGCGAAAACGGCGCGGCGCTGCTGCTGGTGAGCCACGACGAGGAAGTACTCGGGCGTTTCGAGCGCCGGAGGGATTTTGCGGAGATTAATAAAATTTCCGTCCTGCGATGACCCTCCCGCTGATCATCTATCGTTCGCTGCGGCAACACGCGCTATCGACCTGGGTGACGGCCGGGAGCATCGCGCTCGCGTGCGGTTTGCTCATGTGCGTGTGGGTCGTCAAAACCCAGTCGCAGTCGGCGTTTCGCGATACCGCGACGAGCTTCGACGCCGTGCTCGGGGCGCGGGGATCGAAACTCCAGCTGGTGCTCAACGCGATTTTTCACCTCGAGGCGTCGCCCGGTAACCTTCCTTACAGCGACTACGAGGCGATCCGGCGGCATCCCGCGGTGAAGACGGCGATACCGATCGCGGTCGGCGACAATCTTCGCGGCTACCGCATCGTCGGGACCGGAGTGGAGCTTTTTGCCCAGGTGGAATACGCGTCCGGAAAAAAATTCGCGGTGCAGGCGGGCGGGAAGTTTTTCGGGCCGGAAAATTCCGAGGCGAAGGAGGCGGTTGCCGGGAGTTTTGCGGCGGAACGATTGGGACTGAAAGTCGGCGATACCTTCCATCCGTTTCACGGGCTGGCTTACAGCGAGAAGGAGCAGCACGCGGATCTTTATACGGTGGTCGGGATCCTGAGTCCGACCAACACGCCGGCCGATCGCGTCCTCTGGATTCCTTTGCAGGGCGTGCAGCGCATGAGCGGCCATGACCCGAAAACCGCCTCGGACATCAGTGCGGTGTTAATCCAGCTGCGGGCGCCGGCGGCCGGCATCATGCTCGACCTGCTTTATAACAAGCAGGGCAACCGGCTCACGTTGGCCTATCCGGTGGGGACGATCGTCGGGGATTTGTTTGGCAAGATCGCGTGGTTCGACCGCGTGCTCACGCTCGTCGCCTATCTCGTGGCGCTCGTGGCCGCGGGCTCGGTGCTCGCCAGCATCTATAATTCGATGAGCGCGCGGCAGCGCGACCTCGCGATCCTGCGCTCGTTGGGAGCGCGGCGCCGGACGATCTTCGGGACCGTGGTGGCCGAGGCGGCTTGCATCGGACTGCTCGGCGCGGTGGCGGGGCTGGCGATCTATTTTGCGTTGCTCACGGTCGTCGCCGGTGTGATCCGGGCGCAGACCGGGGTCGTGCTTTCAGTCACGGCCTGGCACGAGGTCCTCGTGATTTGTCCGGTCGCGATGATTGCGCTGTGTGCGCTGGGCGGAGTCGTGCCGGCGGTGAAGGCGTACCGCACGCCGGTCGCGGAGACGCTGGCCCCGCTGTCGTAGCTCGAACCGTAGCGGCGGTCTATGCCGACGAGCGAACGTCGTTGGAGATTCGACGGTGGAGATGACCGCCCGGCCCCGGCGGTCATAGACCGCCGCTACAGAAAACCCGCCGCAGAGTGCTCAGACCGCGAGCGGGGGACGCGATTGCACCGGCCGGGTCGGCGCCATGCCGCCGTGCAGCGCCGTATAGAACGGACTTCCGGGCTGGATCGAGCCGCGCGTCACGGGCGAACCGGTGAACGCGCTCTTGTAGAGGCTGGTGAGCAATTCGAGGGTGCGGCGCGCATCGGCGCCGCTCGTGAGCGGACGCGTGCCGGCATCCATGTCGGCGATGAACGCCGCGAGTTGCGCCGAGTGGGTCGAGCCGGTGTCGGGCGGAAATTTCTGCCACGCCGCCGTGAGTGCGTCGGTTTCCTCGGGAGCCGCGGGGGCGGGCGTGAATTTCCAGTTGTCGCGGTTGTAACCGTAAAGGTGCGTGAGCTCGACCGTGGCCCGCTGGTAGTCGAGGCGGATGTAGGTTTCCTGACGCGGGCTGAGGGCGCTGTTGACGACCGACGCGAGCGCTCCGTTCGCGAAACGCACGAGGGCCATCGAAACATCCTCCACTTCGATCGCCCGATCGAGCGTAGCCGCTTGCGCACGAACCTCCGACCAGTCGCCGAGCAAATGGAGCAGATGATCCATCGCGTGAATGCCGAGGCCCATGGTGGGACCGCCGAGTTCCGTCGCCCAGCGGCCGCGCCACGGAACGGCGTAGTACGTGGGATCGCGGTACCAAAGCGTGTTGCAAACGGCGACCAGCGGGCGCCCCAGCTGTCCGCTGTCGGTCATCCGGCGCAAGTGCGCCGTGGAAGAAGCGAAACGCTGCTGGAAAACGCAGGCGGTGAACCGCCGGGTCCGCCGTTCCGCCTCCTCGATGCGGTCAAGTTCGGCGAGCGAAGCGCAGAAAGGTTTTTCGCAGAGCACCCAGGCACCCGCTTCCATCGCGGCGATGCTCAACGCGGCATGCGAAGCCGGGGGCGAGGCCACGATCACGATATCGGGACGCGTTTCCCGCAGCGCCCGCGCGAAGTCCGTGTAGGCCGCCGAAAGCTTGTGACGGGTGCAGAAGGTCTGCACGCGTTCGGCGTCGATATCGACCGCCGCCACGAGCTCCACCCGCCCGTGCGTATCTCCGACCGCGCGAATGTGGGTGTCTGCAACACTGCCGGTGCCTACGAGGACCGCGCGGTAAGTCTTGCTCATGGGGTAGGGTGTGTGAGTGCCTCCCGCAAATGAACGGGTCAATTTTGAAACCGTTCCGGCCGCTCCGCAAATTGCCTGACAGTCCGTATGAAACAACGCTCTTTCATCAGACGAAATTCGCGCCGCCAAATTTTTTGACGCGACCGGCATCGTGGGTAGCGTCCGACACCTTTCGATGAATCCCTTCTGGCATTCCCCGTTGTTCGCGCGCGTCGTTCTCTTCGCGGTTTTTCACGCCTTCGGCGCCGCGGCCGTTTGGGCGGCCGAGGCGAATGCCGCCACCAATTCCTCCAGCGCGTCCCCCGCGGGTGCGCCGGTCCCGGCGGTCGGCCTCGCGCAATCTCCGCCGGAATCCGAGAACGGTTATTTGAAATTGAGCTTCGACCGGCTGGCGTCGTTTCCCTTTGTGCCGCCGGCCTTCGATGCCGCGGCCGGGGGAAAGCCGGTCGTGCAGACCGGCGAGGAGCAAATTCCGCCGGCGGTGAAAAGTTGGAATAACAAGAAAGCCGTCATCACCGGTTTCATGATGCCGGTGAAAATGGAGAAGGGTCTCGTGACGGAATTCCTCGTGATGCGAAACACCCTCGCGTGCTGCTACGGAGGAGTCCCGAGCATCAACGAGTGGGTGGTGGTGAAAATGAAGAAGGGCGGCCTGCCCGTGATGGTCGACGTGCCGATGGCGTTTTACGGCGAGCTGAGGGTCGGCGCGATTTTCGACAACGGCTACCTCAGCGGAATCTACCAGCTCGATTGCGAGCGGATGGCCGACGTGAAGAGCTAGTCCAAATTGTAGGAGCGGCTTCACGCCGCGACCGATTCGGGAACGTATGCAGCTCGCGGCGTAAAGCCGCTCCTACAGCGGGCGTAAGGAGCCGCTCGCGGACTAACGTGAAATATCGCGCTGGCCGAGCACGCGAAAATTGTGGTTCGCGAGGGATTGCGCGGCGACGTCGCTGTCCTCGACGTTGATGGCCAGGGCGGATTTCCCCTCGGGCCGCTTAATGAAGCTGTAGATGTAGTGGATGTTGATTTCCGCCTCGAGGAGCGCCTTGAGGACCTGCTTGAGCTCCGACTCGTCGACGATTTCCACGGCGAGCACATCGCATTCGGTGTACGGAAAATCATTGTTCACCATCAGCTCGCGCGCCTTGTCGGGGTCGTCGACGATCAGGCGGACGATCGAGCTGTCCGTCGTGTCGAGCACGGTGATCGCCATCACGTGGACGTCGGCAGCCTTGAGCAGCGCGGTCAGGTCGAACAGCCGGCCGACGCGGTTCTGCACAAAAACCGAGAACTGCTTCACGGGATCGCCGCCGGTAATGCTGATCTGTGCCGCCATGGGGATTGGCGCGGAGCGTGGAAAAATTCGCCGGACGGGTCAATGCCCGGCCGGCCCGGCGGTGATTTCGCCGCGCCGCGGTCAGGAAAGCGCGTTGAGCTTCGTCCGGGAGGTCCTCAGTTTTCCGCCGTGCCTGCCCCGCTCCCCGAACATCACGCGGCCCCGTTGCGTCGCGCGGAGGCGAGCGCGCGGCTGGTTCTTCGCGGCATCGCGCTGAACGCAATCCTGGCGGCCGTGAAGTTTGCCGGGGGAATTTTCGGCCACACCTACGCGCTGATCGCGGACGGGGTGGAGTCGCTCGTCGACATTCTTTCGTCGGCGATCGTGTGGGCGGGATTTCGCGTGGCAGCGCAGCCGCCGGATGAGGATCACCCCTACGGACACGGGAAGGCCGAGCCGGTGGCCGCCCTCGCGGTGGCGGTTTTTATTTTTCTGGCGGCCGGCTGGATCGGCTGGCGCGCCGTGCATGAGATCATCACGCCGCATCGGGGACCGCACTGGCTGACGCTGCCTTTGCTGGTCGGCGTCGTGGCAACGAAGTTCTGGTTTTCCCGGCGCATGCGCGACGCGGCCACGGCAGCCGGAAGCACGGCGCTCAACGTCGAGGCGTGGCATCACTACGCCGATGCGATCACGTCGTGTGCCGCGTTTGTCGGCATCGCGATCGGGGTCATCGGCGGCAAAGGCTGGGAGGCGGCCGACGACTGGGCCGCCCTGCTCGCGTGCGCGGTGATCGCGTTCAACGGCGTCGGCATGATCAACCGCGCGCTCGTGGACGTGATGGACACCGCGGTGCCGGTCGCCTTCGAAAACGAAGTGAGGGCGGTGGCGCTGCAGGTGCCGGGTGTGCAGGCGCTCGACAAATGCCGCGTGCGCAAAAGCGGCCTGAGTCATTTGGTCGACATCCAGGTTCGCGTGGACGGCGATCTCACCGTGCGCGCCGGACATGACATCGCGCACGCGGTGAAGGACGCGCTGCTCGCCTCCGTGCCGCATGCGATCAGCGACGTCACGGTGCACATCGAGCCGATGAAGTGACCGCGGCACCCCGCCATAAAAACACAAAGTAACCTATTAGGTTACTTTGTGTTTTTATGGCGGGAAGCGGGGGAGCGGGAGAAAAGGCGTGGGTTGGCAGGCTTATGCGGGCGTGAAGCGAATTTCCCTTCGCGTGCAGGCCCGGCTTTCCCATTTGCCCACGCGACGCGCCCTTGCAGCCTAGGCGCATGAAGAAACCCGCTTCGAATGGCCCCCTGAGCACGAATCAGCATCTGGTGCGGTGGATCGATAAGATGGTGGATCTCTGCCAGCCCGCGCGCGTCCAGTGGGTCGACGGTTCGGTGGCGGAATACGATTCCCTCTGCGCGCAGCTGGTCGCGGGCGGCACGTTCACCAGGCTGGACGAAAAACTCTGGCCCAACTGCTATCACGCCCGCTCCGACCCGAGCGACGTCGCGCGCGTGGAGGACCGCACGTTTATTTGCTCACTGTCGAAGGAAGGCGCCGGGCCGACGAACAACTGGGAAAATCCCTATGAGATGCGCCGCAAGCTGCGCGGACTTTTCTCCGGCTGCATGGCGGGCCGGACGATGTACGTCCTGCCTTACAGCATGGGCCCGGTCGGGTCGCCGATGGCGCAGATCGGCGTGCAGCTCACCGATTCGCCTTACGTCGTCGTCAACATGCGCATCATGGCGCGGATCGGCCTGCCGGTTTTCAAGGAGATCGACAAGGCGGACAAACGCGTTGTCCCGTGCATGCACACCGTCGGCCGGCCGCTGAAAGCCGGCGAGAAGGACGTGCCGTGGCCGTGCAACCAGGAAAAATACATCGTCCACTTTCCCGAGACGCGGGAGATCTGGAGCTACGGTTCCGGCTACGGCGGCAACGCGCTGCTCGGAAAAAAATGTTTCGCGCTGCGGATCGCCTCCAACATCGCGCGCGACGAGGGCTGGATGGCGGAGCACATGTTGATCCTCGGGGTCGAGAATCCCGCGGGCGAAAAGACCTACGTTGCCGCGGCGTTTCCGAGTGCGTGCGGCAAGACGAACTTCGCGATGCTGATTCCGCCGCCGGTGTTCAAGGACAAGGGCTGGAAAATCTGGACCGTGGGCGACGACATCGCGTGGATCAAACCGGACGCGAACGGCCGCCTGCACGCGATCAATCCCGAGGCCGGCTTCTTCGGCGTCGCGCCGGGAACCTCGGTCAAAACGAATCCGAATGCGATGGCCGCGCTCGCGAAGAACACGATCTTCACGAACGTCGCCCTCACCCCCGAGGGCGGGGTGTGGTGGGAAGGGATGACCGATGCGCCCCCGATGGAGTGCACCGACTGGCAGGGAAAAAAATGGACGCCGGCGATCGCGAGGGAAACCGGCGCCAAGGCGGCGCATCCCAATTCACGTTTCACCGCGCCGGCGGTGCAGTGCCCCACGATCGATCCGGATTGGGAGAAACCCACGGGCGTGCCGATCAGCGCGTTCATCTTTGGCGGACGCCGCGCGACGACGATGCCGCTGGTTTACCAGTCGTTCAACTGGAGCGCCGGTGTCTACACGGGAGCGACGATGGGTTCCGAGATGACGGCGGCGGCCGCGGGCACGATCGGCAAAGTGCGGCGCGATCCGATGGCGATGCTGCCTTTCTGCGGCTACCACATGGGCGATTATTTCCGGCATTGGATCTCGATGCAGAAACGCCTCAGCGAAACCCCGCGGATTTTTCACGTGAACTGGTTCCGGAAGGATGCGGACGGGAAATTTCTCTGGCCCGGGTTTTCGGAGAACATGCGTGTGTTGAAATGGATCGTGGACCGCGCCCGCGGCCGCGCGCTCGGACGCGAGACGCCGATCGGCTGGGTGCCGCGCTACGAGGACATCGATTGGACCGGCATGGATTTTCCGCGCGAGAAATTCGAGGAGCTGCAGAAGTTCGACCGCGCGCTGTGGCGCGCCGAGGTCATCGGGCACGAGGAACTGTTCCTCGACCTGCATGACCGCCTGCCGAAGGAAATGATCTACGAGCGGGAACTTTTAATTTGCCGGATGTAGCAGGCGGAGAACGCGGTTGTTCGCTTTGAACCGCGGTGGGGCTGCGGGGTCCAAGGTCCATGGTACTCCGCTCCCTCTTTATTCCGGTTCTCGCCTTGGCGACCTGTCTTCCGCACGCGCGGGCGGAGACTCCGCCCCTGCTCGAGGAGGCGATGCACAAGTGGGTCACCGGGACGGACGACTGGGCATTCACACAACGCGTGCGGACGTTCGACGACGACAAGGTGAAACTCGAGCGGCTCGAGCGCTACGATCCCTCGCGCCCGGACAGCCAGCGCTGGGAGCTGCTGGAGATCGACGGAAAGCCGCCGACGGCGGTGCAACGCGAGCACTGGCAGCACCGGAAAAACCGGAAGCCGAAGAAAAAAGCCGAGGCGTCGCTGGAGAAGTATTTCGATTTCGATCGCGCCACGGTCGCGAAGGAAACTGCGGAGTCGGTGCGCTACGATGTCCCGCTGCGCCGGGAGGCCACGCGGCTCGTGCCGTTGGAGAAAATCGAGATCGAGATCACCGTCGACAAGGCGACCCGCTCGGTTGAGCAGATCACGGGCGGTCTGCGCGAACCTCTGCGCATCGCGCTCGGCCTGGCGAAAATCACGGACGTGTGGCTCGACGTGCGGTTCGATCCGATCGTGCACGATCTGACCCCGGATGACGGCGAACCGCTGGCGACCGGAGCGGTGCGTGTCGTCGTTTTCAAGATGGGTGACCGGGCGGAGTATGCCTGGACGCAGTTCAAGCGGGTGACCCCGTTTCCGCCGGCGGCTCCGCCCGCGGCACGAAATAAAAAAGAGCCGGCCGGGTCGTAGGCCGGTGGACCGGTCTGAACGCTGCGCGCGATTAACCGATCGTGCGCAGCGTTACGGCGAGGAAGACCGCGATCATTCCGATCGCGCAGACGATCCGGACCACGGTTGAAAGGAGAAAGCCGGTGGCCGCGCCCGCGCCGGCGAGGAGCGAATCGCGGCCGGATTTTTTGGCGATGAGTTTTTCCGCCGCGACGGCGCCAAAGATCGTGCCGAGAATCAGGGCGGGGAGGGAAAAGAACATGCCGACAAACGCGCCGGTGCCGGCGCCGGCCATGCCCCATTTGCCTCCGCCGAAAAGGCGGGCGCCGAGAATCACCCCGCCGAAGTCCGCCAGAACCGAGATCACGAAAATGGCGGCGATCCAGCTCACCGTTCCCCACGTGAGCGTCTCCGGGAGCAACAGCTTGTGGAGAATCGCACCGAACAAAATCAGCGCGGTGCCTGGCAGCAGCGGTACGATCACGCCGAGCAGGCCGACAAGAAAAAGGAGCGCGGTGAGCGTCCAGACGAAGATTTCCATGCACCAAGAACACGCGCGCCCGCCATAGGTTGCAGGCAAAGTAGGGCGGGTCTTTTATCCGCTCGCGCTGGGATTCCGGAAAGGCGCGTCACAGACCCGCCCTACTCCGGTTGCGAGGAGACATCACAGGAAGATGAACCCGACCAACACGAGGATCGGCAGCAGGATCGGGAGGCTGAACTTGAACAGGTAGCCGAAGAAGGTGGGACAGTGGACGCCGGAGTCGTGGGCGATGGATTTCACCATGAAGTTCGGGCCGTTGCCGATGTAGGTCATCGCGCCGAAGAAGACCGCGCCCAGGCTGACGGCGACGACCAGGGCCGGCTGGACGGTGAGAAGAACACGCACGGCAGCAATGGGATCGTTGCCCGCGATGACAAATGCCGCGGGGTCCTGTGAGCGAACGGTGGCCTCGGCGAGCTGCAGGAAATTCACGTAGGTCGGCGCGTTGTCGAGGACCGCCGACAGCCCGCCCGATGCGAAATAATACTGGAGCGGCCGGGTGAGACCGAACTCCGGTCCATGCAGCGCGAGGTAGGCGAGCGCCGGCATCATCGTCAGAAAAATCCCGGCGAAGAGATACGCCACTTCCTTGATCGGACCGAACGTGAAGGCGTTTTCCGCATGGACGGTTTTCGAGGTCGTGAAATAGGAAGCGGCGGCCGCGCCAAGCATCACGATTTCGCGGAGGAAAAAGCGTTCGGGCAAAAAGACGGCGCCGATGATCGCGAGGAGGAAAAGCACGTTTGCCATCCCGTCGAAACGCCAGGAGTCCGGCTGCTCCGCGGCGTTCCGCAGCTGGCGCGGCATGTGGATAAAACTTTGGGAGTCGAAAACGTAGAATACCCCCAGCAACGCCGCCAAGGTCGCCAGCCAGATCACGATCACATGTTCGGCCAGCCAGAAAAACGGCACGCCGCGGAGGAAACCGAGGAAGAGCGGCGGATCGCCGATCGGCGTGAGGGAACCCCCGACGTTCGAGATGATGAAAATGAAAAACACCACGTGGAAGGCGCTGATCCGAATCTTGTTCATCCGGATCCAAGGACGGATCAGCACCATCGACGCGCCGGTGGTGCCGATGAAGTTGGCGATAATCGCGCCGATGGTGAGGAAAACGACGTTTTGGAGCGGGGTCGCCTCGCCTTTGACCTTGATGTGGATCCCGCCGGCCACGACGTAGAGCGAACCGATCAAGGCGATGAACGAAAAATACTCGTGCAGGGTGTGGAGGATGGGCGTTCCGCCGTTGGGGATTTTCCACAAATAATACGCGGCCACCAATCCGCCCAAGCCGATCGCCACCCACGGGTAGTTGTGTTCCCAGCCGTGCTTTATCTTCGGCGGAGTCAGCGGCATCACCGCGATGAGAAGCAGCAGCAGGCCGAACGGTAGAATCAACCAAGCCGGAACGTCCCCCGCGGCGGCGGCGAAGAGGAAAGTGGGTTGGGCTAAACTCATCGTGGGGCGGCATGCAAAAGCGGTGCGGTCGCCAAGTCCACCCCGCAAAACCCAACCCGCTGATCGTTAACGCTGGCCCCGGACAAAGCTGAAGCACAGACACTTTCTGCGACTTTCGGCCGGGTCGTGGTGTTCTGGACATGAACGATGAACCACAAGTGCAAACTTCCACCTCGGGGCTAACCCCTCCGGCCGACTTCACTACGTTCATGCGCGCCTACCAGGACATGGTTTTCTCCACCGCCGCCCGCCTTACCGGCAACGACGCACAGGCAGAAGACATCTCCCAAGAGGTTTTCCTTAAAGCGTATGAGCATTTCGAATCGCTCCAAACGAGCCCGACCGCCGGGGGCTGGTTGAAGACGGTCGCAACGAACCTCTCGCTCAACCACCTCTCCCGCTACCGGAAGCGCTGGCGGTTCTTTTCGGAGTTCCGGCGCGACGATGGCGGCGGTGAAAGCGACGCGCCGGAGGTCGAGTTTGCCGCCCCCGACACGTTTTTCGCCGGAGTCGACGCCGACGAGCGCCGGGTCTGGGTCGAGAAGGCCCTCGAACAACTCCCCGACCACCAGCGCGTGCCCCTCGTTCTCTACCATTTTGAAGATCTGCCCTACGACGAGATCGCCAAAAAACTGGGCGTCTCGCTCGCCAAGGTGAAAACCGACATTCTCCGTGCGCGTGCGGCCCTCGCCAAAGTCCTGGCTCGCAGCGGCACCTCGCACGAAACCCTCAATAATTAAAGCGCCATGAATCCCACTCCCGACCGCGACGAGAAACTCGAGCGCCTCATTCAACAAACCCTCCGCCAGCTGCCCGCCCGCCGCGCGCCGCGCACCTTGGAGAACCGCGTGCTCGCCGAACTCGAGCGCCGCGCCGCGCTGCCTTGGTGGCGCAAATCCTACGCCTATTGGCCATCGCCGGTGCGCGCGGCATTTTTTGTCGTCTCGGCGACGGTCGCCGCGCTCATCGTTGCAGGAGTATTTGTCCTCACGCGTGGAGCGGCGGGCACCGAGGCCGTCGGGCAGCTCACCGATCAAGTGGCGGGAATCAGCAGCGTTTTCAGCACGATCGTCGAGAAGACCCTCATGATCTACCACGCCATCCCCGCCGTTTGGCTCTACAGCGCCATCGCACTCATCGGGAGCTGCTACGCTGCGTTGCTCGGCATCGGCGCCGTCGCCTACCGCACGATCCGTGCGAACCGCTCCCTTTAAAACCAGCCCATGAAAATTACTGTCCGCTTCTTTGTCCCCGCGGCGGTCGCCGCCTTCTGGCTCGCGCTGACTTTGGTCAGCTTCGCCCAAGAGGCCGCTCCACAACCTCCCGCGCCCGCCACCGACGCCCCCGCTGAAAAAGCCGCGGCTCCGGCGCCTGAACCCGTCGTGGCGACGCCGGAGCCCGAGCTCCGCCGGCTCGACTCCCCCGCTCCCGCTCCGGCCGAACCGGAGAAGATCGAACCCGAGAAAAAGAAAGCGGCGCCGCGGCCACCGAAGCGCTCCCAAGGCATGCGCATCACGCGTCCCAGCCGCAGCAAGGACAACCGTGTCATTTTCTTCGACGACAACCACGTCCGCAAAGGCGAGACAGTCCAGGGCGACGCGGTCGCCATCATGGGCGACGTCCAGATCGATGGAGACGTGCAGGGCAATGTCGTTGGCGCCTTTGGCGACGTCACGATCAACGGCACGGTCAACGGCGGAGTCGGCTCGATTTTGGGCGACATCACCCTCGGTTCAAAAGCCAAGGTGAACGGCGATGTCATTGCCTACGGCACGGGCGAGATTCACCGGCATCCCGACGCGGTGGTGGTGGGAAAAGTCGAAGTGCGTTCGGCGGACGAAAGCAATGTTCACGTGCCGGCGAGTGCGGCGGCGTGGTGGAGCCAGGCCTTGCGGCTCGGGCGCCCCCTCGCGATCGGTCCGCACCTCGGCTGGATTTGGGGCCTCACGGCACTCGCGATCGGGTTCTATGCTTTGCTGGCTCTGGTCTTCCCGCGTGCGATCCGCCGTTGCGGCGACACGCTGATTCACCGGCCGGCATTGAGCGTGTTGAGCGCGCTGCTCGGAATCATCAGCCTCCCCGTTCTCGTTGTGCTGCTCGCCATCACGGTGGTCGGCATCCTGCTGATTCCGTTTGTGCCTTTCACCGTGGTGCTGTGCGTGCTCTTCGGCAAAGCCGCCATCTGCGCGTTGATCGGCCGGGCGATCAGCAATGACCGCCTGCATCCCGCGCTCGCGACCATTGTCGGTGGGCTCGTGCTGGTTCTGTTTTATCTGATCCCCGTGGTCGGATTGCTCCTCTCGACGCTGGTCGGGTTCCTCGGTTTCGGCTGCGTGATCTGTGCGATGCTCACCACGCAGCGGCAACCGGTGCAGGGCGTGCCGCCGATGTCGGAAGCATCCTCGGTCACCCTCCACCCGCCGACCCGGCCCGCGCCGATGGCGTCGCCTTCGATGGTGAA
Organism: Opitutaceae bacterium; assembly: GCA_036261745.1. Taxonomy (GTDB): domain Bacteria; phylum Verrucomicrobiota; class Verrucomicrobiia; order Opitutales; family Opitutaceae; genus DATAKE01. The sequence continues at coordinate 207,026 of DATAKE010000096.1, forward strand.
CGAGCCGACCACCGTCGCGCCTCCGCAATCTGCTGGTTTCGGATCCGTGGCGGCAGTCGCGGGCGCCGCCGCTTCGTATGTTTCAACCCCGGTTGGGAATGTCGCGCCGCCGGTTCCGCCCCCGGGGTCTCAGACGCCCTCACCGCCGCCACCGTGGTCGAATCCGCCCCCGCCACCGCCGCCGCCGGTTAATCCTTTCACTCCGCCCCCGGTCGTGCCGGCGTTCTCGGCCGTCGGTTTGCCGCGGGTCGGATTTTGGCTGCGCCTGGGCGCGCTCGTGATCGATCTGATCCTGATCGGCGTGATCTTCGGGCCGATTGGCGCGGGGGCGTTTATCCCCGTGGCGATTGCCGCCTACGCCGGGATCATGTGGAAGACCCATGGCACCACCATTGGCGGACTCATTTGCGGTTTGCGCGTGGTGCGGCTCGATGACCGGCCGATCGACTGGCCGACGGCGATCGTGCGAGCGCTCGGCTGCTTTGTTTCGCTGGTGGTCGCGGGGCTCGGCTTCGTCTGGGTCGCCTTCGATGACGAAAAGCAATCCTGGCACGACAAGATCGCGGGCACGACCGTGGTGCGGACGCCGAAAGCAATCCCGCTGGTATAAATCAAGGGCGCAAGGCCGGGGCACATTGGGCGCGAGTGAAATTGACTCGCGCCTTTTTGTTTTTCCTCATCCTCGAACCCTATGGCTAACACCTCTCCTTCCGTCGGAATTATCATGGGCAGCGCGTCTGATTGGGACGTGATGCAGCACTGCGTGCAGACGCTCGAATCGCTCGGCATCGCGTGCGAGCGGCGCGTGATCAGCGCGCATCGCACCCCGCACCTCGCTTTCGAGTGGTGTGGCAGTGCCGAAGCGCGGGGTTTGAAAGTGGTCATCGCCGCGGCCGGCGGCGCGGCTCACCTCGCGGGAGTGGCGGCGGCGTTGACGCCGTTGCCCGTGCTCGCCGTGCCGATGGAGTCGGCTTCGCTGAAGGGCCTCGATTCGCTCCTCTCCATGGTGCAGATGCCCGGCGGCATTCCAGTCGCAACGTTCGCCATCGGCAAACCCGGCGCGATCAACGCCGCGCTTTTCGCCGGCGCCATTCTCGCGCTGAGCGATCCGAAAATCAAAAAGGCCGTCGACGACTACCGCGCCGCGCAGTCGAAGAAAGTCGCCGAGACGAAGTTGCCCTAAGCTGGCGACGCCGGCCGGCTGCATCCGTTTTCAAACCGGTTGGTCATTCTGAGCGCAGCGAAGAATCCCGCAGAAGTTTCGAAGGGCTGCGGCGGGCGAAGGTAAAAATGGATTCTTCGCTACGCTCAGAATGACAGTCATGACGGCGGGGAGTTTATCAAAGCCGAGTAGTCTTCCGGCGTGTCGAGATCGAGCGACAGCCGCGGCAGATCCACCGGCGTGACGCCGGCCGGATTTCCATTGAGCAGATGGCGCGCGCCTTCCTCGCCGGTGAGTGCGGCGAGCGCCGCGAAATGTTCGCGCAGGAAAAGCGCGGGCGCCCCGTTGCGGTCGCCGTAACGCGCAGCGGCGATGCCGCGGCGCTCGCGGCGCTGGGCCGCAACGAGCTGCCCGATCACCTCGGCGGAAAACGCGGGCTGGTCGCACAACGCGATGACCGCGGCGTCGAGCGAGCGGGAAAATTGTTGCAGCATCGTCATGCCCGCGCGCACCGAGGCGGCCATCCCTTCGGCCCACGCCGGATTGTCCGCGACCAGCACCGGCAGTCGCGCGAGGGTGGGGCGGATGATTTCGGCATTCGCACCGAGCACCACGATCACCGGCCAGGCGGAGGATTGCAGGGCGGCTTCCGCGGCGTGTTTTACCAGCGGCTGGCCGTGGAGCGGAAGCATTTGCTTCGGCGTCCCCATGCGCGTGGAGGCGCCGGCCGCCAGGATGATCGCGCCGAATCGGAAGGGCGGGGCGTGGCTGGCCTCACTCATGAATGGGGCGCGTGCGTTCACGGAGCGGGCGTGCATTCCGGCCGCGCAGCGCAGCCTGCATTTCCGCGAGGATCGACAGCGCGACTTGTTCGGGGGAGTCGGCGCCGAGGTCGAGGCCAACCGGCGCGTGGAGGCGCGCGCGCTGAGCGGCGTCGATTGGCATTCCTGATTTTTCGAGGTCGGCGAGAATTCGCTCGGCGCGTTTTTTCGGCCCGAGCAGCCCGAGATAGGCGAGCGGACGCGCCAGCAACGCGCGCAGGATCGGCACGTCGTGCACGTAATGATGGGTCATGACCACCGCGAGCATGTCGGGCGCGGGATCGACCCGCGTCACGAGTTCGGTCGCGGGCGCGACGACCAAGTGCTCGGCAAACGGAAAACGTTCCTGCGTGGCGAACGCGGAACGCGGGTCCGCGATCGCGACGCGCCAGCCGAGTTCGTGGGCGAGACGCGCGAGCGGCTGGGCGTCATCGCCCGCGCCGAAAATCCGCAGCGACGTGGGCGGGGAAATCGTTTCGACAAAACTCGTTTCATCCGGCGCGCCAGCCGCCGCGGGGTCGCTGCCGAGCCGCGTGCCGAAGCGCTCGAGCTGCGGGCCGGCGTGAAGAACCGAAAGTTGAGTGGGCCGGTGCGCGGCAAAATTTGCGCCGAGAATTTTCGCCCACGCGGGCTGGGCGGGAAGTCGTTCGATCAGCACGTGAACCACGCCGTGACAGCCGAGGCCGACACCCCAGACCAAATCGTTTTCCGAGGTGGTGTCGTAGACGGCCACTTCCGCACGGCCCGTGGTGGCGACGCGCTGCATGCGGGCGAGCACATCTTCCTCGAGACAGCCGCCGCTGATGGAGCCCGTGCGAAAACCATTGTCGGTGAGAAGCAAGCGCGCACCCGCTCTCCGGTAGGAAGACCCCGCGACATTCACAAGCGTGGCGAGCACCGCCCCCCCTGAATCCGGCGCGAGCAAAGCCCGCACGATCATCTCGATTTCCTTCATCTGGAATCACACGAGGACCCAGCATGTTGCGATTGGCAAGTCCGCCGGCCGCGGCGCCGAGGGCGGTAAGCTTGTCGCAGATTATTGGGGTTTCACCGCGGAAGAGAGGCGCTTCGACACTGGTTTCCGCAACTCGGGTCAATGGTCGTCGAAAACAAAAACGCTTCGGGTTCATCCCTGCTTCAGCCCGAACACAACTGCAGGAATACGACTACCATGAACCAACACTCCGTAAGGAAACTTTGGGCAACGCTCCCGGCACTGGCGGGAAGCGCATTTTTTGCCCTCCTCGCATCAACCGCCGACGCGCAGCAGGCTCCCGCCACTCCGGCACCGGTGACTCCGCCGCCGGCCGCAGCGACGGCGACGTCCGTGAAAGCCGAGGAACCGCAGAAGCTGGAAAAATACAGCGTCACCGGCTCGCGCATCAAACGCATCGACGTCGAGACACCGCAGCCGCTGGTGCGAATGACCGAGGTCGAGTTCAAAGCCACCGGCTTCACCACGCTCGGCGACGCGATTCGCGCGATGCCGGCGGTCGCAGGCCAGTCGCTCGTTTCGATCGATGGCGGCACGAGTTTCACGCCCGGCCTCAGCTCGTTCAACCTGCGCGGGCTCGGTAACAACAACACGCTCGTGCTCATCAACGGCCGCCGCGCCGCGCCTTACGCGTCGGCGGGTTTCAACGGCTTCCAGACGATCTTCGATTTCAACAGCATCCCGACCTCGGCGATTGAGTCGCTGGAAGTTTTGAAGGACGGCGCCTCCGCGATCTACGGCTCCGATGCCGTGGCCGGCGTGGTGAATATCACGCTGAAGAAAAATTTCACCGGCCTCTCGACGGAGCTTTCGTACGGCAACACGCTGCACACCGATTCGAACGAGCGCTCCGCTTTCCTCATGGCGGGCGCGCAGGCGGACAAGCTCTCGATCGTCATGACCTTCGACGCCATGCAGAAGGCGTCCATCTATGGCCGCGATCTCGTCTACACCAACGAATCGAACGGCGCCCTGTTCGGCGGCTTCGATCAGCGCAGCACGTCGACCCGCATCGCGGGCGTGCGCGGGCTGAACGACCGGGTGACCTTCCCCGCCGGCACCGCGACCTTCAACACGCCGCAGACCAATCCGACGCTCGCGGCCGCCGTGCCGGGAATTCCGCTCTATAATTTCCAAGAGGAAGCGGGCTTCGCGCCCGATATCCGCTCCTTCGGCACCTATATCCGCGCGAACTACGACTTTACCGAAATGCTGTCCGGCTTCGTCGAAGTGTCGTTCCGGCGCTCCGAGGTGACGATCGACGCCGCCCCCACTCCCTACGTGGCGTCGCAGGAAATCGGCGACAGCCCCACCGGCACCGGCATCTTCCCCGCCAGCAATCCGTTCAATCCCTTCGGTCAAAACATCGTGGACCTTCGCTGGCGCATGTCCGAGCTCGGCACGCGTGCCGTCGAAACCACCGCCGACTCGCCCCGGATCGTGGCCGGACTCGAAGGCCGGCTGCCTTTCAGCGACTGGTCATGGGGAGGAGCGCTGCTCTATTCGAAAAACACGGTCGAGCAGCTGAGCCACAACTCGTCATCCGACCGCCTGGTGCAAAACGCGTTTAACGGCGTGTTGTTGAACGGGACGGTGAAGTACGCGAATCCCTTCGGGCCAAACGATCCCGATATCATCAACTACCTGCGCATCACGAATCCCAACCACGACGAATTCGAGGTGCGCGCGGCCGACATCAGCGCCTCGGGCAGCATCTTCCCGCTGCCCGGCGGGAACATCGGCCTTGCGGTCGGAGCCGAGCAGCGTTCCGAGCGGTTAAAAAACATCGGTACCGCCCTGAATCGCGACAGCCAGATTGTCGGTGGTGGGGCGGGCGCCGACACGTTTGGCGACCGGCGGCTCTCTTCGTTCTATGCCGAGCTGAGTGTCCCCATCCTCAAAGACGCGCCGGGTGCGCGAAACCTCGAATTGCAGCTCGCCGCGCGTCACGAGGACTACAGCGATTTCGGAAAGACGACCAAGCCGAAGGTCGCTCTCGTCTATCAACCGATCAAGGAGGTGCTGCTCCGCGGCTCGTATGGCGAGTCGTTCCTCGCGCCGAATTTGTCCTATCTCTACACGACTCAGAGCACGAGTTTCACCTCCAACACGCTGGCCGATCCGTTGCGTCCCTCGGATCCGCGCACGCAGATTCGCACGCTGGGTGGCGGCAATCCCTCGCTGCAGCCGGAGGAAACGACGGTGAAGTATGCCGGCTTGGTGGTGCAGCCCTTTGCCCAGCGCGGGCCGCGGATTTTCCGCGAGTTCTCCTTTGGCGTGGAATACTTCAAATATGAGCAGGAAAACCTGATCGACCGTCTCACGGCGGACGAGATTTTGGACAATCCCTCATTCTACAATCAGGTGCAGCGCAACCCCGCCGCTCCCGGCGAAACCGTCGGAACGATCAGCTCCGTCGTCGCGACCTGGCAGAATTTGAGCCGGGGCGAATACGAGGGCTACGATTTCGACGTGAGCTGGGTTCTCCCGGAAAATGAACTCGGGCGCTTCCGCATGAATCTCGCGGCGACCTACATCGCCAACCAGGAAGCAACCACGGCAACGGGCGACCTGATCGACCAGGATGGCGAATATAGTTTTCCGCAATTCCGCGGGACCGCCACGCTCGCCTGGAACAAGGGTGACTGGGCGGCCTCGCTCTTCGTCCACCGTATCGGCGAGTATCTCGACAACTTCGGAATCGCGCGAATTTCAGCGCAGACCGTCGTCAATCCCCAGATCGCCTACAAAGGTTTCTTCGGTGCGACGATCACGGTCGGGATGCGCAACGCCCTCGACAAGGATCCGCCCCGCGACCTCTCGGACTCCAAGCTCGTGAACGAAAACACGAACTTCGTGGAGCCGGCCTTCTGGTACGTGCGGCTCTCGAAGGAATTTTAATGGGTGGTTGTTTGATTCCCGAACGCGCTCCGGCAACGGAGCGCGTTTTTGCGCTGTAGGAGCGGCTTTACGCCGCGACTCGACAGTGACGAAACCGTCGCGGCGTAAAGCCGCTCCTACAGTTTATTTTTTTCGAAACGCGACCGGCAGCGTCGCCTGGTTTTTTGTCCAGTCGAGCGAGGGAAATCCGGAACGCGGAGGGGGACGGCCGAGAATTTTTTTGCGCAACAATCCTCGCTTCGTAGCGCTTCCGCCGGGCCCCACGAGTTCCACGTCTCCGATCCGCACCTGGCCCAGCCCGCGCAGCGCGAAGCGCAGGCGCGGGAGGTTTTTCGCGTCGCCATTCCAGGCGACCGGGGCCGCGTGTTCCCGGGTGAGGCCGCCGCGCGGCCGGGCGGCCCGCGCCTGAAACTCGATGGTGTGGCACGACTGCACCGTTTCCCACGAGCCGTCATCGCGCTGCTGCTCCACCGCGACGAGCTGGGCCGCGGGGGCGAAATTTTCCACGCGATAACAAAGCTGCCAGCCGGCGGACGTTTTCCGCCCGGCATCGGCGCGGATGATTTCCTCGTTGGGTCCGGCCACGCGCGGATCCCGGGTGCGCTTCCACATCTCTCCCGCTGCCCGCAACGCCGCGGGCAGCCGCGGTCGCTGACCGCCCTCGCGCACGTACACATCGCGCGCCGCCAGATAGTGTCGGAGCTCCACGCTCGCGCGCAGAGGCGCCGGCGTCCGTTTTGCCTGACGTGCGAGCGCTGCGAAAAACTTTTCCTCGCGCCGATAAGCCGTGACGGGCTCGCGCCGGGAGACGGAGTCCCAGCGCGAATTGATCTGCCAGCGCGGGTAGCCGCTGAAGGGAAAACGATCGCAGGCGAGCGACACGCGGGCCGCTTGCTTCGCGTTTTTTTTTCCAAACACCCGCGCGAATCCGCGTTCCAGCATCGCGCGCGGGTCGTTCGTGGCGGGTTCGAGCCACAGGCTCGCCGCCGACGCGTCGACCACGGTGGTGAGCTCCATCGCGAGGCGGTTCGGTTCCCACGACGTGACAAGAAAACCCGCAGCCTGCATCCGCTGACCGTGTCGCCACCAGGAAACGATGTTGTCCAGCCGGTCCGTGAAATGCGGGAGCGGCTCGTAACGAAACGCTCCGTTCATCGGGCAGCCCCAGTATTCGATGCCGCGTGCACGAAGGCGTTCGCCGACGTCGCTTTCGGAAAAGTTGAACAACTCCACGCGCGGCCGGCGCGTGAAGGGATAGTAGTACCACTCGTACGCGATGAGATCGCGCGGCAGCAGGGGGATCGCCCCGGGCAGAAAATAAAGCATGTCGGCCCACATCCCCATCCGGAGCCCGAGCGGGCGGGTCACGGCATGGAGCCGGTTCACATGGCCGGCGAAGTGCGCGGCGAGACCGACCCGCGCGATTTCCTTCCGGCTGAGCGGGTGTTTTCCGAGGTGAAACGACTCGTCGAGCCCGACGTGAACTTTTCCCGCGGTGCAAAACGGCGCGATGTCGCGGAGCAGCTTCTCCGCGATTTCCAAGGTGCGCGGATGCAGCGGACAAATCTGGCCGCGTTCCAGCGGTGAACCATCCGCGGCGCGCAGTTCGTTGAGATCGCGCAGCTCCGGGACCTTGATCAAATACTGCGTGTGGCCGAGGAGATTGACGATCGGTACGACCTTGATTCCGACGCGCGTGGCCGCGTTTACGAGCTGGCCAAGTTCTTGGTATGTGTAGGCGTCGGGGCGGGCAACGGCCGGCAGGCTGGGATATTCGACCGCGTCTTCGAGGTGGAGATAGAGCTCGTTGTAACCCCACTCGGCATAGCGCGGCAGCTGGGCGAGCAACCAGTCGATCCGTTCGACTTGCCGGGCGAGGTCCCACTGAAACGCGCGAATCATCGGGCGGATTTATTCCGCGTCTTGTGTCGCGCGTCGAGCCCGGCCTACGGTGTGCGTCCCATGCCGGTTGTCATCCGACATATTTTCATTTCGCCGGGACATAATTTTTTTGGCCGCCATGACCAGCCGGCCGGGACGCATCCGACGGTCGACATTCCCGTGGTGAACTGCCGTGCCGGCTGGGGGCTCGAGGGCGACCGGTTTTACGGCTATCGGCCGGACTACAAAGGGCAGGTGACGTTTTTCGAATGGGAGACCTATGAGGGAGCCAAGGCCGAGTTCGCCGTCCCGGCACTTTCGCCCGACGCGTTTCGCCGGAATATATTGGTGGAAGGCGTGGATCTGTCCGCGTTGATCGGCCGGCGTTTCACGCTGGGCGGAGTGAATTTTGAAGGCACCGGTGAGTCGAAGCCCTGCCACTGGATGAATGCGGTCGTGGCGCCCGGCGCCGAGGAATGGCTGCGAGGTCACGGCGGATTGCGCGCGAAGGTTTTGAGCGACGGCCCGCTCGCCCGCGGCCCGGCCACCCTGCTGACGGACCCCGGCAAAGTGTCATCTAATAGATGACACTTTGGTTTAGGACGGCGGGTTTTTCAGGCGCTGGGAAAGCCAGGCGACGCCGCCGGCTTCATCGCTGAACGCGCCATCGAGCTGTGCCTCGAAGGCGGCGTCGAGCGTGGGCCTGAAATCCGGTCCCGGTGCGTGTCCGAGTGCGATCAGATGCCGGCCAAGCACCAATGGCCGGGGTGCGCTTACTGACAGCGCGAGGGAACTCGCCTTTGCCTTGAGCTGTTCGATCAACGCGAGTGCAGAGGGCGTTCTGAGGGGAGGGCGGCCGAGCGAGTCCGCGGTCATGACCACGGCGAGGTCGTCGATCGTCGCGGGCGCGAGCCGGCGCGCGAGGCGGCGAACCTGGGTATCGGAAAAGTCGCCCTGTTTCCCGTGATGATGCGCGAGGTGGTTGGCCACGAGCGCACGGATGGGCGCATCGAGTTCGAGCGGCGCGCCGATCCGGCGGAGGAAAGCTTCGGCGATCGGTGCGCCGGCGGCCTCGTGGCCCGGGCTGATCCAGCGCAGCTGGCCCCGGCGCTCCGCATGCGAGGTCGTGGACGGTTTGCCGAAATCGTGGGCGAGGATCGCAAACGTGAGCAGACGGCGGCGCGGTGCGGCGGCGGATTGCCAAGCCGGGAGCGCGACGAGCGCGTCGAGGCAATGTTGCGTGTGGACGAACACATCGCCTTCGGGATGCCACTCGGGTTCCTGCTGGACGCCACGCAGGGCGGCGATTTCGGGAAAGTGCCCCAGCCAGCCCGTTTCCTCCAGCACGACGAGTCCGCGCGAAGGCTTGGCGGACTTTATCGCCCATTTTTCCCATTCACCCCAGATACGTTCGACCGGCAGCTCGGGGAACGAGCCGGCGATGCTGCGGCAAAGCGCGGCGGTTTCGGGTGCGAGCGTGAAGTCGAAACGCGCGGCCAGCTGAAATGCCCGCAACACCCGCAGCGGATCCTCGCTGAATGCCGCGCTGGTGTGGCGCAGTATCCGGGCGTTCAGGTCCGCCTGGCCGTTGTGCGGGTCGATGACGCTGCCGGTGAAAGGATCGAGGGCGATCGCGTTGACGGTGAAGTCGCGCCGCGCCGCGGCTTCGGCGTCGTTCAACGCGGGATCGGATGCGACCACGAAGCCGCGGTGTCCCGCGCCGGTTTTCGATTCGCGGCGCGGCAGGCTGAAGTCGTATTCCGTGCCGCTTTGAGGGCCGCGCACTTTGATCACGCCGAAACTGCGTCCGACGACATCGGTCGCGCCAAAGCGCGCGAGCGCGCGGTGCAGGGTTTCGAAATCAATGCCGCCCACCTCGACATCGAAATCTTTCGGCGCGAGGCCGAGCAGCCAGTCGCGCACGCCGCCGCCGACGAGCCGCGGCCGTCCGACCTGCCGCACCGCCTCGAGCATGGCGCGCAGTTCGTCCGGAAGGGAAAGTGAGACCGGGCGGGTCATTCTTCCTTCCCGAAGGCGGCCGCCACGATGCAGAGCCAGCCGGCGACAAACGCGGTTCCGCCCAGCGGGGGAATGGCGATTTTGAACCAAAGCGGCGCGTTTAAGGTGACTGAAAGCAGGTAAAGCGACCCCGAAAACAAGCAGATGCCCGCGGTCCAGAATCGGGCGGCCCAAGCAATCCGACTCGAGCCCGATCCGGGGAAACGGCGCGACCAAGTCGCCGCGACGAACAACGCGACGGCGTGAACAAGTTGATAGAACACCGCGGTTTCCCAACGGTCGCGCGTCATGAACTCGGTCAGCATCGTGCGCAAGGCGTGGGCTCCAAAGGCGCCCAGTGCGACGCCCGTCGCCCCGAAAAAACCGGCTGCTAGCAGAATGGTCCGAGGTTTCACGGCGGGAAACCTCGCATAACTCCCCGGCAAAACAAGATCGCGTTGAGACCGCGACAAGGCCGGCCTGCTTGGCGAAAGGAGCGCGGGAGGGCGGTTTTCAGGTGGACAAAGGTGATGGTACGCTTTGGTTTTTACAATTCAAAGACGGTGTTGCTTGTTGGTAAAATGTGTTACTTCGTAACACATGCCAAAGCGCTCAAGCAAGGACCCGAACGTCTCGGCGTTTAACATCGTCCAGCAGGCTACGGGGTCCGAAACCCCGATCATTCTGGGGGATTTGGATAGCGCGGCCTTTCGCCGTCAGATCATGCAAGAGATGGGGCGGCGCGGCGGTAAAAAGGGGGGCAAGGCCCGCGCGCTCGCATTGAGTAAAAAGGAGCGTAGCGAAATCGCGAAAAAGGCCGCGAAA